>JAGQWH010000086.1 GCA_020437545.1 Ignavibacteriota bacterium
ATCTAAATAAAAAAACATTAAAACTGAACGGAAGCGGAACTCCAATTTCAGTAGGAGGAGCAATTGTAACTGCTGAAAGCACTATTGAATATAACAGTACCGCTGCTCAGAATTTTCCTCAGCCATACATAAACTATGTAAATGTTACAATCAATGATTCCTCGGGAGTTACACTGGTTGATAATATTACTATTCCCGGAATGATAAGTATTTTAAAAGGAGACTTAAATCTGAATGGAAGGATAATTACCCTCTCTGAGACAGGAAGTCTTTCAGAGACTCCCGGAAATACAATCATTGGAAATTCAGGTTATATTGTTACTACCAGAAATTTAAACGCTCCTGTCAATCTTAATGTAGCAGGACTCGGAGCTCAGATCACTACTAATTCAAATTTAGGTCTGACTGAAGTGAAAAGAGGACCGGGAGTTCAGACCCTGCCGGAAGGAAATCAGGCCGTGAGAAGATGGTATGCGATCAAACCTGTATATAATACCGGTCTTAATGCTACACTCGTATTCCATTATGATGAATCTGAACTTAACGGTAATGTAGAATCTAAATTGAGTTTGTTTAAATCCACTAATGCCGGGATAAGTTATGAAACAAATGGCGGTATTGTAAACATTGCTCAGAATACAGTAACACAGGATAATATAAATTCCTTTGGAAGATTCACAATTGGCAATACTCTTGGAATATCTCTTATCATGGAAGGTTTTTATAATGTTTCGACAAATAATTTAAATATGCGGGATACAGTAAGAGTTTATCTCAGAAATGCTTCTGCTCCTTATGCTATAGTTGATTCATCCAAAAAAGTACTGGACTCCCTTACATTCAGAGCGTCTTTTCAGTTCAGTAATGCTGCATCAGGAAATTATTTCCTGCAGCTTAAACACAGAAACTCACTTGAAACATGGAGCAAGACGGCAGTTGCTTATGTAATGGATTCTGTCATTAATTATGATTTTACTTTTGCAGCAGAGCAGGCTTACGGAAATAATCAGACTCTTAAAGGTACAAAATACTGTTTGTACAGCGGTGATGTAAATCAGAATGGTCTTATAGATCTGACAGATGTAATTCTTATCAGTAATGCAGCTTCAGTATTCACAACCGGTTATGTAAACACTGATGTGAATGGAAATAAGATAGTCGATCTTACGGATATGCTGATTGCTTTGAATAATGCGAATAAATTTGTTACTAAACAGACACCTTGAAAATAGTTAGTAGTTAATAGTTAATAGTTAGTAGTTTTTTTTTATAAAATAGAGATTAAAAAAAATTTGTAAAGGGTTGAGTTTAATGCTTGTCCTTTATATTCGAATAGATTCGAATAGATTAGAATAGATTCGAATAGATTAGAAAACACTCTCAGCTTTACGATTTATAAATTAAGATAGTATTGTTAAGACTATGTAATTCAGATGCAAAGAAAAGGTAAAAGTTATATATAACAGTTTCGTTTTAATTTAAATCGTTTGACGAGAAAAAACATTAACTCCAATGGACCAGTAAGAAGTTATATTGTTTAACTAAGATTTCCAGATGCTTTTAAAAGGCAATGATCGGTATAATTGCTTATTGCCCGAAGTTCCGGAATGTTACCTGACAATCTTTTTCCTTCAGAGCTTTGAAAATTTAAAGTTTTGGTTATTGTTTTTTAATAAGATCTGGCTTATCAGTATTATAATGTTATTAAATATTTCTCATAACATAATACTAAAAAATATTTATAAACGATCTATTAAAATACTTTAGTCATGAAAAAATTATATTTTCTATTATCCGTTATAATTATTTCTCTTCTGTTTTTTTCAGGATGCAGTGAAGATAGTTCGGTAAACAATCCTATAGAACCTCCGGTCCCGACAGGCAGTATTGGCGGTACTATAGTATCTGCTCCGGGAGAAATGATTGTTAATACAAATCAAACCGTTCTTTTCAGATTCACAGTTGAGCCGGGTATAACATTTATTGATTCGATTGCTACACTCACAAAAGTGGATCAGAACAATAATGAGATCAGTGAGCTTGGAACGCTTCTGGATAACGGTAATCTTGCAAATGGCGATGATATTGCCAAAGACAATGTTTACAGCGGATTGATCAACTTAAACGAAGCCTCTCCCGGAAATATTAAACTCAGAGCTAAGGGAAAATTTTCACAATCTGAATATAAATATTCCCAGGTGCTGACTATAAATGTTTACGCTCAGCTGACTTCTCAGAATTTCGGGATCTTAATGAATACTCAGGAAAATGCAAAAACACAATTACAGACATATCTTGGAGGAAATCCCGGAAATATAGAATCTGCGGTTACTCAACTTGCAAGCTGGCTTCAAACCCAGCCGGGTGTTGAATCAGTCGAAAGTGACGGAACTACAAGTCTGATGATCAATTATTCTTCCGGACTTAAAGGCGGTCTGGTATTTTCAGTTCTTAACAGTGCAGGGGAGATTGAGACCAGAGGAGGTTTCGGTGGTGACAGCTCCGCAAGGAGAACAGCAAAAATCCCTGTTAACAAACAAACTACAGGCACAAATTCTCTGAACGGAAATTTTTCATTCCATTCAGGTGATAATCCGCCGGCAGATCCTAATGCAATCGGAAACAGAAATGTACTTATCTATGCTCCTTTTGAGAATGCATTTGCTCCGAAAAATGAAAGACAAAAAATTATTGACAGGTTGAATCAGTCCGGATGCAAAGGATTTGAGATCACCTCACTCGTAAATCAGGAGGCAACAGTAAGCACTGTTAATACTTTTGTAAATTACGGATATGTTGTGCTTGCTACTCACGGCTCACAGGGTAAAGCTTTTGCTACAGGTGAAGTAGTAGATACAAATGCTGCGGTTTATACAAACACATACAAAGCTTTGCTTCAGGCAGGAAAGCTAGCAATATGGAAAAACATGAAGATCAGCACAATAGGGGCTGTCAATGTGATAGCTGATATTTATGCAGTAAGATTTCCGTATATATCGAGCCTGACCGGAACATTCCCAAACTCAGTAATTCTGAACAACTCGTGTGAAAGCACAAAAAATCCTGACCTTGGTAATGCCTTTTTAGGTAAAGGTGCAAAAACATATTACGGCTATGATAAAGTAGTCAGCAGCGGATTCTGTGTAACCATTGCAGATTCAGTAACTAAAAGGCTGGCAGTTGATAACATGACAACTTCCCAGGCTTTCTTTGCAGCTTCTGATCCGGGCAGTCATCATGCAAATTTCCAGATGAAGGTCGGAAACAATGATCTCAAATTTTCAAATGCACTTCTTAATAATGATTTTGAAGAAGGCACCATCAATGCCTGGACAAAAGGCGGAGACGGCAGAGTCATAAGCAGACTTGGTTTTGTAAATCCTGCACAGGGCAATTTCATGGGAATAATTTCCACCGGTCTTGGATATACTACATCAAGCGGATCAATTTCACAATGCTTTGCCATACTGAATAATCAGTCTACACTGACACTGAAATATAATTTTCTTTCAGAAGAATTCCTTGAATATATTGGTTCGCAGTATCAGGATTTCTTTGAAATTAAATTATTGCTGCCAAATGGTTCGAACGTAGTTCTCTACAGGAAAACAATTGATCAGATCGCAGCACAGTTTGGCGCTACTCAGCAGGAACCCGGAATGCTTGTTTCAGTCTCCCCTGATATAGTATTTGACGTGGGAGGAGTGTATATGACAGGATGGGATAATTTATCTTTTGATGTAACAGCCTACAGAGGTCAGACAGTTACACTGGTTTTGTCAGCAGGTGATGTCGGTGACAGTATTTATGATACTGCAATATTGCTTGATGTAATTTCTGTTCAGTAAATTTATTTATTCCGTTTCATTGAAGTTTGTAAATTTAATTGATACATTTTGAAAATATTAACAGTAATCTTTATTCTTATGATAAACTCAATCCTCTGTAAATATCAAAGTAAAGAAGGATTGGAGATTTACATTTATGAAAACGGAAATAAATCGGTTGTTAAGTTAAGCAGTTCGGAGAAGTCCGAACTGCTTAACATTATTGATGAATTATTTTCAGATATAGATGATGAACTGAGATTGTATGTCGATCCGGAAAGAGTAGAAGAAATTAAAAAAGATGATAAAGCACTTGAGATAGTATTTGATAAGGAAACTGAATTAATAACAAAGAACAGAGGTAAATATAAATTAGACAGACTGCTTATTCCTTTAACCGGTGAACTTTCACTAAACAAAAATGAAAATAATATAATCTTCCTTACAGGAAATCCGGACTACGCAGGATCACCTCTGAGTTCAAATTGTAATGAAAATACACTTAAGAGATTTTTGAAATTAGTTGATAATTGACAGTTGACAGTTGATAATTGACAGTTGACAGTTGATAGTTGAAAGCTTAAAATATTTAATTCGTAATTCCTAATTCCTAATTCGTAATTCCTAATTCTCAACCACCTCTCCCGCTTTTTCCCTCAGCCATATTTTTATGCCAAACTGATTGTATTTTATATCTTCTATGTCATTCTTTATCTTTTGTAAATTGATATTAATTTCATCTTTGTCCGGCATGTATCTTAATTTTATAAGTTCCTTTAAAACCTTTATAAAATCATAATAGGATTCTTTCGAAACTTCAAGCAAAGAATTCTCTCTGGACAGATAATGTCTGAATGAATCTATCATCGCATAAACCTGCTCATAGAAACCCTTCTCATAATTTATTTTCAGCAGTAGTATCTTCACCTGTATTTTCAGAATGAAAATAGGGAAATTGGTTTTGGAAAAGAGTTCAAGCGCTTTATCAAGATCTCCTTTTTTGTAACTAATATAGCCGTAGCAAAAATTCAGTGTATTTTCTTTTTCTTCAGTGAGCTGATCTTTGTGTTCGGATATATATCTTTCAGCCCAATCAAATTCATCAACTCTTACGGCAATTTTTACATGATTAAGAAAATCCGGATATAAAAGTTTTCCAAGTTGCATAGTGCCATTTTCAAAATTTTCTTTTGACAATAAAAAATGTTCTCTCATGAATTCAGGTTTTTCGAGCACATTAAAATTGTAAGCGCAATAATTAGCCATGTGCATGAACAGGGTGAATGTATCCTCTGTATTCAATTCATTGATATATTTTTCTTTTAACTTTTTTAACTCATAAAAATATTTGTCCTTTTTTTCTTCTCCCAGCAAAACAATGTTATAATAAATTTTAATGGTAGGATTATCCTGAGGATTTTCTCTTAAATAATTCATTACTTCATTGTACAAACCCATTTTGAATTCACAGTTATTCTGATTTTTCTCATGCATCATTATATTATAATATTTCAATAATCTGATAAGAGTATATTGCAGATAAAGATCAAGTTCATTTTGAAAAAATCCAAGACGTGAATCCGGATCTTTTGGGATCTTATAAAAGAGCATCTCCTCCGTCAGCTCAAGACTTTTTTGAATAAAATTCTCATCTCTGACTTTGGATTTCACGTGTTTTTTAGTAACTGCTTTATGGGTTTGTTCGAAAATACTGTCAAGACTCCTGTCCCTCAGCTGCTCAAGTAAATATTTGTCTTTTAAAGGTGAATGATCCCTGTAGAAAATAAATGAAAGGAAATCCTTTCCCAGACCAAATGTATCTGAGGTCAGATTCTTCAGTTTGAAATAATCATATTTCTCACCGGGAAATATCTTTTTAAATATTTTTTCATTATCCATTCCTTTTTGATCGAAAGCAGGATAATATTTCTTTACAGCGTCAAATAATGCAATTATATTTTTATTTTTATTAAAAACAGGGGAGTTTAAATACTCCTTAAACTCTCTGAATTCTGAAGTTTTTAAAGAACGTAGAAGCTGGATCAGCTTGGAATTCTGCATAAAAGAAAGAAATGGTTTCTAAATCATAAAGTCTAAATTATTAAAAAATGGCTGAAAAGTAAAGGTTTTAACTGAAAATAAATGGAAATGATTATGTTTCTGCTTTGAAAACCGAAAGGTGAATTATAATTCAACTTCTCTGAAAATGAATATTTATCTTTTTTCAAATAAAAATTCCTAATTCCTAATTCTTTATAATTTCATCAACTTTTTCTCTCAGCCATATCTTGATACCAAACTGATTGAATTTAATTAAGTCTGCATTGTTTTTTAGAAGTTTTAAATTTGCCTTATCATTAATATCTTTTTCACCTGATTTGAGTTTTATCAGATCATTCAGATTTCTGAGAAAGTCAAAATAGGATTCCTTAAAATTTACAACCATCGAATTTTCCCTCGACAGATAATGTCTGAATGAATCAATATTGGCGCTTGCTTCGACATAGTATCCCATTTCATAATTGATCTGAAGAATAAGAATTTTGACCTGTACCTTTATTATAAAGCTCTGGAATTTTGTTTTGGAAAATAATTCTAGCGCAGTTTCAAGGTTACCTTTTTTGTAACTGATGAACCCGTGACAAAAGTTGAGAGTGCTTTGTTTCTCTTCAGTGAGAAGATGACTGAATTCATTTATGAAATTTTCAGCCCATTCAAATTCATTTACTCTGACTGCGATCTTGACATGATTAAGAAAATCCGGATATAAGACCTTTCCCAGAAAAATGGTGCCTCTTTCATAATTTTCTTTTGATATTAGGAAATGTTCTTTCATGAAATCTTTTTTTCCTAATACATTATATACATATGCGCAGTAATTTGCCAGATGAAGAAAGAGCATGAATCTGTCACCATTATTCAGGTTATCAAAATATTTTTCCTTGAGCTTTTTAAGATTAAAAAAATATTTTTCTTTCTTTTCGATATTCAAAAGAATTATGTTGTAATATATCAGAAGTGTCGGGTTATCTTCCTCTTTGGTTCTTATATAATCCATTACACCTTCAAACATTTCAAGAGTAAAATTACAGTTATTCTGTTCCTTTTCATGAAGCATTAAATTATAAAATTTCAAAAGTCTGATCACACTATACTTTAAGAAAAAATTCAGTTCATCCTGCAAATAATCAAATCTTGAATCAGGATCCTTTGGAATTCTGTAAGATAAGATCTCCTCCGTAAGTTCAAGCTTTTTCAGATAAAATCTCTCATCCGTAATGTTTTCCGATTCTAGTTTATTATCCAGACTTTTAAAGGTCTGTTCAAATAATTTATCAAGATTTCTGTCCCTCAATTCAGAAAGCAATAAAATATTACTTTTATCCCGGTCTTTCCGGAATTGCAGGAAAGTAAGATATTCTTTACCCAGTGCCAGTAGATCAGAGATAAGATTTTTAAAATTAAAATAATCATAGTCACCGCTGCCGAATGCTGTGTAGAATACCTTTTCATTGCTTAAATCCGGATGATCAAACTCCGGATAGAATTTTCTCAAAGCATCAAATAATAAAATTATCTTTTTATTCTTATTGTATAATGGAGAGTTTACAAAATCTTTAAATTCCCTGAGTTCGGAAGGTGACAGAGATTTTAAAAGTTGTATCAGTCTGGAATTCTGCATGGTAATTTTAGGATTATCTAAAATCCGGGTTTGAAATGTATACGAATTTGGCAAAAATAAATGTTTTTGATCAGAATTTATATGTTTTTTACTGTAAAGTTTTCTAAAATCGGATATATTTTTCTTTGACAAAAATATTTGATAATTATATTTTTGAACCACTTGGCGTAATGATGAACCGTTTTTTATTTTTTAAATTCTCCTCAGGATATTTTATCTATTGATCTCATCGTACGCCATACGGGCTTCTAATTTCTTAAAAGCCGGGTTTTATAGAAATATCCTGAGGTTTTTTACTTAATACTTAATACTTAATACTTAATACTTAATACTTAATACTTAATACTTAATACTTAATACTTAATACTTAATAAATCTCTTAGAAAGGAGAATTTTAAAAAATGAAAAAATCTTTAGCAACTTTATTTATTTGTCTTATTGGAATTCTGATGTTAAGTCAGATCGGGTTATCCCAGCAAATAAATAAGAAAGTTAAAACTATAAGACCTGAAATGAGAACTGCAAAAAAAATCGACAAAAAACAGGTCGCAGAAAAAATTAAAAGTAATACAAGATCTTACAGAAAGAATTTATCCGGAAGCTGGCTTATGAATGAGGATTTCGAAACAGGAAACTTTCCGCCTTCAGGCTGGACAGTTACATCCGGAAGTGAAGTATGGCAGGAGGCTCCATACAGCGGATATGGAACCGGAAATTATTCTATGTTTTACAGTAACTGGAATTGCAGCGGGTCAAACACAATTTACACAACCACTTTTCCTCAGACTTCCAATGCTGATTTTCTGATCTTTGATTATGCTTACCGTCCATGGAATGACGGAAATAATACGTACTATGATGATCTTGAAATTTTTTATTACAGTACCGGAGATAACAGCTGGCACAGTCTGATTTATATTAACGGACAGGATCTTCAGACAGGATCAGAGACATCAAATTATTTTGTACCGGCAAGTAATGAGTGGGGAACAAAGTATATTCCAATTCCTGCCAATGCAACTCAGATCTATTTTAATTCCATTGAGAACTGCAGCAATAATATTTATGTAGATAATATTAAAGTCGGAGCGGTTAATAATTTATTGTTTGAAGATTTTGAATCCGGAATTTTCCCTCCTCCGGGCTGGAACAATCCCGGAAACGGTTCATATTTATGGGAGAGCAGTGTTTACAGTGCATTTGGCAATGGAGACTATTCAGCTTTTTATAATTTTTATGATTGTGACGGAGGAAGTGATGATTCTTTGGTTTCTCCTTCATTTAATTCTACTTCCGGATCTGAATATTTGTCATTTGATTATGCTTATGCTCCGTATGATACTTTTGATGTTGATGATATGGAAATTTTTTATTCAACTGATCAGGGAGGAAACTGGAACTCTTTGATCTATTATTCAGGATTTGATCTTCAGACAGCGCCGTTTGAACAGGGTCCGTATCAACCTCAGAATAATGAATGGCAGACAAAAAGTATTCTCCTGCCATATGGAACTAACAGAATTTCATTTGTAGCGATTAACGGATGCGGAAATAATATGTATGTAGATAATATAGCAGTAAGCGCTCCGGTAAATTCGGGCGGAGATGCTTCAGTTGAATTTGTATGGGCTAAAGGAAAACTGCCGCTTGTTTATGGTGTACCGGATAAAATTCCAGCACTGATCAAAAATAACTCAGCTAACACTATTACAAATTTAAAGGTCTATCTGAATATCACAGGTACAAGTAATTTATCGGATTCACTTGTTATCCCGTCAATAGGTGCCGGAGATACTATGCAGGTTGAGTTTCTCGGATTCACTCCGGTTTTGAATGGATTCTCGAATGTAACTGTTTCATTGCCTGATGATGAAGATAATAATAATAATTCAAAGAGTTATGTTTGTCAGTCAAATCCAAATACTATAAGATATGTTGATTCAAACTGCTGTAATTCCGGTGTTGGCTGGATAGGAGAAAATGCTTTTTTGAATAAATATTATATGTCAGGTACAGGACAGATCAGAAATGTTAATATAAAAATAGGCGCCAATAATGCAGGTCAGATAGTTTATGGTTATGTTTTAGATAACAACGGAAATGTACTTGGTAAATCACCTCATTATAAAATAAAGTCGACTGATGATACTAAATATGTATCATTCCCGATCACAGATCCAAAACCTCCGATCATTACAAATAATTTTTATTATATAGGTATTGCTCAGACTGAATTTGCAGGAGATGGATTTGCATTTACTCCGCAGGAAATGTTGTATGAAGCCCCTTCCAGACCTGATGCTAATTACGGTTCCGGTGTCGGACCTGCCGGTTCGACAGTCGGCGTTTTTGAATTTCCGAGAGAGTACGGACAGAATTATGCGATAGAAGGAGTGATTGGAAATCAGACTCTTGTAGATAATGGAATATCTGACCTGGGTCCGGTGTATGATCAGTATTATAATTCCACAACGGTTACATTAAAAAATAAAGTTTTTAATGCCGGTACCGGTCTGTCAAGTTTCAACATAAAAAGAACTATTACTCCCGGAGGATATACAAGTACAAAATCCGTTTCTGGTCTTGCAGCCGGCGCAAATGCATTTGTTACTTTCGATCCGTGGACTTTTACTTCAGGTACTACTTATACTATTAAAGATACCATACTTACATTTGACGGTAACATGGCAAATAATCAAATGACCTCTACTATTACTCCAAGAATTGCAAAAGACCTCTGTATACTCTGGGCACAACAGCAGGACAGAGACAGTCTCGTAAGATCGGTTCTCAATGACGGAAGATATGCAAATAATTTTGATACCGTGAGAATAAACTATACCGGATCATACAGACCATGGAAAATTTTATTTGTGAACTTTAAAGAAGAAGCTAATTATTCTCAATGGGTAAGGGATTCAATGAAAGCTTTTATTGATAATTCAACGGCAGGAAATAAAAAATCCCTTATTGTTTTCGGGGATGCTATAGCAAACAGCAATGACCCTTCGACCGGATATCCGTCACCTGCTGATTCAGTATTTTACAGACAATATCTCAAAGCAAAGACAATAAGTGATGACTGGATAGGAAGCATTCCTTCCAGCGGAAGTAAATTCAGGGGTGTCGGTTTCTTTTCCGGAATAACCCAAGATTCAGTATCGGATCCGTATACTCCTGAATTAATAAAACCAACAAACGGCAGTATCGCAGCATTCAAACCAAAGTCAGTTACAGGTAACGGAGCTGATTCATGCAATGCCGTATGCTTTGCGGGTGCAAATTACAATACCTTCTTTATGACAAATAAATTTTCAAGTCTGAGATCAACAAGCAGCTCACCTTCTTTTCCGCTTGGACCGGTGAGAGTTTATACCAAGATCATTGACTGGCTGCAAAATTCGAATACAGGAG
The DNA here is from genome assembly GCA_020437545.1 of Ignavibacteriota bacterium. Lineage (GTDB taxonomy): Bacteria > Bacteroidota > Ignavibacteria > Tepidaquicellales > Tepidaquicellaceae > JAGPCH01. The sequence goes on from JAGQWH010000086.1 coordinate 10,924, forward strand.
CGAAGGTCCTGGATCTAACTGTCAAACTGCAGGGATTCTATAATCAAACAACCAACCAAATGGTAAGAGATACTATGAGGGTGTTTTTAAGAAATGCAACGTCACCGTTTGCGATAGTTGATTCCGCAAAATCTTATCTTAATCAGGCAGGACAGGGTTCGTTTGTATTTAGTTTAGCAGCAAACAGCACTCCGTATTACATTCAGCTTAAGCACAGAAACGGTCTTGAGACCTGGAGTAAAACAACTCAGGTATTTTCATCAGGTCAATTGTCATATAATTTCACAACAGACTCTGCAAAAGCTTTCGGAAACAATATGAAAAAGCAGGGATCAAACTGGGTGATTTATACCGGAGATGTTAATCAGAACGGAAACATTGATCTTACTGATATTGTACTAATAAATAATGATGCTTCTGTATTTTCAGTTGGTTACAGGAAAACAGATGTTAACGGTGATAACTTTACTGATCTTTCTGATCTCATTCAGACAAATAATAATTCAAGCGGATTTGTTCAGAAAGTAACACCATCATCAGGTCCGGAAATACTTGCTAAATACAAAGTAAGTCAGGACCTTATCAGAAGTAATGAAAAAGTAAACATCACTGATAAGATTCAATCCGAATTCATACCGGATAATGAAATTTATGAAGCAACTAAGAACAAGTTCAATCTGAATGCGCCGGTTCCGGATATTATGATTAGGGATAAGAATAATACTTTTAATATCATTAAGAATTTAAGAAAGAACAGATAACAGAATTGAATATTATGTTTAATATAAAAAGACCGGCATCGTCCGGTCTTTTTTGTTTAATAAAAATCTTTCAGTTAATCTGTAAGCCAGTTTTTGATTCCAAACTGATTGAATTTTATTTCATCAATGCTTTCTTTTAATTTACAGGTATTTAATTCGGTATATAATCCGAATCTTAAGCTGATCATTTCAATTATGATACATATAAACGTAAAGTAATTTTCCTTTGATTCTTCTAGTTCTTTCAGCTTGAAAAATATTTTTCATTCTTATCTTTTAAAAGCATTATACATTAAAATATATAAGAAGTACAGGACTCAATTCATCATAACTAATTTTAATTTATTCAATAATTTCATCAGACAATCTCAGGTTAAAAAATATAATTGTTGTGATCCGTTTCGATCTGCATTTAAGTTATTGTATTTCAATAAACGTATCATTGAGTAATTTGTATAGTAATTAAGTTCATCCTGAAAGAAATTGAATCCGGATATTAGTGATATTGTAGAGTATATTTTCTTTAGTCAGATTAAGCATTCTCTGAAAATATTTTTCATCATTTTTTTTCAGATAACACCTTCTACTCAATATTTAATGCTGACAGTCCTTTCTGATTAAAATCCGGATAGAAAATTTTTAATGTATCAAGTAATAAAATGATCTTTTCATTCTTATAAAAAAAAAGAGAATAAACATAATCCTTTAACTTTCAGAATTCGGGTGGCTTTAAAGAATTAAGTCATTGTATCAGCTTTGAATTATGCATTTAAAAATATCGGTTTTTGCTAAAAAATTAATCTTAAATTATCAAAAAATGCGCATAAAGTAAAAGTTTTACCGTTTATTGAAACATCCGGAAAATTTAATGTTCTAAAACCCGTTTTTTTTTTCTTTTGCAAACAATACTAAGTTCCATATATTTGTCAAAATGGCGTAACGATGTAACAATTATTATTTTATTACCTTCATAGATTTAATTCAGTATTGCATCGTACGCCATACGAACTTATAAAATCTTATAAGTTATTCTTTGCTGAAATATATGAAGGTATTTTTTATTCAAAAATAAAAAAATATTTATAATAATAAAAAAACTCTTTCGAAAGGAAAAAAATGAAAAATTTAACCGGATTAATTGTTTTAGTTTTGATTGCTTTTTTAATGTTTGGAGAAGTAACATACTCCCAGACAACAAAAAATATTATCAAACCAAAAAGCATTCACAAAAAAGGTCCATCAAAAGTTGACAGAAAAAAAGTGATGGAAAATGTAACTATGAATACTAAAAAAGTAAGTTTACAGTCAAGAGGAGCTTGGCTTCTTGAGGAAGATTTTGAATCAGGAATATTCCCACCGGGCGGATGGACAGTTTATAGCGGTGATAGCGAGTGGGAGCAATATTACGGAGTGAGCGGATATGGAAACGGTATGATCAGCATGTTTTATTCCAGCTGGAATTGTAACTATTCGGATAATACAATTTATACTTCTTCGTTCAGCCCGACGCAGAATAACGATAAACTGATCTTTGATTTTGCTTACGCCCCTTATGATGACGGATATTTATATTATGATGCGCTTGAAATTTTTTATTACGACGATATAAATGAAGACTGGTATAGTCTTGTTTATTATAACGGAGAAGAGCTCCAGACAGCTCCCGGGACAGATCAGTATTTTGTTCCTCAGGGAAATGAATGGGGAACAATGATAATTGATCTTCCTGAAAATGCCACACAGATATATTTTCAGGTATGGGAAAATTGCTCAAATAATCTCTTTATTGATAATGTAAAGATCGGAGAAGTAAGCGGAAATGCCGATGCATCCGTCGAAAATGTCTGGGCTAAAGGAAGACTTCCTCTGGTCTATGGAGTGCCGGATAATATCCCTGTTCTGATAAAAAATAATAGTATAACTCCGGTATCCAATCTAAAAGTCTATCTGAATATTACCGGAACAAATTCACTTTCTGATTCTTTGGTCATCCCGTATATGGGTCCGTTTGAATCAAAGGAGGTTGATTTTATGGGATTCAATCCTGTGCTAAATGGATTTTCCAGTGTCACTGTATCCATTCCGCCTGATGATAATAATTCAAATAATTCAAAGACATTTATTACTGAAGTAAATCCGGGTAAAATAAGGTATGTGGATTCGGCATGTTGTAACTCATCCGTAGGCTGGTCGAGTGAATATGCATTTATGAGTAAATATAAAATGACAGGAACAGGACAGGTAAGAAAAGTGAACATTAAGATCTCCAATGATCTGAAAAATATCGGGCAGATCGTATATGGTTATGTTGTTAACAGTGCGGGAGTTGTTGTTGGAAAATCATCGCACTACAAATTAAAATCCTCAGACAATAATACTTACAAGACATTTGAAATTACTGATCCAAAGCCTGTGATCATTACCAATGATATTTATTATGTAGGAATAGCTCAGACAGAATACGCAGGTAACGATTCATATTTCGGTCCCCTGCAGGTAGATTATGATATACCCGCCAGACCGGATGCAAATTATTTTGCAAATCTTGTGCCGGTAGGATCAGCCACAAACGGAGTTTATGAGTTTTCCAGATCAAACGGGCTTAATTACGCAATAGAATCCGAGATTGGAAATCAGGCAACTGTTGATGCGGGTATCTCTGATTTAGGTCCTGTTTACGAACAGTATTTTAATTCTTCAACTTATTCACCCGTAGGAAAAGTTTTCAATGCAGGTACAGGTTCGTCAAGTTTCAGTGTAAGAAGAACCATAACACCGGGCGGATATACAAGCACAAAGACAGTGTCAGGACTGGCTGCAGGAGCTAATGCATCGGTTACTTTTGATCCGTGGAATTTCACATCGGGTACAGTTTATACTGTAAGGGATTCAATACTTATCTCAGACGGAAATAATTCAAACAATCAGATGAATGCAACCATCACTCCCAGAGTTGCAAAAGAACTTTGTGTAATGTATTCACAACAGCAGGACAGAGATAGTCTTGTCAGAGCAATATTAAATGACGGAAGATATGCATCAAATTTTGATACTGTAAGAATTAATTATACAGGAGCATATAAACCATGGAAAATAATGTTTGTTAATATAAAACAGGAGCTGAATTATTCTCCATGGGTAAGGGATTCCATGAAAGCGTTTTTGGATAATTCCACCGTAGGAAATAAGAAATCACTGATAGTTTTTGGAGATGATATTGCAACCAACAGCGATCCTGCCTTAGGCTATCCGACTCCTGCTGATACTGTATTTTACAGACAATATCTCAAGGCTAAGACCATTAGTGAAAACTGGATCAGTAACATTCCTTCCAGCGGAAGTAAATTCAGAGGCGTAGGTTTATTTAACGGAATAACTCAGGATTCAGTATCTGAACCATACTCACCTGAATTAATAAAACCGGTAAACGGAAGCAGTCCTGCATTCAAACCAAAGTCAGTTACAGGAAACGGAAATGACTCATGTATAGCCGTTAGTTTTACGGGTTCAAATTATAATACTTTTTTTATGACAAACAGATTTTCAAGTCTGAGAGCAACAAGCGGATCTCCTACAAGTCCACTCGGACCGGTTATCGTTTATAAAAAAATAATAGACTGGATACAAAGTTCCGGATCAGGCGCAAAAGTTCTAGACCTTACGGCAAAGTTGCAGGGATTCTATAATTCCGGTGCGAATGTAATGGTGAGCGATACAATGAGGGTATTTCTAAGAAATTCTTCAAGCCCGTTTGCGATAGCAGATTCGGCTAAATCTTATCTTTCACCTTCAGGTCAGGGTTCGTTTACTTTTAATAACGCATCCAAC
>JAGQWH010000087.1 GCA_020437545.1 Ignavibacteriota bacterium
ATAATATTATAATATTATAAAAAGAGTTGACCGGATAAAACTGTTACTGCATTTCCGGTAATTAATACCCTGTCATCCACCAGACTGACTTTCAGATAACCGCCTCTTTCCGAAGCCTGAAATGCCATCAGAGAAGTTTTGTTTAATTTCTTACTCCAGTAAGGTGTCAGAACACAGTGAGCAGATCCCGTAACCGGATCTTCGGGAACACCTTTTGAAGGTGCAAAAAATCTAGATACAAAATCATAATTCTCATTATCAGATGCAGCAGTTATGATAGTTCCGTATTTCTCAAGCTTTTCAAGTGCTTTAAAATCCGGTTTTACATTTAATAATTCTACTACAGTATTCATTTCGGCAAGATAATGATGGTCTGTAACAGCAAAGCTTACGGGTTTAAATCCAAGCGCAGATTCAAATTCAGCAAAAGAATCAGCAATAGCCGGGACATTTACAGGAAAATTCAATTCAATGCCTTCATTGGTTTTCTTTGCAGTTAGTTTTCCTTTATACAAAGTATGAAATACTGCTTCATTCCCGGCCGGAATGATATTTTCCTGCCATAATATATGAGCGGCAGAAAGGGTTGCATGACCGCATAGCTCTACCTCGGATTTTGGTGTAAACCATCTGAGACTGAAACCTTCCCGGTCATTTAATTTTTTTACAAATGCAGTTTCGGACAGATTCATTTCAGCGGCAATGCTAAGCATTAATTTCTCATCAATTTCCTGATCCGGCAGACAGACTGCAGCAGGATTACCTGAGAACAATTTATCCGTAAAAGCATCTACTGTGAATATTTTTAACATGAGTTTCAGATTTTTTTAAATTGTTTATATGATTTAAAATTACCCGGGATAGTTTACTGCTTTTAGTTAGTATCATAGGTCTTCATTTCTCTGTAATTATAAAAGAACCCGGACCGGGAATTGTGAAAATCTCTGTAATAACCTGAGCATCAGAAATGTCATAAGCAGTTGTACCATCTCGTAGGGACTTATAATTTCATATTCTCTGCCATTGGCTGCATATCCATAACAGGATGCATAATGAAAACGTGAAGGAGTGCCTCCTGAATTGAAATAATCACGGTTTCCGGTTAAAGCCATATTGTTTACGGATTGTGAATACCTATTTGTACTTAAGAGCAATAAAAATTTTTTATCATAATTTTATATCTATCCAATTTACTATTTATTTATGTCATATAAAATTTATTTTTGAAATGAATAAACTCAGTTAATGTTAAATCAATAAATTTAGATTTTTTTTGATAATTAATATCCTTAAATTTCGTAAACTTTAAGGCAGACAAATTTTGAAGGGAAACACCACGTCCGTAAAAAAAATATCGAAATATTTAAGAGAACAGATAACAAGTAATATACTTAAACCCGGTATGCATATTAGTGAAAATACCGTAGCTAAAGATCTGGGTGTCAGCAGAGTTCCTGTCAGAGAATCATTAAGAATATTACAAAGTGAAGGATATCTCGAATTTAAGCCAAACAAAGGATGCTTTGTCAAGAAATTATCACCTGAATTTATAAATCAGATTATCATAGTTTATAAACTTCTAGCTCCGGAAATGCTGAAAAAAGCAATTCCAAATTATACTGAAAAGACATATAATAAAGCTGACAGCATTATTGATAAAATTGAGAAATCAGAAAACAATGAAGATACAGCATATCTTCTCTGGGAATTTGCAAAAGTAATATATTCCCCTTCGCATATGAAATTCATGATCAGGGTTTTTGATACAATATATCAGCATAATGTCAGACTTTTAAATGAGTTTTTTGAAGATAAAAACAACGCAAAATTCAAGATCGATTCACACAAAAAATTCATAGAACTTTGCAAACAAAACAAGCCTGTTGAAGCGATAAAATACTGGAGCGGGTTTTTAGCAGATTTAGAAAAATTAATTAATCCAAAAAAATAATCCGGAATTAGGTTACAATATTGCAATGCGGAAAACAACATTATGAAAAGAGAAACTACAATTATAAATGAAGTAGCGGCTTTTATCAGAAAGGAGATCTCCAATTCCCGATATAAATCCGGGCAGCACATAAAAGAGTCTGAAATAGCAAAAATTCTGAACATTAGCAGAGTTCCTGTCCGGGAAGCATTCAGGATACTTCAGAGTGAAGGTTATATTGAGGTCATTGCCAACAGGGGCAGTTTCGTAAAAAGGATAACTTTTGAATATATAAAGGAAATGGCTGTCTTTTACAATCTACTTGCTCCCGTCCTGCTAAAAAATGCAATCCCAAATTATACAAAAAGGACTTACACTAAAGCTTATAAGATCCTTGATATCATTGATAAATGTAATAATATGAATGAAATTGGTTATCTTTTATGGGACTTTGCCAAAGTAATTTATTCACCTTCCAAAATGAATTTTATTCTTGGTTTGTTCGATGAAATATATATGCATAATATCAGAACGTTGAATGAATTATTCGTATTTAAGTTCACTGAAAATTACGACACGTCTCCTCACAGATTGTTCCTGAAGCTGTGTTTGCAAAAGAAAAATGATCAAGCAATAAATGCATGGATGGAGCATGTACAGAAAGTTGAAAAACTCACCTTAAAAATAAAAAATAGTTTTAAATCAAATTCCAAATGATATTATATTATTAATTCGGAAGCCTCTTTTATCTTCCCGACTCCTTCTACTTTTATTTTGAATTTTTTAAGATTAAGATTTTTTAAATTCCCTTTTGGTATTATGATCTTTCTGAAACCTAATTTTTCTGCTTCGGTTATTCTTCTTTCAGCGTAAGAGATCGTTCTCACTTCACCTGATAACCCTACTTCACCAAGTATTACTGTTTCCGAATCAACTGGAATGTCTTTTAAAGATGAATAAATACTCATTGCAACAGCAAGATCTATAGCAGGTTCATCTATCTTAATTCCTCCGGCTATATTCAGAAATATGTCATATTTATTGAGAAACAGTCCCAGTTTCTTTTCAAGTACAGCTACTATGATGTTAAGTTTTTTGTAGTCAAATCCCATCGAGGTTCTCTGAGGAATTCCGTAATTTGAACTGCTTACAAGTCCCTGAACCTCAATAAGTACAGGTCTTGTGCCTTCCATTGATGCAGAGATCACACAGCCTGAAGCTCCGTAGTTTCTCTGTGAAAGAAAAACATCGCTCGGATTCAGTACTTCCTTCAATCCGGCTTCGGTCATTTCAAAAATACCTATCTCATTGGTAGAGCCAAACCTGTTTTTTATTCCCCGCAATATTCTGAATGAATGGGTTCTTTCTCCTTCAAACTGCAGCACGACATCGACCATATGCTCAAGTACTTTTGGACCGGCTATCATCCCTTCTTTTGTAATATGTCCGACTATGAACACTGAAAAATTATCTGATTTAGCAAGATTCATGAGCAAAGCAGTCGACTCCCTTAGCTGTGAGACCGTTCCGGGAGCGCTTTCAATTTCAGATCTGTAAACCGTCTGTATTGAATCCACTACCACTATTTCAGGTCTTTCACGTTCTATTACCGCCTGTATTATATCAAGATTGGTTTCGGATAAAATAAAAAAATTACTGAGATTAAAATTTAATCTGTCTGCTCTGAGCTTTATCTGTGATGCAGATTCTTCACCGCTCACATAAAGTATCTTTTTATCTCCGATCTTTTCAGCGAGCTGAAGCATGAGAGTGGATTTCCCGATACCCGGATCACCTCCTATAAGAATTACGGAACCATCAACGATCCCGCCTCCAAGCACCCTGTCGAGTTCGGTGATATGTGTTTTCGTTCTTGATTCATTTATGGAGCTTATATCGGATAAGGCTTTGAAATTATTTTCATTTACTTTTAATATCGATTTTGAATTTTTCCGTTCTCTTATGTCTTTTTCATGAGTTATCAGTTCTTCAGTCATTGAATTCCAGTTGTTGCATTCCGGACATTTACCGCTCCATCTTACGGATGAATAACCGCAGCTCTGACATGTATATTTTGATTTTAATTTTGCCATGATGATTTTGATTAATAGTTGTCTTGACCTGTAAATGAGTTACCCGAAGTATTTTTTTAAAGAAAATATATAAATACCCCGGCAATTGATTTTGCCGGGATAAAATAAAATTTATGATATAAAATAAAACTGCTATTAATAAGGATTTTTATTGGTTTTAAATAAAAAGAAACGGAATAAATATAATTTATCACAGAAATAACTACCGGCTTTACTCAATTTGACAGTAATATACATATGAATTAGTATACAAAAATATTGATATTTGGCTTTTATAATAGCCTTGAAATAATTACTTTTAAAGACGTAAAAATTTTTAAAACACACACCTAATATATTTTTGAAACTCAAAGGTAAAGTAAAATTTGTAAGCAAAGACAAAACCAATTTCTTTGAAATCCTGAAGCAAAGAGTTGATGAGTATTTTGCTGTCAACAACATATCCAAGCATGCAAATTCCGTAATGGTAATTAAAACCATTGCTATGATGCTTATCTATTTTGCGCCGTTTGCTGCAATAATGATCTTTCAACCTCCTCTCTGGCTTAGTATTATTCTATGGCTGGTCATGGGACTCGGACTTGCCGGAATTGGCATGAGCGTAATGCATGATGCCAATCACGGAGCTTATTCCAGTAATAAAAGCATTAACTATATTGTAGGTCAGTCACTGAACCTTATCGGAGGCTATGTAGATAACTGGAAAATGCAGCACAATATTCTTCACCATACTTATACTAACATTGTTAATATGGATGAAGACATAAACGACAGAGTCGTTCTGAGATTTTCACCTCATTCTGAAGTAAAACCATTTCATAAAAGACAGTATGTTTTCGCATTTGGTCTGTATGGCTTTCTGACTTTGTACTGGGCATTCCTGAAAGATTTTATTCAGTTTTTTCAGTATAAAAACAATGGCGTCGCTGCTCAATCCAAGCATTATACCATCGTAACGCTTTTAAAGATCACAATGGTCAAATTGTTTTATTTTGCAATTTTTCTGGGGATCCCTATTTTTCTATTCAATCTGCCTGTCTGGGAAGTATTTCTGGGGTTCTTTGTGATGCATTTTTTTGCAAGCTTAATTGTATCAACGATATTTCAGCTTGCTCATACAGTTGAAGGCACTACACATCCGCTCCCTGATGAACAAGGCACTATTGAGAACAGCTGGGCAATTCATCAGTTGAATACAACATGTAATTTTTCAAGAAACAATAAAATTCTGTCATGGTATCTTGGCGGACTGAATTATCAGGTCGAGCATCACCTGTTTCCAAGGATATGCCATGTTCATTATCCTGATATTGCTCATATTGTAAAATCCACTGCAGAGGAATACGGAATACCATATCTTGAAAACGGTACTTTCAGAGAAGCTTTGTCTTCTCATATCGAAACCCTGAAAAGATTTGGTAAACTTCCGGATTTAAATGAAGTGATGGGCTGAGATTTATTATTTAAAAATACCCTGAATTTATAACCGCCTTGGATATATCACGGCGGTTTTTTTATATGAAAATAACACCCTCTTATCTGTAAATTTATTGTGAAGTTTAGTATTTTAAAACCTTGGAAAAATGCCAAATAAGGATGTAATAATCATTGGTGCAGGTATACTTGGTCTGGCTGCAGCCTTTAAACTCATTGAAAAATCCCCTAAACTGAAGATCATTCTGATTGAGAAGGAAGGTGGCGTATCAAAGCACCAGACAGGACATAACAGCGGTGTCATTCATTCCGGGATATATTATAAACCGGGAAGTCTGAAGGCACTCAACTGTATCAAGGGTTATAAAATGCTTCTGGATTTTTGTGATGAGAATGATATTGAATATGAATTGTGCGGAAAAATTATAGTTGCAACAGAGGAGAAAGAGCTTTCTGCACTGGATGTTCTTTATAAAAGAGGAATAGAAAATGGACTGACAGGGATGAAAACGCTTACTTCAGAAGAACTTAAAAATTATGAACCGCATGTAACCGGGATTACCGGGATACAAATCCCGCAGACCGGGATATTAGATTATAGGATCGTTTCGCAAAAACTCGCTGAGATAATAATTAGCAAAGGTGGAGAGATAAGGTTTAATGAAGAAGTTAAAGATATTAAAATTTCAAATGGATCTTCTGAATTAATTACATCTTCAGATAAATACAGCGCTAAAGCAATTGTTTCCTGCGCCGGTTTATATTCAGATAAAATAGCATCAATGGTAAGCGAAGGCAGTGATATTGATTTCAGAATTATTCCTTTCAGGGGAGAATATTATCAGTTAAACGACAGAGCAAAACATTTAATAAAAAATCTTATCTATCCTGTACCGGATCCGGAGTTTCCGTTTCTCGGAGTTCATTTTACAAGAAGAATGGACGGAATAGTTGAAGCCGGACCGAATGCTGTCCTTGCTTTTAAAAAAGAAGGTTATAAAAAAACCGATCTGAATATTAAAGAGTTATTTTCGACACTTGGCTTTAAGGGCTTTCATAAAATTGCAAAGAAATACTGGAAGACAGGGTTTTATGAGATCTATCGTTCGATATCAAAAAAAGAATTTGTAAGATCACTTCAGAAACTTGTACCTGAGATCAAAGAGAGCGACCTTGTAAAAGGAGGTTCGGGAGTCAGAGCTCAGGCATGCAGATCCGACGGCAGTCTCATAGATGATTTTTTGTTTCAGGAAAAAGGAAACTTCATAAATGTATGTAATGCGCCTTCTCCGGGAGCAACATCTTCATTATCTATTGGAGAAACAATTGCTGATAAAGTTTTAAAATTATTATAAATAAATTAAAAACATATGCTTTCAAAAGAACAGATTCATATTCAGATCAAAAAAGAATTAGAAATAAAAAGTTTATCAACAGCAGGTGAAGATTTTGAAAGACCATGGGGCGGGTTTTTTAAGATTGCAAATGAAAGTCTTAATGGATTTCTGGAGATTTATTTTTCGGGGATTGAATTGCCGTTTGATATAACAAAACTAAATGTCAGTCCTAAGATACTTGTTGTCGAACCCGGAAAGAAACTATCATGGCAGTCACATGAACGAAGGTCAGAGCTCTGGAGAATTGTGAGAGGACCTGTAGGTATTTTCACAAGTCCGACCGATGAACAACCGGATGAGATGGAAGTGTATAATGATGATGACATTATCGAAATGGAACTCGGCACCAGACACAGGCTTGTGGGAATGGATGACTGGGGAATTGTAGCAGAGATTTGGGTGCACAGATTTCCTGAGAACCCTTCTGATGAAGATGACATAAGAAGAATCTCGGACGACTTCGGCCGATGACCATTTAGTTTTTAACCACATAGGCATATAGTGCACATAGAAGAGCTTATTGAGTAAATACTACAGACTTTATTACACCTTCAGATCTTACTTATGAATGACAGATATTTTTAAATAAGTAAGAATAATTGGAAATCTTTAACGAGAAAAATTCTTAATAAAACAAATGATGATTTTAAAAAAAGTATGCTTCATTATTTAATAAAAATAATTCTGAAAAGGATATAAATATGATTTGTATATATCTACTAACTACTAACTACTAACTACTAACTATTAACTACTAACTGACAGAATGGATCTATTCGAAGCCATAAAAAACCGACGAACGACTAACACTGCTTTTGCCGATAAGAAGGTCTCGGATGAACACAAAGAGCTGCTGGTAAAAATGGCTTCGCACTCTCCGAGTCATTTCAATTCCCAGCCCTGGAGATTCATACTTACCGAAGATCAGAAGATCATAAAGAGTATTGCAAAGATAGCCGGAGATTCAATGGTCACTCTTATGGACGACGGAAGATTCTGGAAACAGTACAGGAAATATTTCCGATTCAGCGAAGAAGAGATGGAGAAAACAAAAGACGGTATCCATATAGATCATCTTCCGGTATTTCTAAAACCTTTTGCCAAAAGCATTTTCTCCGAAGCAGGCGGTAAGATCATATCAAAATTCAAAGTTTCGAGGATACTCGGCAATGACGAAGAAAAACTTGTTGCAACTTCGCCTCTTATCTTTACAATTCTTCTCACAAAAGATGAATATAAAAAGGAAGAACTTTCAGGATTTTATTCAGTAATATCCATGGGTGCTGTAATACAGACATTATGGCTTTGCACAACAGCTATCGGGATGGGAATGCAGTTCATCTCGACTCCCGGCGAGATTCCTGAAAACTGGAAAGCAATCTCTGATATGCTGAAAGTACCTGAAGAATATGAAATGATGGCAATATTCAGAATGGGTTATACCGATCCGGATATGAAACGTCCTTCTATAGACTGGAAATCTTCACAGAGAAAAAGTGTCAGCGAGCTGGCATTTAAAGATCAGTTTGGAAAAACTTTCGGCAGCAAATAAAAAATAAAAATTAATTAAATTAATTCTGATATCAGCATTCTTATTTTTACAGGGTTATTATTTTATGTGATAAATTATATTACCGGAATACTTTTATATTTTAAAAAAATATCCCTTCCTAAGAAACTTCATCAGATAATATTTGCAGCGATCATCATAATTTTGATTTTAATATTAATTATCGAAAATTTAGCTCTGCTCAATGTTATAATTTGCAGTCTGTCTCTTCTTACTATGCTGATTCTGCCTTTAGGAATAAAGGGCGGGAGATATCATATTATGGTTAGCAGTACAGGGCTGTTACTTTATGTGGCTTTAATATGCTTCATATGTTAACTAATATGTACAATATTTCACAAATTATTTATTATTTATATGCTTAGAACTGAAGAGGGAAGTACCGGACGTCTGATTCAATTGTGTATCGGTTATTTTATTTTTTATGTAATAACGGGTGTAAGTGTTAAATATTTTTTAGGATCGGGTATGCCGGATATGTATTATCTGGTGTATAGTACGATCGGCGGAAATCTGATCGCTTTGTTTGTAGTGTTCCTTTTAAAGTGGTATAAATTCCAGTCAAACAGGGAAATCAGTTTCCTCGGAATGAAAATTCCCGAAGAATATCTCTACATTATTCCGTCGGGAATTTGCACTGCCGTAGTGATACCGACTACTACATTGATGTATTCACTTCCTATATCTGTAATGGTAGCAATGGTAATAATGAGAGGAAGCATCATCATTGTCAGCAGGGTAGTTGATGCCATTCAGATCAGTAAAGGAATTTTGAAAAAGAAAGTTTACTGGGAAGAAAATATTGCCGTTGTATTCGCACTGATAGCGGTTGGTATTAATATTTTTTTCGGAAAGGAAAGCGGATTTGATTTTATATACAATACTGCCGCAGTGGTGATTTTAATATGCTACATAACCGCATATTTTATAAGGATCTATATTATGAACTATTACAAGAATACAAGAGGCAAAGGTATAAAGCAGGACAATAAAGGTTTTTTTGCGATAGAACAGATCGCTGCAACACTGACAATGCTGACAGCAGGTATAATCATATACAATTCCCGGAGGTTATTCGGATGGGACTTTCCTCAGATCCTTGAATTTATTAACGCTTTCAAAGAGCCATCGCCTTCATGGAACATGGCAGTACTGGCAGGAACGGCATTTGGAGCAGTTGCTTTTTTCTCTGTATTTATATTTATGTTTAAGGGCAGAACTGCTACTTTTGCGGGTCTTGTAAACCGTCTGACTTCACTTGTTGCAGGGACGGCTGCTACTCTGATAAGTTTTTATTTTTTCGGCGGAAGATTTCCGGGAGAGGAAGACTGGTTTTCTTTGATATTTATTCTTATAGCAGTTGCGTTTATTTCCAAAGCTGAAAAGAAAAGGATTATTGAATTAAAATTAAAAAATTAAAACAGCAAATAATTTATGTTAAACAGTTTTCTTGAATTACCTGTTTTTCTAGTCTTTTTAATAACGGTCATTATCGGAACAGGATTTTCTTTTTTAGCTTTAATGCTGATACGAAGACATTTTGACTGGGAATCATTCAAAGAGAATCATGAAGTAGGGGGATTCCTTTTTAATGCGCTTGGACTTATATATGCAGCACTCATTGCTTTCGTAGTTTTTGCTACATGGGAGGAATACAACGATTCTCTTGAAAACTTTGAAATGGAAGCTAATATGCTTCAGGGTTTATATCTGTTAAGTAAGGGACTTCCCGAAGAATATCAGCCTGTGTTAAAATCTGAAATACTTGCATATATTGAGGATGTAAAAAATAATGACTGGCCGCTTTTGGATCAGGGAATGGAAAATCCTTCATCAGGGGAAAGACTTCTTAAGATATGGAAAATATACGAAAGCATGGATGAACAAATGGATGAAAAGCAATATATTTTATTACAGGAATCACTTTACAGACTTAATGATCTTACAGATTACAGAAGATTAAGAATATTAAGCAGTCAGGAGCTTATACCTGCAATGATGTGGACAGTTCTGCTGGTCGGCGCATTGACCTCTATTGGATTTTCTCTGTTTTTCGGTACGAAGAGTTTCCTTCTTCAGGCGGCAATGACCTCATTATTCGTGATTACAAATATTCTTATAATTCTGCTTATTTTGAATCTTGATAATCCATTTTCCGGAGATGTGAAAATACAGCCTGATGCTTTCAGGGACATAGTAAAATTTATTGAAAACCCGGAATAAATATTAGTATAAATTCAATTTAAAAATTTAATATGTTACAGAGTTTTTTACACCTTCCTACATTTATAATGATCTTAGCTGCTATAATTATAAGCTCTTCTCTTTCATTTATAGCTTTATTTTTTATAAGGAAAAAAGTTGACTGGGAATCATTCAAGGAAAATCATGAAGTAGGAGGATTTCTTTTTAATGCACTCGGTCTGATATATGCTGTTCTGATAGCATTCGTGGTCTATGCCTCCTGGCAGGAATACAATTCTGCGCAGGAGATATGTGATAAAGAAGCTAATCTGATGCTTGATCTTTATCTGAATGTTGACGGACTTCCCCCGCAATACAGAACCGAGATAAGAGAAAATGTAATACTTTATCTGCGAAAAGTAATTGATGATGACTGGCCTCTAATGGATGAAGATAAAAGAAACCCGGAAACCAGACAAATTCTGCTGGAACTTTGGAAAGTATATGTCAATATGGATTCGCTCGATACTAAGAAGGAAAAGATATTTTATTCTGAATCTGTTTCGAGGCTTGATGAAATTACGGAATACAGAAGACTCAGGATATTAAGCGGGGAGAATCATATACCTGTTGCGATATGGACTGTTATTCTGATAGGAGCTCTTACATCCGTTGGATTTTCATTGTTTTTCGGTACTCGAAATGCCAAAGTGCAGGCAATAATGACTTCACTGTTTGCACTGACCAATGCGGTAATTATTGTTCTGATCCTAAATCTTGATCATCCTTTTACAGGGGATATTAAGATAACTCCGGATCCATACAAAGAAGTGCTTGAAAATATTTTGAAACTGGAGGAATTAAATAAATGAACAAACAGATATTCTAAGGAATGAAATATTTTGTTTTAATTAATTTTTAACAGACTGCTTACTGCTTTTATAATAATTTCAACAGCAATAGCTGCCACAAATAATCCTGAAATTTTTGTAATTATTTGCACGCGACTTGGTGTGAGTATTTTTTCCATTCTTGAAGCCATATTTAAAACTAGAAAAACTACAAAAGAAATAAGAAAAACTATGGCAGATATTATTATATCATACTCCCATCCTGTACTGGAGCTGCCATAGACAATTATACTGCTAATTGGTCCGGGTCCTGCAAGCAGAGGAGTAGCAAGGGGAACAATCGCTATGGCTGCAAAATCATTGTTGCCGGACTTATTCGGAACACTGTTTTCACTTGTATCGGAACCCCCAATAACCATATTAAGAGCAATAAGAAATATAATGATCCCGCCTGCAATGGAAAATGATTCGGTGCTTATCCCGAACATTTCAAGCAAATATTTTCCTAAGTATTGTGAGAACACAAGTATGATAAATACAGATATGAAGGTTTTTTTTGCAACATATACTTTTTGCTGTTTCGTAAGACTTTTGGTTCCGGAAAGAAAAAAAGGAAGCGCTTCAAATGGATTTACAAGTGCCAGCAACGCTATAAATATCTTTATATAATGAGAGAACTCAAACATTTTTTAAGATTAAAATTTCTGTAAAGAATGAGCCTAATTTAAATAATATAGTTTAGTTTTACAATTTCAGAATTTTACTTAAATATTTTAACAGTTGCCTTAAAATTTATATATTGCCGTATAATTATTTTTTTGTTGTAATATAAAATAAATGTAAATTTTCTTTGAATGACTACTGTATATATGGATTTGGAATAAACAAAAAAACCCGAAGAAACTTAAGGCAGCATCTCCGGGTCGCTTCTTCCTTTAAAAAGAAATTTAATATAAATTTGGGTTGTACAAACTTAACTGAAATAATTCCGGAAGTATATAAGTGTAAACTATTATTTTATGTAAGTATAAACACTCATTTTTTAAACAGGCAATACCTGTAAAATCTTTAATGTTTTAATCTGAAAATGAAAACCCGGCTTATGTAAATATATTAATTATTTAAATAAGCCGGGTTAAGATCCTGCTGTATTGAATTTTTACCGGATATTCGGAACTGAATTTTATCAGAATTTAATTATCCGGGGCATTATTATTAATTTCACTGTCGTTGTCATTCTCATTCTCATTCTCATTCTCAATAATATTTTCATCCTGCTCTTCATCAGATTCCTGATTATTTTTCACCTGAACTTTTATTTTATGTTTTTCAGATGATATTGCAGAGTCAATTAGAATCTGAAAATTTTCATTTTCCATTGCTTTTTTTATCTCCTCATTTGCTTTCTTAAGTTCATTTTTAAGTTCTTCATTATTCAGGTTGAGATTTTCTTTTAGTTCGATCTGCATTTCCTTCAGATCTTCCTTAAGATTCTGCATGTCAATTTTCAATTGCTCTTTGTTGAAACTGTTTTCTTTCAGTTCCTGCTTCATCTCTTCCATATCCTGCCTAAATTCTTCCTCATTAAATTCCACGGTATCGCTTTCCCAGACATAAGCACCTTTCGGAGATGTATGAATCTGAAATTTCCAGTCTTTAGCAAAATTTTTAAGTTGTTCAATATTTTCGGGTGTCATGGTTTCAAGTTCTTTCAGATTTTCCAGACTCTTTTCAACTTCCTTCATGCTTTTCTCAACATTTACCTGAACTTCTACCTGAATCTTATCTATCCATTCGTTTAGTTTCTTTTCATCCATGAAATATATACTGTCACCGTGAACAGGATTCGGAGGAGGTACAAAGTTGACAAGTTTAGTATAAACCTTTTCTTTATCAACTCCCTGAACATTCGGCATAAGGTTAACCAGTGTCACAGCATCCGACATCTTGGCATTGTTTAACAGCGTGTTTACACAAGCATCATTGCATTTTCCGAAATCAAAATTGAAAAGAGCATTTTTAAATTGAGGAGAAGAGTTTTCGTTGAAAGGAGTTCCGACCCCGTAATTTTTCTTTGTCAGAACAATGCTTCCGGCCGGTATAACGGCTTCGCGGTTCGGAGATTCTACTTCTACTTTTCCGGATTTTACAAATACCAGACCGTCACCGGTAGAATCTACCGTGATAGTATAAGATCCGCCGTTATCAGTAGCAACAGCCGATGGCATTTCCACAAAGAATGATTTTGAGTTAGGATTCATGGTAGTTTGTATAGTTCCGTATTCAACCTGAATCCTGTTGTTTCCTTCGGCGTTTTTTACGAATACAATTCTCGAATTAGGTTCTATGATCACTTTACCTAAATTTGCAACCATCAGTTCAGCTCTCGAAATAGCATCAGTCTGTATCCACTGACCTTCCTTTATGCTGTCATTTCCGGTCATGGATACGTCACCTATCATTGAATTTCCTTCAAGATTTGAGACTTTCCAGTAACTTGCAAGACCGAAGGTATTTTGCTGAGCCAGACGGTCGCTGGAGGTCTGCATGTTTTTCACTCCGAAAATTATAACTCCTACTACAATTAATGCAGCTAAACCTGAAACGTAATATTTATACTTAGAAATAAAATTTACTAAAAAGTTATCTTCCTCTGACGTCTTTTTGGTTTTGACAGAATTCCTGTTTGTGAATTTATTGAAATCCGTTCCGGCTTCAACTTGTTTCCAGAGTTCATCTTTTTTGTTTGATGAAAGATTAACCGGAGCAGAACCCAAAGCGCTTATCTTTTTTGTTAGTTCTACAGAATCATCCATGTATTTTTTACAGAATTCACATTTAGCAATATGCGCCTCCATTTTTTCCTGATCTTTTACTGAGATCATTCCGTCAAGAAAATCATCAATGAATAGTTCTGTTTCATTGCAGAAATTTCTTATTTCGGGTTTTTCTTTGTTGTTTTCTTTATTGTTTTCAGTATTCATTTTGAAAGCTCCTCTCTTAAAATTCTTCTTGCCCTGTGAAGATGGGCTTTTGAAGTTCCTGTTTGAATACTCATCATTTCTGAGATCTCATTGTGCTTGTATCCTTCAATGTCATGAAGGATAAGAACCGCTTTTGCCTGTTCCGGGAGTTTATCAATCGCTTTCTGAAGATCGATCTTCAGATCTTCAGTCGGTTTTTTCTCTTCCGGATTCAATTCAGATTTATATCCGCCGAGTTTTTCCGAATATCTTTTATCAGATCTTACATGAGTTAAGAACAGATTTACGGCAATGCTGTGCAGCCATGTTGAGAATTTACATTCGAATTTGAATGTATCCAGTTTTTCCCATGCTTTTATGAAGACTTCCTGTGTCAGATCCTCAGCCAGGTGAATATCTGCAGATATTCTGAGGCAGAGAGAGTGAACACGGTCAACATTTTTCATAAAAAGATCCCTGAAAGAATCACGGTTACCGGCTATTGACTGTTCGACAAGTTTATAATCCTCGTCCGGATTCCGCATTACAAGATTAAGTGAAACTGATGATGAGCTCATGATTTTGTATTCATTAATTAGATGCCGTTCAAACTGAAATGGTTTAGATGGTAGCAGTTATTACTTTGCTAAATTTAATTATCTTTTGATTTAAAAAAAGTAAAGAAGCAATTTATGATCATTTGTACGCATAAAAATGAGATTTGTGATAATACTCAGGATTTTTTTTATATCATAATCTTGTAAATACTTTGACTCAAATCTGATGAAGCGAATAAGTAAGCGATTTATCTGATATCTTCAGAAAATCTCATATTAATCATTCCAAACCATTCCAAATCATAGTCTCTTTAAGCATTGAAAACCTGTTGAAACTTCTTTAAGTTTAGCTTGTTAAACATGAAACAAATCTGTAACAATCAGGATATAATAAGTCTTACAAAAACAATTA
>JAGQWH010000088.1 GCA_020437545.1 Ignavibacteriota bacterium
CGTAGGAAAAGCACCGACGGTCGGCTCAGACAGGAAATTTTTGCTGTTCGCCAATACTCAGAATTTCTTTCGGCAATTTATCACAGGCGGGTTATTTCATAATAAATTTTTATGAAATCAATATATTATTGTGATAAGCAAATTTAAATAAATTAAATTTATTTTGGATACTACTAAGATACCTCGCTGCTTGCAGCGAGGTTATTCATTTTTTTACAAGAGGAAATTGATAATTCAATTGACTGAACATGAAGTTAAATTAACCCTTCACTTTTAATTTATTAATTATTTAAATATTTTAATCTCTTAGGGTTTAATTCTCTGCCGCTTGCGTTGTAAATTTTTCTTATATTTGCAGATGTCAAAAATCTATACATTCAGAATTACATATTGCTTCATTATTTTAGCATCATATTGTATATTATTCAAAGTATCCTAAAATTGTGTTTGCAGAGGCAGTTGATTTAAGTTTAAAAAAATATGTCTTGAAAAATCAAATCTTTACAGGATATATTTTTTATAAATAAGTACGGATAATGAGTACTTGCATTTTTTAGTTCTGTCTGTTCCAACAAAAAGTGTAACAAAAATAGTAAGATCAATAAAAAGCATCATTACCCGGGAGATATTCAATTTGCAACCGGAAGAAAAAACAATTGTGGACTGAAGAATTCCGGAGGGATGGTTATTTTACAAATACTGCCAGTAAATTTGGTTAAGAAAAAACTATTTTCAATTATGTTAAAGAGGAAAGCAGAGTTAAAGAATATAAGCAGTTGTATTAATCAGACCGGCTTAAACTATTTTAAATAAGGTACACCGCTGCTTGCTGCAGGTAGGTTCCCTGGAAATTTTATAATGAAAAAATCAGACAAAAAGAAACTTTCGGGTGAGATCATAAAACGTCTTGCAAAAGAATATCCGGATGCAAAGTGTCATCTCGATTTTAATTCCCCATTTGAACTTATAGTATCGACTGTCCTCGCCGCACAATGCACGGATATCCGTGTTAATATGGTAATGGTTCCATTGTATAAAATAAAATATAAATCTCCGAAGAATATTATAAAGGACGGTGAAGATAACTTCAGGGAAAATATAAAATCCATAAATTTTTTTAATAATAAAGCCAAAGCTGTTTTATCTATCTGCAAAACGGTTGTGGACAAGTATAATGGTCAAATACCGCAAACTATGGATGAACTCACTTCACTTGCCGGTGTTGGAAGAAAATCTGCAAGCGTGGTAATGGGAAATTGTTTTGGGAAAAATGATGTGATCATAGTTGATACACATTTGAAAAGAGTAGCAACACGGCTTGGTCTGATAGAAAATGAAAATCCGGAAAAGATAGAAATTGAATTGAAAGGGATAATCCCGGATAACGAGCAGTTTCATTTTTCTATGAGAATAGGTGAACTCGGAAGACAGATCTGCAAAGCAAAAAAGCCTGACTGCGAAGGATGTTTTATGAATGACATTTGTGTAAGTGCTTTTAAGTGAATAGTCCGCCGCGGTGGAGAATAGAGTGAATAGAGTGTATAGAGTGTATAGAGTGTATAGAGTGTTTGGAGTGTTTGGAGTGTTTAGAGTGAGTGGAGTGAGTGGAATGAGTGGAGTGAGTGGAGTGAGTGGAATGAGTGGAATGAGTGGAGTGAGTGGAGTGAGTGGAGTGTTTGGAGTGAGTGGAGTGAGTGGAGTGTTTGGAGTTATTTATAAATGATTTTAAAAAGTAAAATAATAATAATTGAATAAGAAAACAAAAAAGGATCTTGCGAAGATCGAAGTAATGTTGATGGATCTTGACGGGTGTCTGACTACGGGACATATTATATATTCGAGTAACGGGCAGGATACAAAGATCTTTCATACGCATGACGGATTTGGAATTGTAAGGGGAAGAGAACTCGGACTTAAGTTTGCCATCATCAGCGGCATGAGTTCAAAAGTGAACAGGATGAGAACTAAAAAATTAAAGATCCATCACATTTATGAAAACATAGATGACAAGTTAATCCCTTTTGAAGAATTAAAATTAAAGTATAATTTAAAAGCTGAAAATTTTGCTTACATCGGAGATGATGAATTTGATCTACCTTTACTGAGAAAAGTAGGATTTTCGTGTTGTCCGAAAAGCGGGATAGATGAAGTTAAAAAGCATGTTGATTATGTATGTAAAAAAAATGGCGGAGAAGGCGCAGTCAGGGAAGTAGTGGATATGATACTCAAAGCAAAAGGTTTGATATAGAGAGAATCATTTTTTTCTTCCTGTGACATCAACCATAATAGGTGAAAAAAATACAGTTGAAGGATCTGATTTATGCACATTCCAGTCAGCCAGCATTTCATCCGATTCTTTTTGAGATATAACTTTCAAGTCAGCCATTATCTGAAGATGCACGCTGAAAAATCTGTTTGCCCATTCATAAATGTCACTGTCAGTATCGCCTGCCAGACTCTGAGGAGAAAAATCAAGCAATTCGATATTATTGCTTTTGAATATCAGCGGTATCTTTGAAATGAAATAAGGATCACCTCCGCCTGCTCTCCAGTAATTCCTGACGGTTTCAGTTATATTGTCAAATGCTCCTCCTTTTGGGAATAACGCAATTCCTTCATAGTTATAATCCTCGATTGCAATTACACCGCCTTTTTTTAATGCAGATAAAAGTTTAAGAAGAAATTTCTCAGGTTCAGGAACAAAGTCAATTACCCATCTAAGAAAGATCAAATCATAATGATCATTTTCTAAATCAGTCTCTTCAAGATTACCGTGGATAAAATTAACATTCTTTATATCTTTCTTTGAGCAATGCTCTTTAAAATTGTTCAGAAAAAGTTCGGATGGTTCAAGAGCAGTTACTTCACCTCCTTCACCAACTTTGTCAATCAATTCCATAGAAACAAACCCCGGACCTGCGCCTACATCAAGACACTTCCAGCCTTTCTGAATATTTATTCTGTCAAAGAAGCTGTCTGTAATTTTTTTCCATACCTTATGCTGAAAGCCCAGTCTTTCCAGTTCGGTTTGGTTAGTCCCTAAAATGTATTCTTTATTTTCACCCATTTTATTATGCTGTAAAAATTTATTCAAAAATAATATTAAATTTTTTCAATGACACTATATATAAAGCTATAATCAGACTCATAAAAGCTCCGGCAGTTACATCAAGCGGATAGTGAACACCTATCAAAACTCTCGAGAGAGATAGCAGGACAGCCCAAATGAGTGGAAAGAAGAAATAGTATTTTTTCGGATTCGTTTTGTATAAAACAAAAGCTAAAATTGTCCCGAGGAAAAAACCTGTCTGCGAATGTCCTGAAGGAAATGAGAAACCTGTTTCATAGATCCAGCTGTCAAGTATCGGTGGATAGACGTCAAGAAAATTGTTTTTGTCTTCATCAACCCTTTCTCTAAGATATAAACTTTTTTCTTCCATAGGCATGGCATAAAATTCCTTTCCTCTGTTTTCTATTACTCCTTTTTCTATAAAATACAATTGAGAAGGTCTCGGCTCGCGGAAGAGTTCCTTGAAAATAAATAAAGTAGATAATGAAATAGCTCCCTGAACAAGAATAACAGTTAACATAAAAACAAAAATGTTTTTTCCTGAATTTGGTTTTTTCCGGAAATGACTCATTAGAAAAATGAACAGAAATATAATAATTGAAGATGCTCCGTATATACCACCCGATTGTGTGACCATATACCAGAATGGAGCCATCTTATCAGTATTTCTGAATTCCGTGAATCCTTCAGGCAAAAGAAATGCAATGATTACAAGAATTGCAAAACTAATAATGCAACTGAATCTGAAAAAGGAATTTTTCCTGATATTGTCCATTCGTAGTTTGAATTAACTCCCTGACATACTTTTACTCAAAACAATGTTGTCTGGATAACTTCAGCAACGGGACTAACAAGATATTCCTGTCCTGTTTTGACTTCGGTGCATTTATATCTTTTTCTGATCCTTTCACCTTTCAGAAACTCCATTCCGTTACGCAATCTGAATATACTCTTAACGGGAATATCCTCCAGATGAATAAACTCACTTTCGTTATCATATTTTTTTAAAGCTTTGATAAGATGGATATCAGTGCAGCTTGAAGCTTTTGGATTTTGTGAGTAGTATTTCAGAGAATGGACAATATCGTCAGGAAAGATATTCATCGAAATAAAAGGAACAAGTAATGATCTGAATTCTTCTTTCCATTCTCTGCCATGCGGCATTATTTTATTCCGGTATTTATTAAATGCAATAAGGTGGGCAACTTCATGAGTCAGTGTAATAAGAAACGCATACTTATTAAGATCGTGATTTACAGTTATTTTATGAGGTTTCCCAGAGTGTGCCGGTGTAAAATCGCCGAGTTTTGTATTCCTTGATCTTGTGATCTTAAAATTAAATTTGTATTCATCTATCCAGTTCAAAGCAAAACTGATAGACTCTTCCGGAATATATTTCTGAAGTATTAAATAATTTTTACTTTTGCTAATAACTTTATTGTTTGTAATTAACTGATCTTGATTCAGGATTGTTTCTTTTCCCAACCTGCTTGTCTAATAAGCATAAACATCTGACCTCTGTGATGTGCTTCGTGCTCAAGTATATGGTATATGATCCACTTTTTTTTCATTTTTCTTCCGCTTTTATCTCCTTTAATTGAAACCTCTTCTTCAAGCTGAGAGTCTTCCATCCCGGAAACATAATCTATAAAGTTTTTTCTTGCATCATCAATTACGCTTTTATAAACTGAAAATTCAAAAGGCGAATCAGGGTACAAAGGAGGATCAGAAGGATCGTACCATGAATTATAGTAACAGCGTTTTTTCAGTTTTTCAGGCTGCTCAATTCCTGATAAAACTTCCAGCCAGAAAATGTCACATTCGGCAAGATGCATCAGGTAAGATCCGATAGGGTATTCATTTTGAGCAGGAGAATCATATAGCTGCTCTTTGGATAAAAAATCAACTCCTTTGAGTGTGACTTTCCGGACATCTTCAAGCATCCATTTCAGCAGTTCGATCTGATTATTCAAATTTTATTGAAATAACATTTATAGTTTTTAATGAAAGAATTTTAATCCTGAATTGATCAGCTTATAAAATTGAAAAATAATCTGAACTTATGCAAATCAATTTACCCTCCGCAGTGGCGGAAACCAATCAACCAATCAACCAATCAACCAATTAACCAATCAACCATCCTTCGTGGCGGAAACCAATTTCCTAATCAATTTTAGTAAGTTTGGAAAGAGTGGTTTTGAAATTTTCCATCATTGTTTCTATCTCTTTTACAGTGCATGTTCCTACAGCTACTCTGAACCATTTGGAATCAGGTGAAGCTCCGAATGATGAAAAAGGCACTAATGCGATCTGCGCTTCTTCTATAAGAAAGTTCGTAATATCTTTGGTTGTTTCTATAACGGTTCCGTCTTCCTTTCTCCATCCTGTCAGATCTATTTTCAGGGTTAAGAAAATTGAAGCCTGAGGAGCTATTACATCTACATTGTATCCGTCATTTTTCAGCTCTTTGAACTTTTTATAAAAAACGTTCACTCTGTCAAAGATCTCACCTTTGAATTTATCAAGAAATGTTCTGACAGCGCTGTCATTCATGAGAAATTTTGAAACTGCTACTTGCTCAGCTTTTGGAGCCCAGGCACCCATATGAGAAGTGATGGATTTCATTTTGCCGATAATTCGTTTTGGTCCGTATCCCCATCCGACCCTTACACCGGTTGCAGCAAATGCTTTACTGATACCGTCGACAAAGATCGTATAATCCTTCATTTCAGGATTGATCACAACAGGGTTATAATGTTTTGTATCTCCTAAAGTCAGTTGCCAGTATATCTGATCAAATAAAACATAAAGTGGTTTCTGATCATCACCTCTACGGTTGTTTTCATTTATTACCAGATCGCAAATCTTTTGAATTTCAATTTCTGAAAAACATGTTCCTGTCGGATTAAGAGGAGAGCATAATGAAATCAATGTAGCATCTTTCACATGAGGTTCGAGCTCTTCTGCAGTCGGCATGAAATTGTTTTCCGGAGTTGTTTCAATTGTAATGACTCTTGAGCGGGTGAGATGGCAATAGTGATTGTTGTTCCATGACGGTACCGGGAAGATCACAACATCATCGAGATCAACTATAGTATTGTATATAGCAAATATTATAGGTCTTGCACCGCTTGAGACCAGTATCTCGTCAGTACCGTACTCAAGATTACCATTTTCTTTTATATAATCAGAAACAGCTTTTCTTAGACCAAGTGTACCTTCAGCAGGAGGGTAATTTGTCTGATGATCATCGTAAGCTTTTTTAATTTCTTCGGTAAGTTCATCGGGAATTGGAAATATATTCGGATTGAAATCACCTATTGTAAGGTTTAGAATGTTCTGACCTTTTGAAATCTTATCGTTGATCTGCCAAGCAAGCTGAATGATCTCAGACCCGATAAGAGTCTCTGCCATCGAAGAAACCTGTAGGTTCTTCTTTCCGGCATCCATTAATTCTGTACTCATAACAATTCTTTTAGGTTTTTGTATGAATTGAATATAGTTAATAGAATTCAGAAATTTGATAGAAATATTTTTGAACAAATTATAAAACGTTTAAGGTTAATAGATATGGTTTTTTCAAAATTTATATAACTTGAATGACGATTAGTTACTGACTAATTTTGCATACGAAAACAAAAATGAAAGAATTTTACAATTCAGGTTTTATTGTATCTCCTGCAAATTTTAATACTATTTAATCTTTAGTATTACTACTCTTTTGGAAGAAATTATAAAATACCAGCAATTCTAAATTCTTTTTAAAAATAAATCAAAAATTAATTCGAAAGGAAATTTATGAAACTCAATTCTAAAAATTCATTTTTTTCAACTGGTCTTTTACTTGTAGTCTTTTTATTAATGAGTGTTCCAAGGAACTCTTCAGCAATAGGAATTGGCTTTGGTCCGGCTACTTATATAAAAGGAACAGATACAACAACTTTTACACTGAGCTGCGGAGGTCTGAGTGTTTTACCTATAGGAGGTACACTTACTTTTGTAGTTTATGCATTTGGTGATATAGTGGATGATCTTTATCTTCATTGTGATTCCTTACCGCAAGGTGCTACTTTCCCCTCGGTAAGCGGTATTCAGCACGTTCAAAGCACTTTTAACTGGACTATTTCGGGTCCTTTTACCGGAAGCATAGGTTTTTATATTTTGAATTATGGACCGCCCTGGTGTTATCTGAATTTTGACATGGTGCTTCCCGTTGAACTTTCTTCATTTAATTCAATTGTTTATGGAAATGATGTAACTTTAAAATGGCAGACGAGCTCGGAAACCAACAATTCAGGTTTCGAAATAGAAAGAGCATTAACGGTAAATGGAAATAACTCTGACTGGCATCTCACAGGAATAATGCCCGGAAAAGGCACTACTTCTTCTTTGTCTGATTATGAGTTCAATGATAAAAATTTAAATTCAGGGATCTATAAATACAGACTTAAACAGATCGATTACAATGGAAATTTTGAATATTTTTATTTGAATGAAAATGTTCAGATCGGTATACCTTCAAAATTTGAATTATCACAGAACTATCCGAATCCGTTTAACCCTTCAACGAATTTGGAATTTGGGATTTCGGAATTGGGATTTGTTTCTTTGAAAGTATATGATGCTTCTGGAAAGGAAGTTGTTACACTGATTAATGAAATTAAACCGGCAGGTTATTATTCAGTCAAATTCAACGGCGCAGAACTTTCAAGCGGAATTTATTTTTATATACTATCCAGTACAGGCGGATCAGGAAATTTTATTTCAACAAAAAGAATGATCCTGCTAAAATGATATGACTTTAGTTTACTGATCAAATATTCAAATCCGTTGGAGTCTCCGCAGCTTTATCGAGGGACTCTTACGGAGTTTAAAGAGTCATATTGCTAAATGTTAATTGAATTTCGCCTTTTTTTTTAATTCAAATAAGACTAATTTAGTCCTAATTAATAAAAACATACCTAATAAAAACTTAATTCTTATGGGAAATGAAGTCGAACTCCTCGAAAAAGTAACTTCGGGCGATTATAAATATGGATTTACTACCGATGTGGAAATGGATCTTGCTCCGAAAGGTCTTAGCGAAGATACCATTAAAATGATCTCCAAAAAGAAGAATGAGCCGGAATCAATGCTGGAATGGAGACTGAAAGCATACAAACTCTGGCTTGATATGAAAGAACCTAAATGGGCTAACATAAAATACCCGCCTATAGATTATCAGGATATAATATATTATGCCGCACCAAAGCAAAAGAAAAAACTAAATAGTCTGGATGAACTTGATCCTGAGATCAGGCGAACCTATGAAAAACTCGGTATTCCGCTTGTCGAACAAATGATGCTTGCCGGTGTTGCAGTTGATGCTGTGATGGACAGTGTTTCTGTTGCTACTACTTATAAGGAAAAACTTGCTGAACTTGGAATAATCTTCTGTTCAATGAGTGAAGCTATTGAGAATCATAAGGATCTTGTCATGAAATATCTCGGCTCGGTCGTTCCGCAGTCGGATAATTTTTTTGCGGCTTTGAATTCGGCAGTGTTCACGGACGGATCGTTTGTTTATATACCGAAAGGCGTCAGATGTCCGATGGAGCTTTCGACTTATTTCAGGATCAATGCTGAGAACAGCGGTCAGTTCGAAAGGACTCTGATAATAGCAGATGAAGGAAGTTATGTAAGTTATCTCGAAGGCTGCACAGCACCTATGCGTGATGAAAATCAGTTGCATGCTGCGGTTGTGGAACTTATTGCTCTTAAAGATGCCGAGATAAAATATTCAACAGTACAGAACTGGTATCCTGGTGATAAGGACGGAAAGGGTGGAATTTATAATTTTGTGACGAAGAGGGGAATTTGTTTTGGTGATAATTCAAAGATCTCATGGACACAGGTTGAGACGGGTTCATCTATCACATGGAAATATCCTAGTGTGATATTAAAAGGCGATAATTCTATCGGTGAATTTTATTCGGTTGCGCTGACTAACAATCATCAGCAGGCTGACACAGGAACGAAGATGCTTCATCTCGGAAAGAATACAAAAAGCCGTATCGTCTCTAAAGGTATTTCAGCGGGAAAGAGTCAGAACAGTTACAGAGGACTTGTAGAAGTCAGTAAGAGAGCCGACAATGCGCGTAACTTTTCGCAATGCGATTCTTTGCTTATGGGCGACAGATGCGGTGCTCATACTTTTCCGTATTTTGAAATAAAGAATACAAGCGCGCACGTCGAACACGAAGCTACGACTTCAAAGATAGGTGAGGATATTATGTTCTATTGTAATCAGAGAGGTATCTCTGAAGAAGATGCAGTTGCGCTTATAGTGAACGGATATGCGAAGGAAGTGCTTAATCAGCTTCCGATGGAGTTCGCGGTAGAGGCACAGAAGCTTCTGGCGATATCACTTGAGGGAAGTGTGGGATAAAGTTTCAACTTGATTTACCACCAAGACACTAAGTCACAAAGTTCACTAAGAAAGAAAGGATAAGGATGAATAAGTTTGATAAACTTTCTGAGGAAGAAGAAAGAATTGGTAAAGAGATTGTTGATTGTGCTTATAAAGTACATGTAAAACTTGGACCGGGATTGTTAGAAAAAATATATGAAACATGTTTTTGTCACGAACTCAGAAAAAAGAATTTAAAAGTTTTATCTCAAATTCGAGTTCCTATTAAGTATGACGGACTTACTTTTGATGAGGGTTTTCGAATTGATGTCTTTGTTGAAGATAAAGTCATTTGTGAATTAAAAGCAGTAAATGAAATGAATCCGGTGTATGAAGCACAATTGTTAACGCATTTGAAACTTACTGAAAAACGATTGGGGTATCTGATAAATTTTAATGTTCCACTTATTAAAAACGGTATTAAAAGAATTATTTTATAAATTAATATTAACAAAGTAAACACAAGACTTTCTTTGTGTCTTAGTGCCTTTGTGGTAAAAAAAACAGTAGATAAAAAATGTTAGAAATAAAAAACTTAAAAGCAAAAGTAGAAACCGACGAGGGCGGTAAGGATATACTAAAAGGACTTAATCTGGAAGTAAAAGCAGGTGAGGTTCATGCAATAATGGGACCTAATGGTTCGGGAAAAAGCACTCTGGCTTCAGTGATCACAGGCCGCGAGGGATATGAAGTTCAGAGCGGAGAGGTCCTGTTTGAAGGAAATGATCTTCTCGAACTCTCACCGGAAGACAGAGCGCGTGCAGGAATATTTCTTGCATTTCAGTATCCTGTTGAAATTCCGGGTGTATCGAATACGAATTTTTTGAAGACGGCTATCAATGAGATCAGGAAATCGCGAGGCGAGGAAGTAATGAGCTCGGTGGATTTTCTTAAGATGATAAAGGAGAAAGCAAAGTTTGTCGAGATCGAACCGGAGATGCTCAGCCGTTATGTCAATGTCGGATTCTCCGGCGGAGAGAAAAAACGTAATGAGATCTTTCAGCTTGCAATGCTCAATCCGAAGTTGTCAATACTGGATGAAACTGATTCAGGACTTGATATAGATGCACTGAGAATAGTTGCAAACGGAGTCAATAAATTACGAACAAAGGATAATGCCTTCATTGTGATCACTCACTATCAGAGACTTTTGAATTATATTGTTCCTGATTATGTGCATGTTATGTTTCAGGGTAAGATAGTAAAATCGGGCGGTAAAGAGCTTGCGTTGCATCTTGAGGAGTTTGGATATGATAAGATAGATGAGATAAAAGAAGAAGCTGCGGTTTAGCGAAACGGAGTTTCGCAAACAAGTGCATTCCCAAACAGAGTTTGGGAACGAGCATAAAAACAGAGATTTGTTTTTAAGTGCATTTTAGAGTATCTGTTTCGGACACAATGAATCTGCAAAAAATGTTTATCTTAGAGTCTTAGAGTCTTTGAGACATAGAGGCAAATCAACGTATACAAAGTAAAAAAATTTTCAAAATATAAATTTAATGGACAAAATTTCAACAGAGAACATTGACTTAAAGATCAAGCTTTTAGAAGATTTTAATAATCTCGAAGTAAATCTGAACGGAGAATCAAAAAATAATATTCATAAGATCAGACAGGATGCAATAGCTTCATTTGAGGAACTTGGGTTTCCGGTAAAGAAAATGGAGGAATGGAAATACACGAATCTGAAACCGGTATTCAAGCATGATTTTAAAACTGTATTCGAACCTGCCAAGACACAATTAAAAAGAAAAGATCTTGAGAAATATCTTGTCGAAGGTCTGAAGGTGAATTTACTTGTATTTATAAATGGTCAGTTCAATGAGAAGCTCTCAAGTATAGTTACAAGAAGTGAAAAAATATTCATAGGCAGTTTTTCAGAAGGAAGGATCAGTTTCAATGATGTCATCGAAAAGCATTTTTCAAAATATGCGGATTATAAGAACCGCAGTCTTACGGCACTGAATACTGCATTTGCCAAAGACGGCGCATTTATTTATCTGAAAAAAGGTGTTCAGGTTTCCGAGCCGGTTCATATTCTGAATATTGCAGATGCATCTGCTGACAGTGTCATGATTCAACCTAGAAATTTAATAGTAGCTGAAGAAGGATCTGATATAAAGATCATTGAAGATTATTATTCGCTTGGAGACAATCACAGCTTTACGAATGCTGTTACAGAAATTTACTGTGCGCCTAATGCAAGGCTTGACAGGTATAAGATACAGAATGATAATGACAAAGCTTATCATGTTGGAACGACTCAGGTGCAGCAGGAGCAGGACAGTTATTTTTCGGATACAACAATCTCATGGGGCGGTGCGATCACACGAAATGATCTCAATGCAGTTTTCAACGGAACGAATACAGAGTGTCATTTTTACGGATTGTATCTTTTGAACGGAAAGCAGCATGTTGATAATCACACGCTTGCAGATCATAAAATGCCGCATTGTTACAGCAATGAACTTTACAAAGGGATCATAGATGATAAAGCAACAGGTGTTTTCAACGGTAAGATAATGGTTCGTGAAGATGCACAGAAGACAAATGCATACCAGTCAAACGGGAACATACTTTTATCAGAAGACGCAACCATCTACTCAAAGCCGCAGCTTGAGATCTTTGCTGATGATGTGAAGTGCAGTCACGGCGCGACTACGGGGCAGTTGAACAAAGAAGAAATGTTTTACTTACGTGCAAGAGGCATAGGTAAAGACGAAGCCAGAATTTTATTGCTGAATGCATTTGCAGGAGATGTGATGGATTCGGTGAAGATAGATGAGCTGAGGGAGAAGCTGAGAGAAGAACTTTCGAAGAAATTGATCAAGTAGTGGCAATTCTTTTAAAGTAAGAATTTGAATTACAATTTGTATTGGATTAATTTAAATTGAGATAATCTTAAAGGAAAAATCATGAAAGCTAAATTTGTAATCAGCCAATTAGTTTTTATTGGAATAGTAAACTCTATCATTATCTCATCAGGATTATCTCAGACAAACTGGTTCTGGCAAAATCCTTTACCTACTGGGAACAATTTAACAAATATTCAATTCACCGATATAAATACTGGATATGCTATAGGAAGTCATAAATCAATTATGAAGACTACAAATTCAGGGGAAAACTGGAGTCTTATAAACATAGAAGAGGATTCAATACCTCCGGGTTTTACTGGAAACTTTAAGGGGATTTATTTTCAAAATTCTAATGAAGGATATGTAGGAGGAAATGGAATTTTTAAAACTACAAATGGGGGAGAGAATTGGTCTTATCAAAATACAGGAACATATGTTAACTCAATTTTTTTTACCAGTATGGATACAGGATATGCTGCCTGCAATAGCGGTAAAATAATAATGACAACAAATGGAGGGGATAACTGGGTAATTCAATTTTCTAATGGTAACCCGTACTATAATTACAACAAGATATTATTTATTTCAAAAGATACAGGTTTTGTTGTGGGTGATAACAGAGTTTTATTGAAAACTACTAACAACGGAATTAACTGGGCATTTAAAACTGTAACTGATTTATATGATATACATGATATATTTTTCTTTGATAAGACCACAGGGTTTTCTGTCGGAGAAGCATCCAAAATGCTTAAAACTACAAATGGTGGAGAAAATTGGACTATATTACAATGTCCTGAATACGGACTCTACAATAACATTTATTTCACTTCCCCTGATACAGGTTATTTAATATCAAACTATAGATATGAAGGTAGAATATACAAATCAATTAACGGAGGAAATTCGTGGTTTCAGTATTATGATATTGGGGTCAGCATTAATAAATTTTTATTTTTACAAAATGATCAATTCATTGTTTCTTGCGATGGAGGAAATTTATTTAAAACTACTGATTCAGGTATTAGTTGGTTTAATAAAATTAAAAGCGTGTGCACCTCTGATCTCAGGTCAGTTTGTTTTGTATCAGATAAAATTGGTTTTATAGCCGGTAACGGTACTGCATTAAATACATCCAATGGAGGAATAGATTGGGTATCACAAAATGTGCCATCGAATGAAAATTATGCATATATAAAATTCTTTGATGATGAAAATGGATATTTAGCAGGATCAAATTTATATAAAACAACTAACTCAGGTCTAAGCTGGGATATCATATTAAATTTAAATGGCTATAAATATGTGAAGTTTCATAATATTGATACGGGATATGTATTGCGGAATAATACTTTGTATAAGACTTTTAATGGCGGAATAAACTGGACTACTAATTATACAATAAATAATGTAAGCACTATTTATTTTTTAAAAAATAATGATATAGGATATGCTTTTAATGCATATTCAACTGGAATTGTACCAGCAATTTATGATCATAATGATATATATAGAACCTCAAACAACGGGGTAAACTGGGAGTTATTGTGTCCAATTAACAATGGTTGGGGTGGAGGCTATTATAGTGCAATAACATTTTTGAACGAAAATACCGGATTTATTACAGGATCTGTTGGAATTAGAAAAACTACAAACGGAGGATTAACATGGGGACCCAACTACCAGGGAATATACGGGATAAATGGCAGATTTTATTTTTATGGTCAAAACATAGGCTATGTATATTGTTATAATGGACTATATAAAACAACAAATACTGGTGATAATTGGACACAAATATATGATCCTGATAAACCCTTAAATTCATTTTATTTTAATGATAATAATACAGGATATGCTGTAGGAGCATATGGGTATATTCTTAAAACAACCAATGGCGGCGGGATTTTTGTTAATGTAAATGAAAACAATAATGGAGTAGTAATGGATTATGTTTTATTTCAAAATTATCCTAATCCTTTTAATCCAAATACAAAAATAGAATTTGAGTTACCAAAAAATGAAAACGTTAAATTAATAATTTATGATTTACTTGGAAGAGAGGTGAATACTCTTGTTAATGATAATTTATCTGCCGGAAAACATGAAGCTGTTTTTGACGGATTGAATTTATCAAGCGGGATATATTTTTACAAACTGGAAACAGAAAAATTTTCACAAACAAAAAGAATGATTCTTTTAAAATAATTTGGATACAATAAATTTAAATACAGAAGTAAATATAGACACATTAAAACTTCGGGAGCAATTCCCGATCCTCAGGCAGACACTGAACGGAAAGCCTCTTGTTTATTTTGACAATGCCGCGACTACACAAAAGCCGCTTTCTGTAATAAATGCCATTACTGAATATTATGAAACCATAAACAGCAATGTTCACAGAGGTATACATACATTAAGCGAAAAGGCAACGGAGGCTTATGAGAATTCACGTGAAAAAGCGAGAAGTTTTGTAAATGCCAAGAAAACTAATGAGATCGTTTTTGTCAAAGGAACAACTGACGGAATAAATCTTGCAGCTTCTTCATTCGGGAATATGGTCGTAGGCGGAAGTGATGAGGTCATAGTTTCACAAATGGAACATCATTCGAATATGGTTCCGTGGCAGAATCTTTGCAGTCAGAAGGGAGCAGAGCTGAAATACATTCCCGTGAATGATGCAGGCGAACTGTTGATGGATGAGTTCAAACAGATGATCAATGAAAAGACAAAATTAATTTCAGTTGTTTATATCTCAAACACACTCGGAACGATAAATCCCGTTAAGGAAATTATTGAAATTGCGCATTCTCATAATATACCTGTAATCATTGATGCAGCGCAGGCAGCACCGCATTTGAAAATAGATGTGCAGGAACTCGACTGTGATTTTCTTGCGTTCTCAGGGCATAAGATCTACGGTCCGACGGGTATCGGAATATTATATGGAAAAGAAAAACATCTCGAAGCAATGCCGCCTTATCAGTACGGCGGTGAAATGATA
>JAGQWH010000089.1 GCA_020437545.1 Ignavibacteriota bacterium
AACCCAAAAATAAAATGTACGGTGGCGGATATATATTCGAAGAATCAAAGAATGGTCATTCTGAAAAGGATGACGAGAAAAAATTAGAACAATTTGAAGCAAAAATAGCTGCAGGTGAAAAAATAGAACCTTCAGAATGGATGCCGGCTGAATACAGAAAACAGCTTGTAAGAATGATAGAGCAGCATGCTCACTCTGAGATCATAGGTGCTTTACCCGAAGGAACATGGATCACCCGCGCACCCGGTTTCAGACGAAAACTTGCATTGATGGCTAAAGTTCAGGATGAAGTCGGACACGCTCAGCTTCTTTACAGTGCAGCCGAAACACTCGGTAAACCGCGTGAAGAAATGATCAATGATCTTATAACAGGAAAATCCAAATACTCAAACGTCTTTAATTATCCTGCAAAAACATGGGCGGATACTGCTGTAATAGCATGGCTTATAGATGCAGGCGCAATCATAAATCAGGTTGCAAATTCCAAAGGTTCATACGGACCATACTGCCGCGCTCTCGAAAGGATATGTCTTGAAGAATCATTCCACTTAAAATACGGACATGATAATGTAGTATTCCTTGCGACCGGAACTCCCAAACAAAGGGAAATGGTACAGGAAGCTCTTATAAGATGGTGGCCGCCGATAATGCATTTCTTCGGACCTTCGGATAAGATCTCCGTTCATACAGAGACACTTATGAGATGGAAAGTTAAGATGGCATCCAATGACGATATGCGCCAGAAGTTCCTGGATATGTATGTTCCGAAAATATGGGATCTGGGATTAACGATTCCTGATCCGAAATTAAAAAAGAATGAAGAGACAGGAAAGTGGGATTACACCGAACCTGACTGGGATGAATTCAAAAGAGTCATAAACGGAGACGGACCATGCAACAAGGAAAGACTTGCTGTCAGAAGACGGGCCGAAGAAAAAGGCGAATGGGTCAGGAATGCTTTACAGAGACCTACTGAGAAATATACTATTCCTTTAGCATAATAAATTATGGAAACAATTACCAAAATAATCCGGGCAAAAGACAGATATAAAACTCTTGAAATTCCGAAAGAATTTGTTAATCAAGATATAAAAGTTACTTTTGAACCAATTAATAATCCGGAAAAGAATTCTAATGAAGAGATAATTGTAAAACTAAATATGCTAAGACAAAAGACCGGAAATATTAAAATTGCAAGTGATCTGGATGTAGATGATATGATTGATGAAATGAATATTGATAAATAGATGCTTAAATTTATTGACACTAACATATTTGTATATTCATTTCTTAATCAAGGAAAAGAAAAGCAAGATTTTAGCACTCAACTTATTAATGATTCTATTAATAAAAACGAATTAGTTATATCAGGTCTGATTTTACAAGAATTAGTTTATATTTTATCAAAGAACTCAATTGAAAAAAATATTATTTATGAATACTACGATAAACTTCAAGTGTTTTCTAATAATATTACAAATAATAAAATTTTAAAAGACGCTAATCTTTTAGCTTTAAAATTAAATTATTTTCAACATATCAATGATTGTATTCATATAAAATTTGCAGAGACATATTGTGATAAAATTATTACTTACGATAATGATTTTGAAAAATTCAGAAAGCATACAAAATTAGAAATTGAAATTTTAAAATAATGTCACTAAAATCATTAGATCCAAGAGTCACGAGAGAAAATCTTCCCGAACAACCAAATACAGAATCCATAAAAGATCTTCACCAATGGCAGACCTATGAAGTTTTTCATCAGGTGAAAAAAGGCGATCATCATATTCATGTCGGTCCGGTGCATGCACCGAATCCTGACATGGCTTTAATTCTTGCAAAAGAACAATATGCCAGAAGATATAAATGTGTGAATCTCTGGGTTGTAAAAACAGCGGATATCAGAAAAACCGATTATGAGGATGAGGATATATTTGAAACCAATCAGGAAAAAATGTACAGGGAAGCTGGCGGCTATAAAGTAATGGACAGAATCAATAAATATAAAGCGGAGCATAAAAATAAATGAAAGAGTTGAATGATATTCAAAAAGGAGCCGTAAAGAATCTTATTTTTAGAATGGCTGATGACGAACTTATATTAGGTCATCGAAATTCAGAGTGGACAGCGCTCGGACCTATACTCGAAGAGGACATAGCGTTTTCTTCCATGGCGCAGGATAAACTCGGGCAGGCTCATGCAATGTATCAGATCCTGCACAAGCTTGGTGAAGCTGATCCGGATACGATCGCTTTCAGCAGAGATGAAAAAGATTTTAAATGCTGCCATCTTGTAGAATATCCGATTGGGGAATATGACTTCAGTCTGATGAGACATTTTCTGTTTGACTCGGCTGAAGCACTGAGATTTGAAATGCTGATGAGTTCATCATTTGAAGATCTTGCCAATGTTGCAAAAAAATTCAAAGGAGAAATTAAATATCATATAATGCATGCTGACACTTGGCTTGTTCAGCTTGGAAATGCCAATGAAATCAGCAAAGCAAGAATGCAGTCATCACTTAATGAATGCTTTCCGCTGGCTCTGGGAATATTTGAACCATCTGATTTTGAAGACATCCTTATTAATGAAAGTATTTTCCCCGGTGAGAAAAGACTTCAGGAAGAATGGCTGAAATTCATTTCTCCCGTGATAAATAGCGCAGGACTTGTATTGCCGGATATAAACAGCATTGAACCTGCATATGGCGGCAGAAAAGGTTATCATACGGAATATCTTAAACCCTTGCTTGATGAAATGACGGAGGTTTATGATATTGATCCGGGTGCGGAATGGTGATCTCGATTTTTGATATTTGATTTTGGATTTTTGATTTCTTAAAATTATTTGTCATTCCCGCTTGCTTTAGGCGGGAATCCATTTTTATAAACAATCTATAATTTGTAAACTTTAAGATTTTCTTTAATAATTAGGATTCTCAATTTACGCTAGATAAAAAAATATATCTAAAAATGGTAACTGAAAAAGAAATATGGGATGTATTAGAAGATGTGAAAGATCCTGAGATACCAAAAGTTTCTGTAGTGGATATGGGCATCATAACCGGTGTGGAAGTTGATGAAGAGGGATATGTAAAAGTAAAAATGACACCAACATTTGCAGGTTGTCCTGCAGTAGAGTATATGAAGAACGACATAAAAGAAAAAGTATCAAAGTTGCCAATTTCTGGATTGGACGTTGAGGTCAGTTTTGATGTGCAGTGGAGTACTAACATGATCACTGAAAAGGGAAGACAGTTATTGAAAGATTCACAATTTGCATTACCTCCGAAGCATAACGGACTTGTTCAGATTGAAATGCTGGAAAAAGTCGAATGCCCTTTCTGCAACAGTAAAAATACTATTCTCCAAAGTCCGTTTGGTCCAACTCAATGCAGGGCTATACATTACTGCAGAGATTGTCTGCAGGCTTTTGAACAGTTCAAGCCCGTCTGATCATTTAGGATTTACAGGATCTTTGATTTTAGATTTTGGATCTTTGATTTTTTTCGACTTGGTAATTTGATATCGGAATTAATTTTCTCAAAAATATCAGAATTGATTATTAACTTTGACCTCTCAGATTTAAAAACTTATTACGCCTTTCAGATCAACTCCAAAACCGCTGAATGTTTCACTGTTATACTCTGATGCATTATCATTCTGCCAGGTATTAGGATTCAAAGCAGTATGAACATCGGTCAGATCCATAGATAATATCTGAGCAAAATAATAGGGCCTTACTGAAATTCCAAAATGATCATTTAAATTTATGTTCAGAAAAGCAACCGGCGTAAAACTTAAAGCTGATGAATTTGC
This sequence comes from Ignavibacteriota bacterium, assembly GCA_020437545.1. GTDB lineage: Bacteria > Bacteroidota > Ignavibacteria > Tepidaquicellales > Tepidaquicellaceae > JAGPCH01. The sequence continues at coordinate 3,825 of JAGQWH010000089.1, forward strand.
AGGTGAAATATCCGTGTAATCAGGAGGAGTTTCATTAGTCTTATATATCCGGGTATCATAAGTAAACGATCCGAAATCAACGAACATGCCAATTCCATAGTCAAGAGGTTTATTGTAATTAAACAGGTACCCAAAACCAATATCCACAAGAAAGTTATATACTTTAAAATCTCTTCGGAAATTTTCACCTGACACAGTTCCTTCAGCATATTTTGTACCTGAGTTTTTAAATGTCACACCTCCTTCAATAAGCATAGCGCTTTCGTCAAGGTCAAGAATTGCTCCGGCAGAAAAATCAGTTCCGGATAAAGTGTTGATATTATCCATTTTCTTTGTCAGATAATTCCTTGTATTATTGTACCTGTCTATGATAAAATTCACAGATGATGCATTTGGAAAATTAAAAGTATATCCTCCGGTAATATAAAACTTTGTATTGATATCCTGAGAAAATGAACTATTCAAAGACAAAAAGATAAAGAATAACAGTAGAATTTTTTTCATTTGTAAAATAGGTTTATAAATTTACTGAACTTGTTTTTAATTTTGATTAAATTAAGCAAATTAAATTATAAATGAAATTAGAAGACTTAACCCAAGAACAACAGGAAAAAATATCCGAATTTGGTGTAAATACCTGGTATGTACTCGAACTTTTAGGTGATTATAAAAAAGATCCTGATTCTGTCAGTGATAACTGGAAAGAATTATTCAAAGAACTGAACCTGTCAAACGGAAACAATTCTCCGGATAGTAAGAAAGTAACCTCTTCAAATGATAATTCCGGCTCATCTTCAAATTTCCAGCCCGGTCAGGTTTCCATGCCGCCACCCGGAGAAGGTGAAGAAGCACAGATAATAAGGGGAGTAGGTGCAAAGATCATTGAGAATATGAACAGCAGTCTTACAATTCCAACTGCTACAACTTTCCGTACAATGCCGGTAAAAGTGCTTGAAGAAAACAGACGTCTTATAAATGATCATCTGAAAAGAAAAAACGGCGGAAAAATTTCCTATACTCATGTAATCGGCTGGGCTATTGTAAAAGGCATTCAGTATGTTCCAAACATGAATAACTCATATACCATTATTGATAATGATCCGAATATTGTAAGAAAAAAAGACGTAAATCTTGGTCTTGCAGTCGATCTTCAGAAAAAAGACGGCAGCAGATCTCTTATCGTACCCAATATTAAAAAGGCTAACCAGCTAAATTTCAGAGAATATTTTGAAGCGTATAATGATATAATAGACAGATCGAGAGCAAATAAAATTGAGATCTCTGATTTCCAGGGGACAACCATTTCTCTGACAAATCCGGGAACCATCGGAACGATAGCTTCCACACCGCGGCTTATGATCGGTCAGGGAACAATCATAGCAACAGGTGCTATTGATTATCCTGCCGAATATCAGGCTGTTACAAGTGAGGTTATAACAAAGCTTGGATTAAGTAAAGTGATGAGTATGACAAGCACTTATGACCACAGGATCATTCAGGGAGCTGAATCAGGATTTTTTCTGAAGAAGATCAGTGAGCTGCTACACGGTCAGGAAAATTTTTACGAGGAAATTTTCAGGGATCTTGAGATTCCTATTTCTCCTGTAAAATGGCATGCTGATATCAATGTCGAATCAGATCTTGATTCAGAAAAAATTGAAGGTATTGAAGAATTTGAAAAGCAGGCAAAAGCAATTCAGCTTATAAATATGTACAGGGTAAGAGGACATTTGCTTGCTCATCTTGATCCGCTTTATCTAAAAGTAAAACATCATCCGGAACTGGATCCTGCTAATTACGGATTCACAGTGTGGGATTATGACAGGGAATTTATTACAGACGGGCTTGCCGGTCTCAGAACTGCCACATTAAGAGAAATACTGAATATACTGAATCAGACTTATTGCGATAAGATCGGAGTTGAATATAAGCATATTCAGGATCCCGAGCAGAAAGAATGGCTTCAGCAAAAAATGGAAACCAACAGAAACACTCCTCATTTTTCAAATGAAGAAAAAAAGCATATTTTATTTAAACTTTCCGAAGCGGAAAATTTTGAAAAATTCATAGATAAAAAATATATAGGACATAAGAGATTTTCGCTTGAAGGTTCTGAAACAATTATTCCTACCCTAGATTATCTTTTGCAATGCAGTGCTGAAGATGACGTAAGAGAGATAGTCATGGGAATGGCTCACAGAGGAAGATTAAATGTGTTAGCCAATATTATCGGTAAATCCATGTCGACAATTTTTTCAGAATTTGAAGGTCATATTGATCCTAGTTCATCACAGGGATCAGGTGATGTGAAATATCATCTCGGAGCATCGGGAAATTATGAAACCATAAACGGTGGTGAGATCAAAATTTCAGTAGCTTCAAACCCTTCTCATCTGGAATTTGTAAATCCCGTAGTAGAGGGTATCGTAAGAGCAAAGCAAATGAGAACAAATGATGAGCACAGGGATAAGACTATTCCGGTTTTGATCCACGGAGATGCTGCCGTAGCAGGTGAAGGAATAGTGGCAGAGACTCTTAATCTCTCTCAGCTTCACGGATACAGGACAGGCGGAACTGTTCACATCGTTATCAATAATCAGATTGGATTCACTACGTCGCCTATTGATGCCCGTTCATCTCACTATGCTACTGATGTCGGTAAAATGATTCAGGCGCCGATCTTCCATGTCAATGGAGATGATCCCGAAGCTACAATGCTTGTAACAAAACTTGCTTATGAATTCAGGATGAAATTTCATACTGATGTTTTCATAGATGTATTCGGATACAGACGACTCGGGCATAATGAAGCAGATGAACCGGCGTTCACACAGCCATTAATGTATAAAACGATCAGAAGTCATCCTTCTGTCAAACAGATATATGAGACCAAACTTTTAAATGAGAAGGTCATAACAAAGGAAGAAATTGACGAGATAGAGAAGAAGATTTATAACAAGATGAATGAAAGTCACGAAGAGGTTCAGAAATTCAAGACTGACATTCCTCTTGCAGTCACAAAAGAAGAAATAGAAGCTGCGGAGGCTAATGTTGATACATTCGTTCCTATAGAAAGACTTGATGAAATCGTAAAAGCAATTACGGAACTTCCTGATACGTTTAATCTTCATCCTAAATTAAGAAAGTTCATAGAGTCACGAAGGGAATTTCTTGATAAAGATAAGGATATCGAAATTGACTGGGCATTTGGTGAAGCGCTTGCATTCGGAAGTCTCTTACAGGAAGGGATTCCGGTAAGATTAAGCGGACAGGACAGTTCGAGAGGTACATTCTCTCAAAGACACATTGTTCTCACCGATTCAGAAACTGCGGATGAAATAATACCCTTGAATAATGTAGCTCCTGATAAAGCACTCATCGAACCGCTTGACAGTTTGCTGTCAGAAGCAGCTGTACTTGGTTTTGAATATGGTTATTCAACTGCAGACCCAGTTACGCTTGTATTATGGGAAGCTCAGTTCGGTGATTTCGTAAATGCAGCACAGGTTATCATTGATAATTTTATTACAAGTTCTTATACAAAATGGAGTCTTCCGAATAATCTTGTATTACTTTTACCGCATGCGCAGGAGGGACAGGGTCCTGAACACTCCAGTGCAAGACTCGAAAGATTCCTTATTTTGTGCGCTGATAATAATATGATAGTTTGCAACCCTTCGAACTCCGAGCAATATTTTCATTTACTCAGAAGGCAAACCAAACATAAAAATAAAAAACCACTTGTCATAATGACTCCCAAAAGTCTTCTCAGACTGCCGGAGGCAAAATCGAAAAAGTTTGAATTTACGGAAGGAATGTTTGATGTTATGATTGATGATGATATTCAGGATAAATCAACTGTAAGCAGAGTCATTGTTACCAGCGGAAAAGTTTATTATGATCTTAACAAATACAGAAAAGAAAATAATATAAATGACACTGCCATTGTCAGACTCGAACAATATTATCCTTACCATACTGAGGTCATGCAGGAAATATTAAGTTCATACAAGAAAGCCAATGAAGTGGTGTGGGTTCAGGAAGAGCCGAGAAACATGGGCGCATGGAATTTTCTTGCGATACTCCTAAATGATGATCTTATGGATCATCAGAAATTATATTGTGTAAGCCCTGATGCAAGCGCCAGCCCTGCCGCAGGTTCATTAAGTAAATTCAATGAAGAGCATAATGAGGTTCTGAGAAAAGCCTTTGCAAAAGATTTAAAACCGGTGTTTGATTAATGAAATAATATAAATAATTGAATTATTATAAAGCTCATCTCTGATTATTTAGATGAGCTTTTTAATTTTAAAAATAAATAAATTATTGTGCTGCAGCTTACCGGATCTTTCCTTTAAATATTAAACAAACTATAAATGAATTTCAGAAAAACCGGTCACAAAGATATTTATCATGGTAAAGAAATATCAGACCCTTACGTATGCATGGAAGATATGCTAAGTGATGAAGTCAAAGATTTTATAAAAAAAGAAAATGCGAATACGGAAAAGTATCTGAGTAGAATTACATTCAGGGATAAGATCAGATCACGACTGACCGAACTTGCAAACTATACAAGATATTCTTCAGTAATAAAAGCTGGAGAATATATATTCTATTTTAAAAATGACGGGCTTCAGAATCAGGATATTCTTTACAGGCAAAAGGTAACGGAAGGTGAGTCGGTTGTATTTCTGGATCCGAACGAACTATCATCAGAAGGGACTATTGCAATTATAGAAGTTTCTGTTTCTCCGGATAATAAATATTTAGCTTATGCAATCAGCAAAGACGGTTCGGACTGGGAAGAGATTTTTATTATGGAAATTGCATCCGGAAAGAAACTGGATGACTGCATTAAGTGGGTAAGATATTCATCAATAAGCTGGTATAATAATGGATTTTTTTATAACCGGTATGAAGAAGTCAAAGGCGATAAATTCAAGGAAAAAAATAAATCTCCGAAAACATATTTTCATATCCCGGGAAATCTTCAGAGTGATGATAAACTCATATATGAAGATAAAGAAAATGATGAAAAAAGTTTTGCGGTATTTTCAGATCAGGAGGAAAATTTTTTATTCCGAACAGAATACATCAAATCAAATGACGGTAACCGAATATTTTATCTTGATCTGAATTTAAATCAAAATGAAAATGACAGAGATTACTTATCATTAACAGAAGATTATGAAAATGAATGGAATCCGATAGAAACCGAAGGAAAGTTCATATACTTTATAACAAACAAAGGTGCTTCACGATACAAGATTGTAAAATTTAACACTACAGAGAAATCGTTTGCTGATATCATTCCTGAAAGTGAAAGGGTAATAGAAAATGCAGTTATTGCAGACCGGAAATTAATTGTAAAGTATCTTAAGGATGCACACAATGTTATTACTGTTTACGACCTTGAAGGCAAATTTGAAAATGAAATTGATCTGCCCGGTATCGGAACTGCAATATTTAATTATACCAAAAAATCCTTCACTGAAATTTTCTTTACATACTCATCTTTTAATCGGCCGGATGTAATTCTTAAATATAATATTTCAGAAAAAATAATTTCCGTATACAAAGAAAATGAGATACATTACGATGCGGATTTAATTGAATCAAAGCAGATATTTTATGAAAGTAAAGACGGTACAAAGATACCAATGTTTCTGATCTACAGGAAAGGTGTTGAACTTAACGGAAAGAATCCGGCTATGCTCTACGGATACGGCGGATTCAATATTAGTATGACTCCGGATTTCAAATCTCAAAGGATCCTGTTTATCGAAAACGGCGGGATATTTGCAATTGCTTGTTTAAGAGGCGGTGGTGAATACGGTGAAGACTGGCATAAGGCAGGCATGAAACTTAACAAACAGAATGTATTTGATGACTTTATCTCTGCGGCTGAATATCTGATAGAAAATAAATATACATCACCGGAAAAACTTGCGGTACAGGGAAGATCAAACGGCGGATTGCTGATCGGTGCAGTTATAAATCAGAGGCCTGACCTTTTTAAAGTTGCCCTGCCTTCTGTAGGTGTGATGGATATGCTCAGATTTCATAAATTCACAATTGGCTGGAACTGGATCTCTGATTACGGCTCAAGTGAAGATCCGGAACAATTCAGATATCTGCTGAAGTATTCTCCATTACATAACATCAAACCTGTGAATTATCCTGCGACATTGATTACAACATCAGATCATGATGACAGGGTAGTGCCGTTGCATTCGTATAAATATGCAGCAACTCTTCAGGAGTTAAAAACAGGAGATAATCCCGTGTTGCTGAGAGTCGGAACAAATTCTGGTCACGGAATGGGGATACCGGTTTCAAAAGCTATCAGTGAAACAACAGACATCTGGAGCTTTGTGTTTTATAATCTTGGAATGGAACTGAAGGGATAGTTGATTTTTGATTTTTGATTTTTGATTTTTGATTGTTGATTTTTGATTGCTTAAAATTGATAGATTATAATTGACAGTTGACAGTTGATAATTGATAATTGATAATTGACAGTTGATAGTTGATAATATATTTGAGCGGTAGTTAATAAAGTGGAATTAAAATTAAATGTTTTGTAAGACGGTTCCCGGTTAATTTTATGAAAATATTCTGACGGAATTTTTGGCGGCCAGTTTGGGAAAGAAGCAATTAGTTATTTAAAATCAATTTGTCCTTTCATTCTTTAACAAATCATTGTAAATACCTGAAATTTCCCTGACGGCTTTATCACTGTCATCTGAGGAAACTTCGGCTAAGATTTTCTTATCCTTAACCCTGTATTTTTTATCATAATATTCTTTCATCATAATTTCAGTGAATTCATTCACCTGCTCTTTTTCAAGTAAGCTTATCAGTTGATCAAAAACATCGGCGCTAAGCTGCTGTCTGAAAAAGCTTTTTCTTTCAATCAGAATTCTGATCATTGGTTCAATTCCTCTGTTATCATTACCGAAATAATCTTTTACAATCCTTTTAACACGACATTCCATAGATGATACAATTCTTATCGAAGGGGAATTTATAAGTTTATCGTAAATAATTTTAGGTACCTGAAACTTCCCAACCCGCTTGCTCTCGCTTTCAATTAAGAAAGTTCCTTTGTCTTTTATAAATTCATTTAAAAATATTTGTGAAAATATATTATTCTCAAAAGCGCTTTGATTTTTAACAGGCTGTATATTGTTGATCTCATAAGGAATGTGTCCCAGCAAACTGGAATAATGTTTAGCCGCATCTTCAAGATCGAGAACGGGTAACTTCAATGAAAGCAGTTTAAGGAGTTCTGTTTTACCGCAACCGGTCATTCCCGATAGTTCGAGCAGTTCGAAAGGGAAATTATTCTGAGAATAAAACTCATTTACTTTTCTTCTGAAACTTTTATAACCACCGATGAGAACTTTCGGCTTATATCCGGCATCTGTTATCATTTTAGAAAGATAGCCGCTGCGTCCTCCTCCGCGCCAGCAATAAACAAAAATTTCTTTTTCTGAAGCGTTGTGTTTTTGCAGAAAAGATCTGAGATCATCTTCTTTTGGCAAAGCATATTGCACAGCAAGCCAGACAGCGGAAGTCTGTGAATATTTCTTATAGACAAGACCGGTATTGTGTCGTTCTTCATTATTAAGAACAGGAAAATTTACAGAGCAGGGGAGTGAAGATTCATCAAACTCCTTTTCAGAACGTGCATCAACCAATAAGACTTTTTCATTTTTATCTTTTAATTCGGAAAGTATATCATTCACCGTAACTCTTGGTGAATCGTATTTTTCAAGAATTTTTTTAAGTGAAGGAAAATCTGAAGTATCAGTCGTCCGGATAAAATCGAAAAGCTCTTTTGAAGTATTGAATTTCATTTTAATATTTTTCCGGAATGGGTAAATAAATATATGATATCAAATTCAGTTGTAATTAAAAATTACAGTACCGGCTTTGTACTCATCAGAAGGTTCTGAAATTTCACCAACTATTTTTGAAAAGATATCGCCGCCTTTTTCGAGTTCGAGAAGAAGCATCGTAGCATTCTCTGCCGGAACGGAAATAAGCAGTCCGCCTGATGTCTGAGGATCATAAGCCAGATGTTCCAGGTTTTTATTTACGGTACCTGTTGAGATAACTGAATTTTTTGTGTACTCTCTGTTTGATCTGTCTCCTCTTGTAAGATAGTTATCTTTAATAGCTTCATCGGTTCCTTCCATCACAGGTAACAGGTCCATTTCAAATCTGATCACAACATTACTTGCTTTCGCCATCTGCATGGAATGTCCTGCAAGTCCGAACCCGGTAATGTCAGTGCAAGCATTTGCATTTAATCTCAGCATACATTCGGAAGCATTCTTATTTAATCTCGTCATTGAAGAGATAAGCTGGTCATATATTTTCTTTTCAAGAAAAGAAAATTTTATTGCATTATTAAGTATCCCCGTGCCCAGAGCTTTTGTGAGAATTAATTTATCTCCCGGCTTTGCGGTATTATTACCTTTTATATTTTCCGGATCAATAGTTCCTGTCACAGCCATTCCGTATACTATGTTGGTAATGTCAATAGAATGTCCGCCAATAATCACAGCTCCGGATTCATTTATCTTATCCGATCCTCCTTTTAAAATTTCTCTAAGAATACTCAGGTCTTCTTTCTGAGGAAATGCAAGTATATTCAAAGCGTTTATAGGAACTCCGCCCATTGCATAGACGTCACTCAGCGCATTTGCCGCTGCGATCTGTCCGAATATAAAAGGATCATCAACTACGGGAGTAAAAAAATCAGTAGTATGAATAAGTGCAAGTTTATCATTTATTTTATAAACGCCGGCGTCATCCTTGCCCTCGAATCCTACAAGCACATTTTCATTTGTTGCCCATTTAATATCCTTTAACGTTTCTGAAAGGATGTCCGGAAATATCTTTGCCGCGCATCCGGCGGATGTAACCATTTGTGTTAATCTTACTTTTTCTTTATCCATTTTTTTTATTTTGAATTCCTTTTATGAAATAATGGAATGACAGATATTTCATTTTGCAATATTATAAATGTTTAAAAACGATTCTTCTTTAATATCTATCTTTCCTATGGTCTGACCTGAACTATTACTTACATTGACATCTTTTATAAGTAAGTCTCTTTTTATCATACCCGATTCGGAGAAATAGTCGTAAAATATATACCCTGTATCAGGTGCTGAAGAGTTATAATACAAATCCTTTTTTATTTTTAAACAATAAAACGTTCCGGCGTTGACAGTAACATTTTCAAAATTAAGATATTTTTTATTTACACTGTATGTTCCGGTATTTAACATATTCCATTCTGAATTTTCAGTTAACGGGTATTTCAGGACTTTTACCGGGGGATCATCAAAGACGAGAGCAGTATCACTTTGTGAATATTCACCTTTACAAAACCCAATCAATTCGCTAAGAGAATTAAAATTATTTCCGTTAAATGAAAAATTTAAATTATTCATTTGTCTGAAAGGTCCGAAATTCGAAGCATTGGAATAATATGCTACTCTTACCAGTCCTGAATCTGTTTGTCTGTAAAATTCTACACTTGAATTAGCATGTCCGGAGAGACTATGAACATTCTGTATCTGAATCAAAGTATCTGAATTTATAACAGTATCATTCTTGACTTTTGCATTGCCATAGCCATATAAAGTATCAGTTGAAAAATAAATATTTATAGAGTCAGGTCTTAAATTAAAAACAAAATTACGTGTACCATAATGCCAGTATGAATTTATATTTAGCGGATATTTAAAATCCTTATTATTCGAATTTCCTGAAGATACAATATTGTCTGAATTTTCATTACATGAGCATATACAAATCAGACAGCAAGTAAAACAGATCCGTGAAAAAATTCTTATCATATTCAGACAGCGGGTAAAATTTTTCCGGATACCTCACCAAATCCGATTCTCACTCCGTCTTTTTCACAATATCCTGTGATAATAAGTGTATCACCGTCCTGCAAGAATTTTCTTTCTTCACCATTGGAAAATTTCAGTGGCTCGCTTCCGCGCCAGGTGAGTTCAAGAAGACTTCCATACGAACTTTTATCCGGACCGCTGATAGTACCAGAAGCAAGAAGATCACCTGTTCTCATATTGCAACCGCTGACAGAGTGGTGAGCAAGCTGCTGACAGATATCCCAGTAAAGATATTTTGAATTTGACCTCGAGATTGTAAAAGATTCTTCCGAATTTTTTGTGATAATTTTAACTTCAAGATTGATATCATAAAGCCAGTCTCCGGTATTTTTAAGATAAGGAAGGACTTCCGGAATTTGCTCTTCACGTTTGGTCTTAAACTGCTCGAGAGCATCAAGCGTAACGATCCACGGTGATATCGAAGTTGCAAAGTTTTTGGCAAGAAAAGGACCAAGCGGAACATACTCCCATTTCTGAATATCTCTTGCGCTCCAGTCATTAACAAGTACCATTCCGAAAATATTTTCACCTGCATTATTTACATTGATAGGTTCACCGAGTTTATTTCCGGTTCCGACAAAGAAGCCCATCTCAAGCTCGAAATCAAGAAGCTTTGTAGGACCAAAAGCCGGCATTTCTGCATCATCAGCTTTTGTCTGACCTTTGGGACGGACGATCTCAGTTCCGCTCAAAACTACTGAACTTGCCCTTCCGTGATAGGCAACAGGTATGTGAAGCCAGTTTGGCATCAGTGCATTTTCCTTTCCTCTGAACATTATTCCTACATTTGTAGCATGCTGTTTTGAAGAATAAAAATCAGTATAATCTCCGATATCAACAGGCATGCACATTTCAGTTTCAGAAACAGGAATAAGACAATCCAGTCTCAGATTTTCATTATCCCTGAGAACCGGATTATTTTCTTCAAGTAATTCCTGTATGTCTTTTCTTGTCTGATTGCAAATAGTATTACCAAGAGCCATGAAATCATTTAAGTGTTCTTTGGAAAAAACACTTTTCCCATTAATTAAAGGATCGGAAAAAAGAGAAGATTCCTGTAAAACGGAAAGATCAAGAATGAAATCTCCGATTGCAGTTCCCGCTCTCGGCTTTGAATTATTTTTACTTTTAAAAATACCAAATGGAATATTCTGAATAGGGAAGTCGGAACCTTTATTCACATTAATAAAAGACTTTGAGTTGTTATTTACAGGCATAATATTTTTATAGGATTTTATTTATTTAGTATATGAGCTTAAGTGATTTGAGATCATCAATTGGTTCATCAAAACTGCAGCTTCCGTATGAGATAACAAGATCATTTCTGGCAAAAACAATATCATCAATGTCAGTTTCCCATCCTTTCCAGGAAAAAGAGTCTTCGGTAAATTTAAAATTATCGGGATTTTCATCATCAAGCATTTCTGCAAGACCTTCATTAGTGATATTATGCCTCATTGCAGTTATACCGGCGCCAAAGACATTGATAAAGCCGTGCATTTTGGTTCCAATTGATTCATCAAAATGTCTGAAAGGATGATGCAGACCTGCAGTGAATTTCATC
>JAGQWH010000008.1 GCA_020437545.1 Ignavibacteriota bacterium
CTTACGAACACTTTCCTACAGGCTGGGCTGTTGCATTCTCAACTCCATTCCAGATGTTCAAGCGCTATTCAGAATATTCCGGAGGTACCTGTGACCCGCTGGTGATCAGCTGGCCAAAAGGCATTAAAGCAAAAGGTGAAGTCAGGAACCAGTATCATCATTCAACTGATATAGTCCCGACCATTCTTGATATCTGCGGTCTGGAAATGCCGAAAGTATATAAAGGTGTTGAGCAGTATCCTCTTTCAGGCGTATCAATGCGATATACTTTCGATGCAAAGCCCGATGGAAAAACAAAGAAAGAAGTTCAGTATTATGCAATGCTGGGAACAAGAGCTATCTGGAAAGACGGATGGAAAGCAGTTGCACTACACGTTCCTTTGATCGGAAGAGGTAAATTCGATGAGGATGAATGGGAACTTTATCATGTGGATGAAGACCGTTCCGAATCAAAGAATCTTGCTAAGGAGCATCCGGAAAAGTTGCAGGAATTGATCAAGGTCTGGTTTGATGAAGCTGAGAAGAACATGGTGCTGCCGCTTGACGACCGAAGTGCAATTGAACTTCTCGGGACAGAAAGACCGGCTGAAGAAGCACCGCGTGAAAGATATGTTTATTATCCGGGTACAGCACCAATTCCTGAAGGTGTTGCTGTTAACTGCCGCGGACGTTCATATAAGATACTGGCTGATGTTGAAATTACGGATCCTGATTGTTCCGGTGTGATCTTTGCACACGGTTCGAGATTCGGAGGACATTCATTGTTCATTAAGGATAAGAAACTTTACTATGTTTACAATTTCCTTGGTATCAAACCTGAACAGAAATTCATATCCGGTGAGGAATTGAAGCCCGGTAAGTATACATTGGGAATGGAGTTCAATCGAGAAAGCTCAGGACAGTATCAGGAATCCATAGGCAATACAAAGCTTTACATAAATGAGAAAGTAGTAGCAGAGGGACCTATGAAAACCCAGCCCGGAAAGTTCACTCTTTCAGGTGATGGTTTATGTATAGGAAATGACAGCGGTGATGCCGTGAGTGAAGAATATAAATCTCCCGGTGAATTCAAAGGCGGGACAATTCTTGGCGTTGGTGTTTCAGTCGAGAAAATGCAATATCTTGATCTAGAAAAGCTGGCAGCTGCGGCTTTTGCTACGGATTAATGTTTTATAGATATATAATGTAATTGTATAATCATGTTTGCCTGATTGATAATGTTAAATTTATTTTAAAATCATATCAGGCAAACATTTTTAAATTTACACGGTTAATTCTTATAAATTTTACTGACAAGAATGTTAACACAATTTTATAAACTTAATATATAAAAAATGGAACTTGATCTGGATAGAGCCATAGAATTTGTAGCTTCGGCAATTGAAGTAATTGCTGTTATTGTTATTGCGGGATCGATCCTGTTAAGCATATTCAATATTGTTAAAAATTATAGTTCAAGAAAACCCGGATTTTTTAAAAGTTATAAAGACAGGATAGGAAAGGCATTACAGGCGGGACTCGAGTTTCTGGTTGCAGCTGATATTATCCGTACCGTTATTATAGAACCAACGATTGAGAGCGTTATTATTCTCGGACTTCTTGTTCTGATCAGGACATTTCTGAGCTGGTCAATAATAGTCGAATCAGAAGAAAGAGTTCCATGGAAGCCGGGGAAAAAAGAAGTTGCGGCAGAGTGACTCAGATACCTCTTTAATTATAAATGAAACTTTTAAGATATTAAAATAGAAGCCGTGCTTTTATGGGTTTATTCTAAAGTTACTGCTTAACGATAAATTTGATCTGATAAGAATTAGTTGGTTTAAATATGCTTAAGTAAATTTTTTGAACACTGACAACCCCGGAATAACTTTAAACAGATGAATTGTGGAAAAAGGTATTCTAAGATATAATTTAAAACGTAAATACAAAACATCTGAGCCACACTAACTTTTCGCTTCATTTATTTTCTCACTAAGCCACTTTCTCCAGAATAATTCTTCTGCTCTTGAATATTCATGTTCAAGATCATCCAGTATTTTTTTTCTGCCCGTTTCTTTATATCTGATAAGACCATTTAAGATCTTCAGAAAATTTTCAGAACCTTTTTTATGAGATTCAGGAAATCCCGAATTTCTGTTCAGATAATCATGAAATCTCTTTTTTATTTTCAGACATTCCAGAATATTTCCGGAATCGTAATAAGCAAAGATCTGAACAGTGTAATAATCAAGATCATGAATATAATATACTCTTTTCAATTTTGTTATAAATTTTACTGCATCTTTGTAATTCTTTCTTTTTAAATTCAGAAATGCAAATGCCGTATTCAGATTATTTTCACGGAGTTCTTCCGGCAGTATTTGTGAATATTCAATTATAAACTCCTCCGCCCATTTATCTTCATTCAGATTTAAAGCAATATAGACATAATCCCGGAAATGATTTCCTCCTATTTTCGAATTTTTAAGGTCATCCGTCAATCCGCTGTCTAATTTTGATTTAAGGATCATGAATATTTCACCGTCCAGATTTTTTTTTGTCTTTTGAGCAATTAATGTACAAACATTTAACAGACTATGATACATTTCATTTTTATAATAATCCGAAAATAAATCTTTATTTTTAATAAATACCTTCCTTGCTTCTTTGAAATCAGTTATATCCTGAAGTGAATTAACTGCCGAATATAATTTAAACAGAATTTCAAATATGACACTGTATTCAGGATAGATACTGTCGACAGTTTTCAGAACTTTGTGAAATTCATATTTCGAAAAAAACTCTTCTTTTATAATAACTGTATTATCGTTGTAAAACTCCATTCTTATCTTTTTTTCAATCAGTTCTGATATAAGTTCAAAGTAAAAATTCATGAAATTAAAATCTGAATATGTTTTATACATTTCTGAAAATTCCTTTGACATGCCTGCCCTTGACAATGCAGGTAAGCATTCAAATGCTGACCTCTGTATTTCATTTAATGTCCGGTAATTAAATTCTGAGGACTTCAATTTTTTAATATTATTTTTATGATCACTTACCAAAAGCCTTGTAAGATCTCTTTTCCTGAACTGATTCCTTTTTAATCTATGTGCTTCTGCTTCCTCAGTCATGATCTCTTTAAGTGATAAAAACTGCTCCAGTGAACCTGTGAGCTCCGAGTATATATTCCAGAGACTTCTTTCAGTATATTTTTTTAAAAAGTAAGCGTGCAGATCTGTTCCTGATTCAATCTTATCAATTATGATCTCAGATAATCTGGTTTTTTTGATAAATGATAGTCTAAGAAATTCACAGAATTCTTTTCTTTCTGAATCTGAAAGAGTTCCAAAAACTTTATAAAACTTATTACTATATCCGGAATTCATTTGACTGGTAAGTTTATTTACAATAAATGCAATTTACTCCCATAATCAATTAAAATCTATTTATTTACTATGGTAAGTTTGCTTTTAACTGCGTTTTGAAATTGATTTGATTTTAAATAATTTAACCATTCAAAAATATAAATATTAACAAAACATTTATTTTATTTCTTAAATATTAGAAGCATTTAAATATTCATAAATCAAAACTAAAACATATGCGAAAAATAATTTCAGCAGTATCAATTTTCTTTTTAACTCTAGTCTTTTTAGCCGGATGTTCCGGAAGTAAATCTACAACCGGTAAAGTATCACAATCCTCAATGATCAATAGTTTATCGAAAGAACTCGGGATGACAAAAGATCAGACAGAAGCAGGATTAGGTGCAATGATGATGCTTTCAAAAAATAAGCTTTCACCTGAAGATTTTACCAAACTCAGCAAAGGTATTCCCGGAGGCAGCAGCAGTTTGATAAATAAAGCCTCTGACCTTGGTGTAGTTCCGGGATCTGTATCTACAACTGCTGACATAATAAGTGTACTTACAAAATTAGGAGTAAGTCCTGTTCAGGCAGCTAAATTCACCGGATCGGTTTTGAAATTTGCAGGTGGACTGGGAGGAAGTACATTAGGATTGCTCTCAAAAGTTTTTTAATACAATATATTGAGATACATAATCTGCAATAAAAAGAATCAATAAAATTTTTTTAATAATAAAATCAAATTAAAAATGTCATTAAAAGAATATAAATCTGGACAGACATTTCCCGGAGTAATAGGTAGAACTTATGACCAGTCACAACCTGCCTGGCCGGAGCCTAACCGGGCAAAGGAAGGTTCGCCGAATGTTTTATTCATTGTACTTGATGACACAGGATTCGGTCATCTCGGCTGCTACGGCAGTCCGATCAAAACACCTAACATAGATAAACTTGCTGCAAAAGGACTTCTTTTCAGCAATATGCATACAACAGCACTCTGCTCTCCTACAAGATCATGCATCCTTACAGGAAGAAATCATCACTCAAATCATGTCGGATGTCTTACGAACGGCTCGACCGGGTATCCCGGATACGACGGATATATGCCGTTTGAAAACGGAACCATGGCCGAAATACTTAAAGAGAACGGATATAATACTTATTGTATCGGCAAGTGGCATCTTGCGCCGGAAGAAACCATGTCGGCTGCAGGACCTTATGACCGCTGGCCGCTTGGAAGAGGCTTCGAAAGATTTTACGGATTTCTCGGCGGAGACACTCATCAGTATTATCCGGAACTTGTAAGAGACAACACTCAAACGGAACCTGAAAAAACTCCTGAGGAGGGATATCATTTTACGGAAGATATTGTCGAACAGGCAAAATCAATGATCGCGGATTCAAAGCAGATAGCACCTGATAAACCATTCTATATGTATTTTGCTCCGGGAGCAATGCATTCCCCTCATCACGTTCCGAAGGAATGGGCTGATAAATACAAAGGCAAATTTGATAAAGGTTGGGACGTGTACAGGAAAGAGACATTTGCAAGACAGAAGAAACTCGGTATCATCCCGAAGAATGCAAAACTTTCAAGACATGATCCTGATGTACAGGACTGGGAAAAACTTTCAAAGAAAGAGAAGACTGTCTTTGCCAGAATGATGGAAGTCTTTGCAGGCTTTCTTGAGCATACGGATCATTACATCGGTGAACTTATTGATTTTCTTAAGCAGATCGGTGAATATGAAAATACTCTCATAATGCTGATATCTGACAACGGTTCAAGCGCTGAAGGCGGTCCGACAGGATCTGTGAATGAATGCAGATTCTTCAATAACCTTCCCGATACGATCGATGAGATCTATGAGAATCTCGATAAGATCGGGGGACCTGAATGCTTTAATCATTTTCCTTGGGGATGGACTTATGCCGGCAACACACCATTTAAAAGATGGAAGCGGGAAACATACAGAGGCGGCGTAAGCGATCCTTTCATTATTCACTGGCCTAAAGGAATTAAATCAAAAAATAATGTCCGGACACAATATGCTCATGCCATCGATATGGTGCCAACTGTACTTGAAGCTGTGGGGATTGAACCTCCTTCGGCAATAAAGGGAATCACTCAGGCTCCAATAGAAGGAGTAAGTCTGGTAAGCACATTCAATAATGAAAAAGAACCGGATAAGCATGTTACTCAGTATTTTGAAATGCTCGGACATCGTTCACTATATCACGACGGATGGAGAGCAGTATGTCCCTGGCCCGGAACCTCCTTTTCGGAATCGGGAAGAAAGTTCGGAACACCCGTGGATGATAAAACTCTTACTGCACTCGATACAAAAGGATGGGAGCTCTATAATTTAAAAGAAGATTTCGCAGAGACAATTAATCTTGCTGCAAAAGAAAGAGACAGACTTATTGCTATGATCGGTATGTGGTATAATGAAGCAGGCAAGTATAATGTGCTTCCCGTTGACGGACGGGGAACGCAGAGGATTGCCGAGCAAAGACCTCAGATATCCGGTGCCAGGAGCAGGTATGTTCTTTATAACGGTACTCAGGCTATACCGGCTAATGCGGCTCCGAAAATTCTTAACAGAAATTATTCCATCACTGCTGATGTAGTAATTCCTAAAAGCGGAGCAGAAGGTGTATTATTGAGCATGGGCGGAAATGACGGCGGAATTACATTTTATGTGCAGGATGGTAAATTATGTTTTGGACATAATTATGTGACGATAGATTATTTCTATGCAAAGTCAGATAAAGATATTCCTGCAGGTAAGCATTTTCTGAGCATGGAATTTACGCCGACAGGAAAAGCTGATCCGAAGAATGGAAAAGGTACTCCCGGAAATGTTTCTCTTATGATTGATGGTAAAGTAGTTGGTAAAGCAAAATTCCCTGTAACTACACCGATCAGACTCGGACAGGGAGCGCAAATGCTTGTAGGTTCTGATTCCGGTTCGTCAGTAATACCGGATTACAAACCGCCGTTTAAATTTACAGGAAAAATAAATAAAGTGATAGTAGATGTCAGCGGAGAGCATGTGGTTGATCATGAGTCTGAGATGAAAGTTGCATTGATGAAACAATGATTTTTGATCTTTGATCTTTGATTTTTGATCTTTGATCTTTCATTTTTGATTTGAATGAAAAAAATTCCTGACAATAGATTTTTATTTATGTATTGTCTGTCTGCTTTTTCGCGGGTTTCATGATTATTCCCGCCTATGAATATTCAAAAAAGCAGACAGACTTTTTTAAAAAAAATATATAGTTAATGATACAATAAATTAAAATATTTTTAACTATGAAATAAAATTTTTAATAGTTTTTCTTTTTTACTTGCTCAGCAGTTTTTCTCTTTCACAGGCAGTGAAACAAGAGAGGATATAAACTTCATGCTTATTCAGCTGATATGCATAAGATATTTGAAGGCTGATACTTTATGCAGTTTTCTCCGATCATGAAATTCGACTGGGAAAAACAAAAGTATAATATACCATTAAGATTTGCATTCGGGAAAGCATTCGCTAAGAATCTTTCAATGTTTGCAGCGAGAGAATACGTGGTCAGCGGTCCGGGTTAAAATGATTTCACAATAAGAATAAATGTTAATGCCATGTTTGCAGCTCTTTAAACTTTAAATAAAATAAATTTGAATAAATTTTTAATTGTATTTGCAGTTACATTAATACTTATGTGTTATTCTGTGAATGATCTTCATGCACAGGGTGACGGACCCCGTGCATTTATGCTTGCCCCAAAAGGGGTATTTGGTTTAAATCCAAAATGGATAAATCTGAATCAGAATTTTCTTCCGGGCAGCAATATTCTTGTTGAAACAGCTGATCTTAATATTAATGTTTTCCCTACAACATTATTTTATACTTTCGGGATAGGAGATCACTATGCTCAGGCAATGTTTATGCTCAATCCCGGAAATGCAACCGGAAGCATTACATCGGATCTAAACCTGCCTTATACTAATCTTAATGCAAGTGGATTTTCAGACGGATTTTTCGGATTCAAATTAGGTTTGATCGGAGCGCCTGCACTTAATTTATTACAGTTTGCCAAACATAAACCGGATTTTTCATTGATGAGTTATTTCAGACTCTGGTATTCCGGTACATATGACAGCAGCAATGCACTCAATTTAGGTTCAAACCGTCTGACCTATGAAATGGGACTTCCTATGAGCATTCCAGTATTTAAAAATGCTAAACATCCTTTGTGGATTGAAGCATATCCTTTTATACAGTTTTACTCTACAAATACTGAACCGTCCTTTATTTCCCGGGCAAATGACTCTTATCAGAAACCGCTCTTCGGACTTGAAACTCATTACACATATAACATTACTGATAAATTCTGGGCGGGAATAGATTTACGATATCAATACGGAGGCGCTGTAGAGTTAGACGGTGTGACACAGGATAATAAAATTAATGTTTTAGGGGGAGGTTTATCAGCTGGATATCAGTTTCTTAATTTCTTGAGCGGGAGTGCCTCATATGGGAAAATTTTAACAGGGGATAACAATGCAAGTTCGGATTTGATCCGATTGAGCTTAATATTTGTTTATGCCAATACGAAAAATTTAAAATGAAAAATTATCCTTGAGACCCATGAAGGAATAATGAATGAATTAAAAATTATTTAAAATCCTAAAAATAAAAAATGAGAAATTCAAAAAGTAAAATTAAAACGGGAACTAAGAATTCAGGAAAAGTGCTTCCATTCCAGCCTGTACCTACAGCGAGTATCGCAGGACCGACCTTAGCAAAAAGCAAACATGTAAGAAGACCGCAGCCGGATTATCTGCCTGAAGATGCTCCGAATGTACTTATCATATTAATGGATGATGTGGGTTTCGGACAGACGGATACATTTGGAGGGGAAGTACATACTCCCGCTTTGACAAAACTCAGGAATGAAGGTATTGCATATAATACATTCCATACAACTTCTATCTGTTCGCCGACAAGAGCTTCTCTTCTGACGGGACGCAATCATACCCGTGTTCATTCCGGAACTATAGCCGAGCGCGCTCTGGACTTTGACGGATATACCGGAGTCATTCCTTTTACATCTGCGACAGTAGCTGAAGTACTTAAAGAATACGGATATAAAACAGCAGCTTTCGGTAAATGGCACAATACTCCTGCAGATCAGACCACTTCAATGGGACCGTTTGACCGCTGGCCGACTGGTCATGGGTTTGATCATTTCTACGGATTCCTTGCCGGTGAGACTTCTCAGTATGAACCAAGACTTGTCGAAAATATTAATCAGATAGAACCTCCGGAAATAGAAGACTATCATCTTTCCGAAGACATTGCTGATAAAGCTTTGGAGTGGCTAAAAAAGCACAGAGCATTTTCACCTGACAAACCTTTCTTCATGTACTGGGCTCCGGGAGCTTGTCACGGTCCGCATCATATTCCTAAGAAATGGGCTGATAAGTATAAAGGTAAATTCAATGACGGCTGGGATAAATACAGAGAAAGAGTTTTCAAAAGACAGAAAGAACTTGGCTGGATTCCAAAGGATACAGTATTGACCGAACGTCATGAAACAATGGCTGCATGGGACGACATACCGGAAAATCAGAAAGCTTTTCAAAGAAGACTGATGGAAGTATTTGCCGGATTCGGGGAACATGCGGATATTCAGGCTGGGAGACTGATAGACGGCATAGAAGAAATGGGATTAAAGGATAATACTTTGATATTTTATATCTGGGGTGATAACGGTTCGAGCGCAGAAGGGCAGAACGGATCCATATCAGAATTACTTGCACAGAATCAGATCCCGAATACTATCGAACAGCAATTAGAAACTTTAGAAGAACTGGGAGGACTGGATGCTTTGGGTTCATCGAAAACAGACAACATGTATCACGCTTCCTGGGCATGGGCCGGAACTGTCCCTTTCAAATATACAAAACTTATTGCATCGCATTTCGGAGGTACAAGAAATCCAATGGTAGTTTCGTGGCCAAAGAAGATCAGACATGACAAAAAACCGAGAGGACAGTTTCATCACGTAAATGATATTGCTCCTACTATTTATGATGCTATAGGAATCACTCATCCCGAAGTTGTAAACGGATTCAAGCAGGATCCGCTTGACGGAGTGAGTATGAAATATACTTTTGACAGTGCTGATGCAAAAGGAAAGAAAGAAACTCAATTCTTTGACAACAATGGCAGCAGGGGAATCTATCATAAAGGCTGGTTTGCATGTACATTCGGTCCTCTTTATCCATGGCTTAATCACAGTCCGGGGATTGAGACATGGGATTCGGAAAAGGATGTCTGGGAATTGTATGATCTTACAAAAGATTTTTCACAGGCAAATGATCTGGCTTCAAAGTATCCTGAGAAAGTGAAAGAGTTAAAAAAAATATTCATGAAAGAGGCAAAGAATAATCTTGATCTTCCGATAGGAGCAGGGATATGGACAAGGCTTCATCCGGAGGATGTGCTTACCAGTCCCTACAGAAGCTGGACGTTTGATGATACTACCGTCAGGATGCCTGAATTTACTGCGCCGGGGATTGGCAAAAAGAGCAACAAAGTAGTGATCGATCTGGAAACCGGAAATAATTCTTCGGGTGTGTTGTATGCACTTGGAGGCTTCTCAGGTGGTCTGAGTTTATTCATGGATAAAGGTAAACTTATTTATGAATATAATATGATGATGATTGAAAGGTATATTGGCGAAAGTAAATCAAAATTATCTAAGGGCAATCACAAGATTGAAGTAGTTACAAAACTTAAAAAAGGACCTGGTTCTGCAGCAGATGTATCAATAAACATCGATGGTAAGAAAGCATTTGCAGTTGATGTAAAAAGAACCGTGCCGGGTGCCTTCACTGCAAGCGAATCATTTGATGTAGGTGTTGATCTTGGTTCACCTGTATCTGCAAGATATTTTGACAGAGCACCGTTTAAGTTTGACGGAAAGATCAAAAATGTAAAAGTAAACCTAATATAGATTTTAGAATTTAGATATTAGGTTTTTGATTTGTTTTGATAAAGTAGTTTTGATTTAATATTATTGAAATTCACCTTTATCCGCCGCGGCGGATTTAACTTTTTACTTTTAACTCATTGGCAAATATACTTTTAACTGTCATCGGTATAAGCGCGATACTGGCTATCCCTACTCAGTCTATTGTGCTTGGACTTAAAGCAGGCAGACCATTTTTCAGGGAATTATTTTCTCAGAAACTTCTTCTGGTAAGATTCATAATTACAATGTTTTTGATCATACCCGGAGTTGCTGTTTTATTTTCATACTTTACCGGAAATCTTATAGCTATATGGAGTGTCGTACTCATCATTTCGGTAGCTCCTGCATCTCCCGGAGTAATAAAAGGTATGGCAAAACTGGAGGGGAATCAGAATGTCAGCATTGCATGGATGATACTTACCATGCTTCTCTCAGTTATATTTTTTCCACTGATAATACTGATACTTCAGGCGTATCTCGGAATAGATCTTAAACTGGGGATAGGGGAAGTTGTGATCAAGCTAATGATCCTGTTCATTGTTCCGATGGGAATAGGCTTTCTGTTATCAAAATATTTTAAAGATAAAGCCGGGACCTTAGTAAAGATACTTGATCCCGTCTCGAAAACCGCAATGCTTGCTCTGATTATATCACTTCTCGTCTCTTCGGTTCCTATGATAATCAGTAAGGGTATAATCCCTGTTCTGTTGATACTCGCTTTTATAATTGTTGCGCTTGTCATTGCGCATTTAATGGGATCTCCTGAGAGGGAATTCGGTCCCATTCTTCCTTTTTCAATTGTACACAGATTACCAGCTCCGGCTATCATACTTACAAAACTAAATGACACCATGGAAATGCATATGCCTGTGATCATTTCTTATACAATTCTTGCGACAATAGTAATGATCATTTACAATAAGATATTCTTCGGTAATAAAAATAAGTGAGTGTTTTGATAATACATATATTGGATTAGCTTGCAGGGATATAAAAACCGGATCTATGTGACCGTAAAATTATTTTAACCGTTCCCTGATAACTTTCAACATCCAGTCTTTTTCCCGTGTGTTTACGCTTTTTTCCAGTGAAGAATAATGTCTGAGAAGGCTTTCATTATCTCTTTTAATAATGCATTGAGATATTTTTTTGTAGTATTTTATAAAATTCAGAAAAGAAGTTTTTAAATTATCCGACAACTTTTTGTTGCCTGATATGAAATGCCTCAGACTATCAGCTACATATAAAGAGGAATCTAAATACCCCTGATGAAAAAATATTTTTAACTTCAGTACATAAATATCAATCGAAATAGCGATCGGTTCATTATTTATTTTCAGAAGATTATTCAGGGATTCATTATAATTTGACCTGTGAAAAAGCAGATTAGCATTTGAAAAATAAATTATATTTGATCCGTAAATTTCAGTTAATCTTCCGGAATTATTTTTTACGAAATTTTCCGCCCACTCTGCTTCATTATTTTTCAAAGCTGAATTGAGTATCTGCTTGAAATCAAGAAGTGTTATGTTCATGATTTCACTGGAATTAAAAATGTTTTTGTCTATCAGCAATTTATAGTTTTCAAACAGATCTTTGCTTAGATCAGCTTTTCTGACCTTTTTGCTGATGATACAGTACACATTCATGTTCTGAATAATATAGTACAGCATTCTCGGTGTCAGTTTTTCGAAATTCTCCTTTATAAGTCTTTTAAGTTTAGAGTAAGCTGCATATCCATTTTCGGATTTATTCATTTTAAAAGTATTGATCAGCAGTTCCATCATAAGCACAAGTCTTTCATTTTTTAAAGCGGGAAATTTTTTAATCTTTTTCATGAATTTTTCAATGCCTGAGATCGTATAGAATCCGAGTATCGGTTCAAGATCCTGATTTATTCTGAATGAGTAGTTGTTAGAGATGATCTGATTTATGATAGCGTATGAATTGAACAAAAAATATCCTTCAAGATTAAACAATGCTTTCAGGAGAAAATCATTGTTTGGCTTTTCCGGATTTTTCACACTTTCGAAATTATGCTGTGTTAAATAAAACCTGTACATCATTAATAAATATTCATCATCAATATTACATTCCGGTAAATGTGTTCTCCAGATTGCATTAAGTTTTTTACTGTAAACCTCTTTCAGATCTCTTTTGATAAAATCATTCAAAACATTTATTTCCTTGCTTATCCCTTCGGACCTTTTATGCAAAATATTCATATACTCCTCGGCGAGCTTATTCAGTCTTGAAATATATTTTCTGAACAATCTGTCATCATATCTGCTCTTGTTTCCTGCCATTGAAAATAATAATTGTTTTGTGAGCTTTTCATTGTCAAAGCCGGGATAATATTTTTTCAGCCCGCAAAACAGTTTTACAACTGTAGAATGGTTATTGTAAAAAGGAGATCTGAGGAATTTTTCAAACTCGTTCATTTCATTTCTTGAAAATGTTTTCAGGATTTTAATGAACGTAAAATGTGAGATGTTCTGATTCAACTTATTTTGATTTGGTTCACAATTTTAATGTAAAATATCAATTTATGAACGGATTTAGAAGTTAAAAACTGATTAATAGAAGTTTCCGGAATAAATGCAGGTCACAAAATCAGAAATCCTTGTATATGTAAATGCATTTAAAAATTTTAAGCACAAGGGTAATTTTATTAAACATCAGAAACATTTCATCTTATCTTATTTCTAATGTAAAGATTAATTGTCTGCGTGTTAATCAGAAAACAAAATCACCTCAAAAATAATTTATTAACCTTAAATCTAAGAAATCATGAGCGAGAAAAAATTCAAAGGAGTGATAAAACTAGATGTCCGCGATTCAAAACCGGACTGGGGACCGTTCACTCTCAAGAGTGCTCCAAAGGGAGCACCCAACGTTTTATTTGTATTGTTTGACGATACCGGGATGGCTGCCTGGTCTACTTATGGCGGACGTATCAATATGCCTACGCTTGACAAACTGGCAAAAGGGGGTCTTACTTATACGCAATGGCACACGACTGCCCTGTGTTCTCCTACGAGATCCACAATCCTTACAGGAAGAAATCATCATCTTAACGGGATGGCCAGTATAACTGAAGGAGCTACCGGATTTCCCGGAGCCTGCGGAAGAGTGCCTGCAAATTGCGCTTCCATGGCGCAGATACTGCAGGATAACGGATACAGTACATTCTGGATTGGAAAAGATCATAACGTTCCCGAGCAGGATATTGCAAGCGGAGGAAGCAGATCCGAATGGCCGATGTCAAAAGGATTTGACCGTTTCTACGGATTCCTTGGCGGAGAGACAAATCAATGGTATCCTGATCTTGTTGAAGACAGTCGTTTCATTGAACAGCCTTACAGTCCTGAAGAAGGTTACCATCTTTCAAAAGACCTTGCTGATAATGCTATCGAAATGATAAAAGATCAGAAATCAGGCAATCCGTCAAAACCCTGGTACATGTGGTTCTGTCCCGGAGCCAACCATGCTCCTCATCAATCCCCTCAGGAGTATATTGACAAATATAAAGGAAAGTTTGATGACGGGTATGAAGCATACCGTGAATGGGTTCTGCCGCGTATGATAAAGAAAGGTATTCTTCCTGAAGGAACAAAAATGACTCCGTTAAATCCTCTCCCGGAAGATGTTGCCGTTCCCGGGGATATGGTAAGACCATGGGATTCGCTTAATGCAAAAGAGAAGAAATTATTCTCGCGGCTCGCAGAAGTATATGCAGGATTCAGTGAATATACTGATGCGCAGGTTGGCAGAATTATTGACTATCTTGAAAAGTCAGGACAGCTTGACAATACAATTGTATTCTATGCGGCTGACAACGGAGCATCCGGGGAAGGAAGTCCGAACGGATCTGTAAATGAAAATAAATTCTTCAACGGATATCCTGATGATATAGATGAGAATCTTAAACTAATTAATAAACTCGGAGGTCCTGATACTTATGAACACTACCCGACTGGATGGGCAGCAGCATTCTCAACTCCCTTTCAGATGTTCAAGCGTTATTCACAGTTCTCCGGAGGTACCTGCGATCCGCTTATAATTCACTGGCCTAAAGTCATAAAGGATAAAGGCGGGATCAGACATCAGTATCATCATTCCACGGATATAGTTGCAACAATTCTTGATGTGATCGGACTTGAAATGCCGAAAGAATACAGGGGAGTCAAGCAACATCCTTTAAGCGGAATTTCCATGAAATATACTTTTGATGCCAAACCTGACGGTAAGACCAGAAAGAAACGTCAGTATTATGAAATGCTCGGTACCAGAGGAATATGGGAAAACGGATGGAAAGCATCTGCCGTTCACGCCCCTACAAGCGGAGATGGTCATTTCGATAAGGATAAGTGGGAATTGTATAATGTAGATAAAGACCGTTCCGAATCTACTAACCTTGCCGATAAACATCCGGAAAAACTGAAAAATCTGATAAAGGTCTGGTTTGATGAAGCGAAGGAAAATAATGTATTGCCTCTTGATGACAGAACAGCCGTTGAATTGCTTACTGTCCCGCGTCCGACAGAAGAACCTCCGCGCACCAGTTACATATACTATCCGGATACCTCTCCTGTTCCTGAAGGAGTTGCGGTAAGTATAAGAGGCAAATCATATAAGATAGTAGCTGATGTAGAAGTTACCAAAGATTCTAAAGGCGTTATTTTTGCTCATGGATCAAGATTCGGCGGACATTCTCTGTTTATAAAGAATAATAAACTTTATTATGTCTATAATTTCCTTGGCATCAAACCGGAACAGCAGCTGATTTCCGGAATACTGAAACCGGGCAAACGTGTTCTCGGTGTTGAATTCATCCGGGAAGGAGCCGGGAAATACGGCGAATCTCTCGGAACAGCCAAATTGTATGTAGACAATAAAGTGGTTGCAGAGAAATCCATTCGAACTCAGATTGGGAAGTTCACGCTTTCAGGTGACGGGCTATGTGTAGGCTATGACAGCGGTGACAATGTCAGTCAGGAATATAAAGCTCCGGCAAAATTTACAGGAGGCACTATTCTTGGAGTTGGTGTAGATGTAAGCAAAGAATCATATATTGATCTTGAGAAAGATGGCGCTGCCGCTTTTGCAAGAGACTAATACAAATCATTGACTATCAGGTGGCGGGAAGATAATTCCCGCCGCCTGAATTTTTTAAAATAAACCCAGATTTTTCATTAGAACTATCTAATTGTAAGCAAACGGCCAACTAATATTTCTTGATTGCTCCCATAATCCTTTAAAGGATTCCCTTCTTTTCATTGCTAAGGATAATTTTAAAATAGTTTGATTTCCATCTTTTATCATATATGCACCAATTGCCATATATTTAAACCGTATTGTTGAAAGAGTATTTTGAACATCTTGCTGAATTACTGCTTGCCTGAACAGACTCATTAAATTATAAGCGATCATTGCAAAGTTTATGCTGGCTTCCGTAGCATGAAAATCTTTCATATTGAAGCTGTCAAAACCAAAATCATACTTTAATTCTTTTATTCTATTTTCTGCATCAGCTCTTTGCTTATAAAGATGCCAAACTTGTTCAGCGGGTAAATCTATATTGGTAATTATACAACTATATCTATATTTCATATACCAGCCTTCTTCTTTAAATAAGCGTAAGAGTTTGCCTGTAGCTTTAGGACGATTTGGAACATACTGACGTGTAATTACTATCCTTCTGGATTTTTCCCACAAAGGACTCTTGTACATACTTTCGGCAATTTCTATTCCCTCACCCAATTGAAGCCATATTTTCCTGTTTTCAGAGTTGGGGCACCCAAGAGTTAATTTTGTTTTTGGGAATCATTTAAACTAATTTTTCCAAAACATTTAATGGAATTATAGAGTGGATTTTAACTTTACTCGGATTTACCTTCTTTCTTTTGAACGATCAAAAGAAAGAAGCAAAGAAATCCGCCACGGCGGACACCCGTCCCGAGTACTCGTGAATAAATTGCCGGAGATTCATTCATATTGGCGGAAAAAATTTCAACTCACCGACCGTCAGAAAAACACTGCCGGTCGGCTCAAACAGGAAATTTTTGCTTCTCGCCAATACTTTGAATTTCTTTTCGGCAATTTATCACAGGCGGGTTTTTGAATCATGTAAAAAAATGTTTTAATTCCGAAACAAATTTAAAATATTTATTTTAAATAATATTTTTCGCCGAATATCTATGGTTCTTTTGACATTGTAATTACTTGGTGATTTGTCTTCAGCTGTACGATTATGCTCCCATTCTTAATTTTCTTTTTTTATAAACACATTGAAGGTTTATGAACGAGGCACCCAAAATTCAAACTAATATCCAGTATTTATAGAGGTTTACAGACTTTTTTCTTCACTTTATAGAATAGCGCTGAAAACAGGAAAGTACAAGCTTTTTTGATTAAAATCGAATCTGTCAAATTCGATGAGAATCAATTTTAATTGAAAGTTCAATTAAATCACTACAAACAAACCGCATAATTAATTAAATTTACTGTGATCAAAGAATTTAAGAGTTTATTAAGGTTACGCAGTATGTTTTTGTAAAAATATATATTGTATGATTTTTTCTTTAAGATTTTCTTAATTAAATTTCCTTTAAAATTTTTTCAGGAGTCAAATGGATTTTATTAAAAATACTTTTTTCAGCGGACTGAAACTTATACTGCCGCTTTTTTTATTGATCTATGTTTTTCAGAACATATATGATCTAATTTTAAAATTCTTAAATCCTATTGTTTCTATACTTCCAAGGATACCATATTTCGGACATGAGCTTCTGGATCTGCGGGCTTTTATAACTTTTTTAGTCTTTATTTTTTTGATTGGTCTTTTAATGTATGCAGGCTTTGGGAAGTTTATAGCTAAAATCATGGCAGGTATATTTTTAAAACTGATTCCCGGATCTCCAATACTTAATTATATACTTCATGAAAGATCAGGTGATTTAAAAGAGGAGAATGATAAAGTTGTTGTGATAAACATTGATGACGGCTGGGTTTTCGGGATTATTATTGAAGATGAAAATGAAGACGGATTTATTATGGTGTATGTTCCCGGCGCTCCAATTCCTACCGGCGGTACTTTTTATATGATGACTGAAGATAAGATTAAAAGAGTTAACATTTCTGTTGAAAAAGCACTTACATGTATCTGGCATCTTGGGAAAAATTCAGAAAAAATCTTAAAAGGAAAACTTCCTTCGCATCCTGCAGCTGAAAAAAACTGATATTGAATGTTTTGTATTTATGTTGGCAATTTAAAAGAAATATTATTATTCTAAATAAATCTAAAATCCGGTTAACATAATCAGATAATTTATGATTTGTAATTATAATCTTTTTAAAGTTTTTTTTACAATATTTATATTCTCAATTTTTATAAATATATAGTATTCAGCTGCTCAGGATTCTTTAGTTTCATATAATGAAAATTTATCTCCAAATGAAGACGGACTTACAAAAGTATATGTAAGCTTTATCATTAATAATATCAGTGAGGTAAACGCTTCAAGTCAGATGATCAAAGTAGACCTTGTCATTTCGGCAAGATGGACAGATCCAAGACTCAAACACAACACTAAAGGCGGCAAGGTAGAAGACCCTGCAAAACTATGGGGACCATTTCTTACATTCAGCAACCGGTTAAATATTACATAGTCATTTCCGGAACAGGTGACAGTATTCGAAGACGGCACTGTATATTATATGCAGAGAATTTTCGGGGATTTTACTCAGAAACTTCATTTCAGGGATTTTCCTTTTGATACACAACAATTTGAGCTGAGACTATGAGACTAATAGATATCGGTATTAATTCAAATGAGATAGAATTGCTGGCTGACCCTGAAATCAAATCAGGACTGAGTAAAAACTTTACACTTTCGGACTGGAAATTTACTGATTGGAAAATCAGCAATGCGGAGTATTCTGTAATGGAAGGATCTAAGGCACTTCCGTCAATTGTTTTCACGGTCACAGCTAAAAGAGGAAGCGGTTTTTATCTGCTTTTTGTTTCTCATTTTTAATATTTCAATTTGATATTAATTATTCATTATGAAAATAAAATATATTTTTCCGGTTTCGCTATTTGTTTTATCATTTTTTGTTTTTGTCGGATGTTCGGGTGGTAAATCAGATGAAGTGAAAATCACCGAATCCGGATTGATTGAAAAGGTATCAAAATCATCCGGTTTGACAAGAAGCCAGACTCAAATAGGATTAAGCGCTCTTATGATGTTGTCTGAAGAAATACTTTTACCGGATGAATTTACAAAACTGACCAAAGATCTTCCGGGAGGAGATAACCTTTTTGAATTTGCTTCTGATCTTGGATTTACTCCGGGCGCAATCAATACAACTGCAGATATTGTTCAGATATTGATTGATTTAGGAGCTAACCCGGTTGATGCAGGTAAGTTCTTAACATCTGTCTTAAGTGTAACGAAAAGTATTGAAGGCGGATCATTCAGTTTGTTGTCTAAGGTTTTTGAAAAGTGATCTCAAATATTTTAGAAAAAGTTATAGTTAGTTTTAAATTGAATAAAAAACCATTTCCGGATTCAATAATTTAATGATCCGGATTAAACTATCCGGTTCTGAAAATTTTTTTTGCTTACATTAATTACTAAATTGTTTGCAAACTTAAATTGAATTAATTTTACACGAAAAATCAGATCCAAATAAATAATAGCTTCAATAAAATAACAAAAATATGACTTTGAAAATACTATTTTTAGCTTTAATCTTGCTTACAGGTAATTATATTCATGCACAGGAAAATTCAAAATCGTCAAACCAATCTGACAGCGCATTTTGGGCCGGTCAGAATGATATTAAAAAGATTTTAAAAAATATATTTGGCAGTAAAAAAAGTCATCTTGACACAATAAAACTTATTCAGACTGAAAGGGATCTTATTATTAGTTTGCTCCCCGGAATATCATACAATCCGGCTAATGGTCTTATTTTTGGCATGCAGCTTTCAGCATCCTTTTATAACGGTCCGCATAAAACCACTACCAATTCATCATTTAATTCCAGTGTTTCATATACTACAAAAGAGCAGTTCAGATTATCAGTTCAAAACAATGTATTCTTTAAAAATGACGGTTGGAATTTCCAGGGTGACTGGAGATTATGGAATTACGTCCAGGAAACATATAATCTCGGTTCAAATACTCCCGACAGTAATGCAGAAAACATGAAATTCCAGTTTATCAGATTTAATCAAAATGCTTTAAAGAAAATAAAGGGGAGATGGTTTGCCGGGATAGGTTACAGTTTAGAATATTATAATAAAGTAACAACTATAAATGATACCGGAATTGCATTTTATCCGAATTATAATAACTCATATAATCAGCTTCACGGATATGATACAACAAGTTATCTTTCATCCGGTTTTGTAATAACCTCGGCTTTTGACTCCAGAGATAATACAATCAATCCTTACAAAGGTGTTTTGCTTCAGTCAAATTATTATAATTATAATAAGTTTCTGGGAAGTTCCAATAACTGGCAAAAATTATATCTGGAGAGCAGATCATATATTAATCTGAGAAATGAAAGAAATCCGTATATAATGGCATTCTGGTTTATGGGTGATCTGGCTTTAAGCGGAAAAGCTCCTTATATGTCATTGCCTTCCATTGGCTGGGATAAATACAATTCTACCGGAAGGGGTTATACACAAGGGAGATTCAGGGGTTCAAGTATGCTGTATGCTGAATTTGCAAACCGGATAAATCTTTCTAAAAGCGGATTGTTTGGAATTGCAGTATTTGCAAATTTTTCAACTTACAGTAATGCTGATACTGGTGAGAATTTGCTTGATTATATAAAACCTGCAGGAGGTGTGGGACTCAGAGTGAAATTTGATTCCAGATCAAGAACAAATTTATGTATAGATTATGCTATTGGAGAAGACGGATCGAGCGGAATATTTTTTTCAATGGGTGAATTCTTTTAAAAATTAATTTTTTAACTAAACATAAAATTAAAGCATGAAAAAAATCAATAAATTTCGGTTTTTATTTATAGTTATTGTTTTTTTATTTCAGAGCTCGAGATCATATTCTCAGTTTGACTCTGCTGCAGTTATGATCCTCGACAGAATGAGCAACATGATAGCAGGCATGGAGTCTGTAAGTTTTAAAATGAATATTGAGCAGGATAAATTAAGCAGAGGTGCAGGACTTATAAAACACGGAGTTGAAGCTTCGGTATTTATGAGAGGACCTGATAAGATGCTTGTAGATATAAATGGCGATGACGGGCAAAAAGATTATTTGTATAACGGGAAGACATTTACTTATTATTCAATGACAAATAATCAATATGCAACTATAGATGCCCCGTCAACCAACATTCAGACCATAGACCTTCTTCATAATGATTACGGTCTGGATTTTCCGGCTTCGGACTTTTTCTATCCGAATTTTGTAAATGACTTAATTGCCAATTCAAATAATCTACTTTATCTCGGTATCACTAAAGTAAATGATAAGCAGTGTTTTCATCTTGCAGGATCCACTTCGGATAAGACTATGACATATCAGTTCTGGATAGCCGACGATGCTTTTTTCCTTCCGGTGAAAATGGCAATCGTTTATACTGATCAGCCCGGCAATCCTCAGTATCAGGGTTCGATGTATGACTGGGAGATAAATCCGGCACTTCCGGATGCTATGTTTGAATTCAATGTTCCTCCCGGTGCAAAACAAATTAAATTAAAAAAGAACAGCAATTAGTTCAGACATTAATAAAAAATTAAAAATTATAAAATGAAAAAGAAAAATTTTTATCTGGCAATAATTCTTACAGGATTATTATTGATTATTAATTCAGCAGATCTGTTTGCCCAAAGATTTGGCAGAGGAGGATTCAGCAGAGGCGGAGGATTTGACAGAGGTGGTGGTTTTGACAGAGGAGGATCGTTTGGCGGAAGAAATGTAAGTGGATTTGACAGGAACTCAGGTTTTAACAGTGACAGAAATTTTGGCAATACAGGTTTTGATAATTCACGCAGTAACTTTAATAATGATGGAAATTTCAACAGAGGAAACAATAATTTCAATAATGATAATGTAAACAGAAATTATAATTACAATAATTATAATCATTACGGAAATACAAACATTTATCATACTAACGGAGCATACGGTTACGGAGCTTATCATCCTTATTATTATCACCCGTATCATCCTGCTGTGTACGGAGCAGCCTGGTATCCTATCGGTGCTTATACTGCAACAATGTTTGCAACTGCTTCAATGATAAACTATGCAAACCAGAGTTATTATTATAATGAAGGAGTTTTCTATGAACCTTCCGGAAGCGGTTATACGGTTGTACAGGCACCATCCGGCGCAGTAGTGAATGTACTTCCTACAGGAAGTACGGAAACGCAGGTCGTATCGTCAAATTATTATTACTTTGGCGGTGTGTTTTATCAGCAGACCAATTCGGGGTATAAAGTTGTTCCCGCACCGGTTGGTGCTGTTGTGGATAATATTCCATCAGGAGCAACAGAAGTCACAAATAGTAATTCACAAACACTTCTGGAATATTACGGGACATATTATCAGCCGATCGTGCAGAACGGACAGGATGCTTATGAAGTTGTAAATTTAAATTAAGTATCAATAATCCCTTGTATCCGGGTAATCTCGAATTTAAATTATTTATTGATTAAAAAAGTATGGAAGAAAGCAGTTTAGAGAAACAAATTGATTCCATAGAAAAAAAACTTGATGAAGTCATAGTTGAAGTTCATCGCAAAAGATCTACCGGTTTTATCGATTTTTTGACTGCTGTTCTTTTATCACTGGCGACAGTTGGTTCAGCATGGTGTGCATTTCAGTCTTCATTATGGGACGGTATTCAGACCTTTAAGCTTATGGATGCTCACCAGGCAGGAAGAATTGCTTCTCAAAAAGAAGTTGAAGCATATCAGGTCAAAACCATGAATGCTATTTTGCTAATGCAGTATATAGATTATGCAAAAGCCGGAAATAAAGAACTTGCTGATTTTTATTTCAGCAGATTTGAACCATTATTAAAAGAAGTAACACTGGAGTGGCTGAAAATGGATCCTTTCAACAATGTAAATGCTCCAAACTCTCCCATGAAACTCGATTCATATAAACTTGATGAAGAAAAGGAATATTCTGAGGAGATGAGCAGATACATAAAGGAACTGGAAAATGCTAATGAAGCAAATCACAATTCGGATAGTTATTTAATGCTAACAGTGATCTTTGCTGCAGTGTTGTTTTTTGGTGGTATAGCAAGTACACTCAGATCTAACCTTATGAGAAATGCATCTATTTTTCTGTCAGCCGTTATATTTATAATTTCTCTTGTAATTTTATTTTCCATGCCTGTTGCTCCTTTCATACGTTAATTATTTTCAGAACTATAATAAAAAAGCGTGATACAGATAAATGTATCACGCTTCTTAAATTTAAATCTTATAATATTTCTTACCAGCTGTTATATCCGATTCCTAAATTAACATTAATCCATGACTGCTCGTTACTGTCATCTCCGTTAAGAGCTTCACCGGAACTGAAAGCGTAATTGTATCTCACACTGAGTGTTAAATTGGTTGTTCTTCCTGCCTGATAATATACGCCTACTTCAGGAGCAAGACCAAAATGCCAGTTATTGCTTTCCAAAGTTGAAACACCTAACTCTAATTGAGTAAGTATATCATAAGCACCTACATAACCGGTCATATAGAATTTAGTCTTTGCATTTCTGCTTGTGTTTGGAAAATAAGTAGCACTTGCAAGGAACGGCAATGCATTTACATAAGAAGCTGTGCTTCCGTAAATTGCTCCGTTTGGAAATGTCTGAAGACCGTCATTTTGCTTGTTGAATACATTCCAGCCGAATAGTAATCCTATTGCTGTCTTATTGCTGATGAACTGTTTACCGTCAAAAGATACACCTGCAAAACTTGGATTTTTAATGAAGTCACTTGTTCTTCCGACAGGGAATGACATGTTGTAATAAATAGATGCAAGATACTTTCCTTTTTGCTGGGCAAAAGAGGATGAACTTACAAGTATTGTGATAATTATAATTAATACTGATTTTATTTTCATTTAATTTTTTCCTTAATTTAAAATTTTAAAATGTTTGACAAACCTTTATTTACTGATATAAATAAGGTGACTGAGCATTACTGAAAGCCTGGTTTATTCCTTCTGTTATTAAACCGGAAGGGTTTGGTTGTCCCACAGGTCCGTTAAGTATTCCTGACCAGATCAATGGTAACTGATCTCCATTTTTATTTTTCTGATCAGCCATAGCAATGATTACAGTTCCTGTAGTGTAAGAATAAGAGTATCCTCCGTAATATGGCGGATATCCCCAGTAATAACCACCACCATACCAGTAGTAATCATTATAGTTTACGGTATATGTTGTTGTTGTTATACCCGTAGAAACTCTCACAACATCATTAGCTAAGGAATCAGACAGACTAGCTTCAGTCCATCCGAGTTTATTCAAATTAGCTCTTGTTGTGTTGATAATGGTAGAATTAAAAGCATTAGTGATGCTTTGATCACCGATCTTGTTGACGGTAGTATCAAGTATGTATCTGTTGATTGTATTGAATGGATAAGTATTATCATATCCGGTTACGACGATGTTTGAATTTTCAGAATCAATCCCGTAGTCGTAATAACATGAAGATAATACTCCTGCGAAAGATACGATAATCGCTATCGCAAGAATATTCTTTTTGAATTTTTTTAACATATTTTCCTTTCGGTTTTTGTTTTTAATTTGTGAATTTAGTAACTAAAAATATTCGCAAAATATAAATTATAAATAAAAAATGCAGTAATAAACTATTTGCTGAAAAGAATTAATTTTGGAATTTGTTATTGATTTAATTTTTAATAATAAATATATACAAAATAAGGAAAAATAAGTTTCAGTTTTCAAAACAATCATTTTTTTACTAATTGTTAAAGAATTGAATTAAACCAATTATTAAATTGTAATAGAAAATTACTTTCATTACAAACCTATTTTAGCTAAATTACGCTCACAATTCAAATGGATTTATTAACATTTCATAAATTATATATAAAGTATTGAGATTTAAAATCATTTCTGCAATTGCAGCGCTTTTATTAATTCAAAACATATCTTATTCGCAGGTCTTTCCTAAATTTTCTTTAGCCGGCGGACCAACGATCGGCTGGTTCTGGAACAATACTGATGATCTGAATACTCAGCTGAATAAGATCGGTATACCTTCAGTATCTTCAGATGGATTTCTGATACTCGGCGGCGGGGGTTTTATAGACCTTCCTCTGAAAAACGTAAGATGGCTTCGGCTCGGAGGATCGGGTGAAGGATTTTCAACTTCAACACAGATGATCACCGGAGATATTACAAGAACTGTCTACTATGAATATGGTTCGGGAGGAATTTCAGCTGAATATGTGAAAAGTTTTGGAAAAACCGTTGAGCTGACTCTCGGTGGTTATTTTGCTACAGGTCTTCTCACAATTCAGATGTATCAGAATAATTCTTCTTTCGGCAACTGGAACAATATTTTCGGTCAGTACGGTGGAGACAGTACTACGCAGAATTTTTCAAATAAACTCAGTGTAAGATTCTTTTCCATAAGACCTAAAATCGGTCTTGGAGTTTTCTTAACTTCATATCTGTATGCAAAACTTGATGCAGGATATCAATTCTCTGCAAATAACAACTGGACTGTCGATGATGATATTCCTGTTACAGATGCACCGACAGGTATCAAAGCAGACGGTTTTGTTGTTAACTTCGGTTTAAACTTCGGATTATTTACAAAATAAAATTTTAATGAAAAATATATTGGTGACCGGCGGTGCCGGATTTATAGGCAGTAATTTTATTAAATATCTGCTTAACAACTATAATTATAACGTTGTTAATTTTGATAAGCTGACTTATGCAGGCAATCTTGAGAACTTAACTGATATTGAATTCAATGATAAATACAAATTCGTAAAAGGTGATATCTGTGAAAAAAGCGAGGTGGAAAAAGCAGTAAAGGAAAATGAAATTGATACGATCGTCAACTTTGCAGCTGAATCTCACGTGGACAGAAGCATTCTCGGAGCAAAAGAATTCATTAATACGAATGTAGGCGGAACTCATGTTCTGCTTGAAGTTTTAAAGGATTATAAACTCGAAAAATATCTGCAGGTTTCAACTGACGAAGTATATGGTTCTTTGCCAGAAGATAATAAAGAAATTTTATTTACGGAAAAAACACCTATTACAACAAACAGTCCTTATTCTGCAAGTAAAGCTTCTGCTGATCTTTTATGTAATGCTTTTCATCATACATTTGATCTTCCTATTCTCATTACAAGATGTTCCAATAATTACGGACCTTACCAGTTCCCTGAAAAATTAATCCCTCTCATGATTGCAAAAGCCATGGATGGAGAACAGCTTCCTGTATATGGTGACGGTAAGAACATTCGTGACTGGCTTTATGTGGATGATCATTGTTCGGCAATTCTGACAGTTCTGGAAAAAGGAAAGATCGGCGATGTATATAATATCGGAGGTAATAATGAATGGTATAATATTGATATAGTGAAACTGATATTGAAAAGTCTGAATATTTCAGAGGAAAATATCAGATATGTTAAAGACAGACCCGGACATGACAGGAGATATGCCATTGATTCCTCTAAAATTATGAATGAGCTTGGATGGAAACCTGAGTATACTTTTGAAAAAGGGATTGAAAAGACCATCAACTGGTATAAAGAAAATACCGACTGGTGGAAGAAAGTCATGAGTGGAGAATACCTGAAGTATTATGAGGAGAATTATAAAGATAAAGAGACGTGAAAGGTGAGATATGAGTTATGAGATATGAGATATGAGTTATGAGATATGAGTTATGAGATATGAGCCGTGAGAATTAAGACGTGAAAGCTTACTCAATACTCAATACTCAATACTCAATACTCAATACCCAATACCCAATACCCAATACTTTTTACTCAAAATTGGTTTGAATTTTTTTTCTAATAAAATTATTTTTGCTGTTATATTTTAAAATACTATGTCAATAAAAATTGAAAACTTAACGAAATATTACGGGACGCAGGCAGCTGTTAACGATATTTCGTTTGAAATTAACACAGGCGAGATCGTTGGATTTCTTGGACCAAACGGTGCAGGTAAATCCACTACCATGAAAATGATCACAACTTATCTGACTCCTTCTTCGGGCAAGATTTATGTAAATGATCTTGAGACTGAAGAAAATTCAATGGATGTCAGAAAGAAAATAGGATATCTGCCTGAGCAGAATCCGCTTTATCTTGATATGAATGTTCTGGACTATCTAGAATATGCTGCAGCTCTTGAATCAGTTCCGAAATCTGAAATTAATAAAGCTATAAAGAAGATGGTTGATATCTGCGGTCTGGGTGATGTTCAGCATAAAGATATCGGTGAACTTTCAAAGGGTTTTAAACAAAGAGTCGGTCTTGCGCAGGCAATGATTCACGAGCCTGAAGTTCTGATACTTGACGAACCGACATCCGGTCTCGATCCAAATCAGATCATTGAGATCAGAAAACTTATCAGGCATCTCGGTAAAGAAAAAACTCTTGTTCTCTCTACTCACATACTTGGTGAAGTAGAAGCAACATGCGACAGGGTTCTTATCATAAACAAAGGCGAAATAGTTGCAGACGGAACACCGGATTCTTTACAGGATAAATTCAAAGGTCAGGTTACTATCAGTCTCATAGTTAAAAAAGATTCTGTTGATAAAGATATTATATTGAGAGGTATTTCTTCCGTTAAAAATATTGATAAAGTCAGGATACTGAAAGAAGATGATAATTCCATAAACTTCCATATAACTGGATTGAAAGGATCGGATGCCCGCGAAGATCTTTTCAGAAAGATAGTTTCAATGAACTCTGTATTGCTTGGACTTCATCAGGAGGAAACTTCACTCGAAGATATCTTCAGACAGTTAACAACATCTAAATCTAAAAAAGAAGCTTAAAAAATCTATGAAAAATATATTAACAATATTCAGAAAAGAACTTAAATCATACTTTAATTCGCCGGTAGCATACATTGTTCTTGTAGTGTTTCTGGTGATCACCGGCTGGTTTTTTACCAGCAGTCTTTTCCTGAGCGGCGTCGTGACAATGAGAAATGTATTTGATATAATACCATTTATATTTCTATTCTTCATTCCGGCAATATCAATGAGAACGCTTTCCGAGGAAAAAAAATCAGGTACAATAGAGCTTCTGCTTACAAAACCTGTCTCAGATCTGGATATAGTACTGGGGAAATTTCTTGCTGCTCTTGCTCTTACATGCATAGCACTTGCATTCACTCTGATATATGTGATCAGTCTTACATTTATCGGGAAGATCGATACGGGCGCTATAATAGGTTCTTATATCGGACTGATATTTATGAGCGGGATCTATATCAGTATCGGAATATTTGCATCGTCTCTGACTGAAAATCAGGTAGTGGCTTTTATTATAAGTTTTCTTATAGTATTTGCATTATTCCTTTTGAATAAAGTTTTGATGTTCCTTCCTGCAGGAATTGCTTCAATACTTGAATATATCAGTATTGATTATCATTTCAGCAATATTGCAAGAGGTGTTATCGATTCAAGAGATCTTATTTATTATCTCAGCGGTATTACAATTTTCGTTCTGCTAACAAAAACTTCTCTTGAAAAAAGAAGATGGTCTTAAATTTTTGATTTAAAAATTTTTTAATTATACGAAAAAAGTTATAATGAATAAGAAAGACATATTAATAAAAACAGCGATAATAATAGGTATAATTGTCGTAATAAATATTATAGCAAAAAGAGTTTTCACAAGAATAGATCTGACAAAAAATAAAAGCTATACTTTATCCCCGGTCAGTAAGGATATAGTTGCAAATCTTGATGATAAGCTACTTGTAAAAGCATATTTCAGTGACAATCTTCCTCCCCCTTATAATAATCTCAGAAGACAGGTACAGGATATACTGGATGACTACAGATCTTATTCAGATGGTAATCTGAATTATGAATTTCTGAATCCGACTTCAGAAGGAGAAGGTGAAGGAAATGAACTCGATAAAGAAGCACAGAAATACGGCATTCAGCCTGTTCAGATTCAGGCTATGGATAATGATAAACTTGAAGTGAAAAGAGCTTATCTCGGACTCGTATTTTTATATAACGGAAAGCAGGAGACCATCCCTGTTGTCCAGTCTGCAGATAATCTTGAATATGAGATCACCAGTCTGATCAAGAAAATGAACACAACCGTAAAACTTAAGGTTGGATTTTTATCAGGTCAGGGCGAACCTGAACTCAGTAAACTCACACAGATCCAGCAGGTTTTAAATGAACAGTATGAAGTTGTACCGGTTGATCTTAATTCATCTTCTGAGCTGGATCCACTTATGAAATGTCTGATCATAATGTCGCCGAAAATGCCTTTCACAGAGAGCAATAAATATAAGATCGATCAGTTCATAATGAACGGCGGTAATGTGGCATTCCTTGTTGACAAGATCACACCTGATTTTCAGCAGCAGATGGTAATGGGAAAGGAAACAAAATTAAATCTTGATGATCTTCTTTTCAAATACGGTATTAAAATTGACAATGATCTTATCAGGGACCTGCAGTGTTCGCCGGTACAGGTGCAGTCACAGATCGGATTTCCGATATCAGTGAATTATCCGTATTTCCCGGTTATAACAAATATAGCAAAGGATAATCCGGCATTTCAGAATATTAAAAGTGTAGTACTTACCTTTGCAAGTTCTCTGGATACATCGGTCGCAGCTTCACAGAATATAAATGTTGATCCGCTTCTTGTCACATCAGACAGATCCGGAAAAGCGGAAGGTTTTTTCTTTTTAAATCTGGAGCAGTTTCAGAGTATGACCAAAGCTTCAGCCGATACATTATTTAATGAGCCGGGTTATACAGTCGGAGCAATCTATTCAGGCAAATTCAAAAGCGGATTTGCGAATCTTGATATGCCGACTGATACAACGCAGGGCTGGGTTCAGTTAACCGGTCAGAGATTAAATGAAGCGGTAAGCGATAAAGTTAAAATTGTTGCAATAGGTGACGGTGATTTTGCCAATGAAGAGAATAAACCTCCGAGAGAGAATATAATTTTCTTTGTCAATCTGGTTGATTATCTGATGGATGATGTCGGACTTGCTGTAATAAGGACAAAGGTATCTTCTGAATCTCCAATAGAAGAGACTTCGGACAGCACAAAAAAATTCATAAAGTATTTTAACTTAATATTTCCGCCTGTCCTGGTTCTATTAATAGGATTATATAAATGGAATCAGAGAAAACAGAAAAAGAAAAATTTACAATTGAAATAAATAATTAATTTTAATAATGAAA
The DNA here is from genome assembly GCA_020437545.1 of Ignavibacteriota bacterium. Classification (GTDB taxonomy): domain Bacteria; phylum Bacteroidota; class Ignavibacteria; order Tepidaquicellales; family Tepidaquicellaceae; genus JAGPCH01. The sequence goes on from JAGQWH010000008.1 coordinate 29,842, forward strand.
AGTAAAACTTTATTATATTTAGTGGTTTTTATAGTGCTGGCAGTAGCTGCATATTTCCTTACTTCAGACAGAGGTGAAAAAACCACAAGTTATGATTTATCGGAAACCAGATTTTTTGAAATTGATTCTGCTAAAGTTGATAAGATCGAAATAAAAAATATTAAAGGAGACGTTGTACTTTCTAAAGCCACCGGTGAATGGAGAATTGAATCTCCGTTTCAGTACAGAACTGTCAGCTCTTATGTTGAAGGAATTGTCTCAGGACTTAAGAATCTTAAAATTGAAAGCATAGTTTCTACAAATCCTGAAAAGAAAGACACTTACGGATTTACAGATGATAATCAGTCTGAAGTTTCGGTTTATGAAAATGGAGTTTTAAAGGGAAAATTTATTGTTGGTAGCGCCGCACCTGGAGGTATTTCATCTTATATAAAAAAGCCTGACTCCGAAACTGTTTATCTGGCAGATGGAATTGATAAAAATAATTATTTCAGAACGGATATTTCCGAATGGAAAGATAAAAACATTATCTCTATTCCTCAGCAGGGGATCAATTCAATTGAGTTTAATACCGGCGGAGAGAATTTTACTGTCGCTAAAAATGCCGAGGGAAAATTTGCAATTGGAAGCGATACTGTTTCTGTTGTTTTTTCCGGAATATTGAATGCTCTGCAGAATTATCAGACAAAAGGTTTCAGTGATACGACACTGACAGATCAGACAGCTTTTACGGATAAGGTCATTGTAGACTGGGGAACAAAAACTCAGATAAATTTTCTTAAGATCGATTCAGATCCGGTTAAATATCTTGTTATGATTCCGGGTGATCAGCAGATATATGAACTCGATGACATTACCGCAAAAACTGTTTTAAAATCTAAAAAAGAAATACTCGGAAAATAAAATTTTTTCTTTGCTCAGAATCCGGACTGATATTTACAATATTATAATATTATATCACAAGTCTTGGATTTCTTTTAATGTGTTTAACAGCTATTTTTAACAATGCTAAACTTAATTGGTATAATTGTAACAAGTTACCTTATAGGGTCAATTCCATCGGCTCTTATTGTCGGTAAATTATTTAAAAAAATTGACATCCGAAATTACGGAAGCGGAAATCTCGGCTCTACAAACGCTTTCAGGGTTTTGGGTGTGCCGCTCGGTATCCTCGTTCAGGCAATGGATATTTCAAAAGGTCTCATAGCCGTTCTCTTTGTCTCGACTTTTTTCTATGACAATTTACCATTCACAAATTATACGCCATTTGAGGATTTAACTGTTCTGAAGATCATAGCCGGAATAAGCGCTGTGCTCGGACATACATTTTCGGTATTTGTTAATTTCAAAGGCGGTAAAGGTATCAATACAGCTCTCGGAATGCTGATCTCACTGGCTCCTGTCGATGTTGGTATCAGCGTGGGATTTTTTATTTTAATAGTTCTCTCTTCGGGGTACGTATCACTTGGTTCAATCGTAGCATCTTTTGTTTTCCCCGTAACAATGTTTGTCAGGGAAAATGTTTTTAAAGTTGAGATTTACGGATATAACACTTTGATATTCTTCAGCATAGGAGTCTCATTATTGTTGATTTACAATCATCGTGAAAATATCAAAAGACTTCTTTACGGAAATGAAAACAGATTTGATAAGCTATGGCTTATCAGAATATTCAAGATAAAGGCACCTTTCTCAAAATCATAATCTACAAATGAAAATCGCAGTACTTGGCGCAGGAGGTTGGGGTACAACACTCGCGATTTTACTCAATGAAAACGGTTTCGATGTAACCCTCTGGGAATTCAATTCTGAATACGCCAGGACCATTGCCGAATACAGGGAAAATTTTTATTATCTCCCAAAAATTAAGATCCCGCAATCAATTGTTATTACCAATGATCTCGAATTTGCCGCTCAAGGTAAAGACCTGATCGTAATTTCCACTCCCACACAATTTATCAGAAAGAGTCTTTCCCCATTATCAGATTTCGATTTTAAAGACGCAATGCTTGTCAGCGTATCTAAAGGTATCGAGAATAAAACATATATGCTTGTTTCTGATATCCTTTCGGATATTTTTAAGAAAGTAAAAACTGAAAATCTTTTATGTCTGTCAGGACCATCGCATGCAGAAGAAGTTTCCCGGAAGATCCCGACAGCTGTTGTATGCGCAGGCTCTGATGAAAAGAAAACTAAAATTGTTCAGAAGGTATTCTCCAATAAATATTTCCGGGCATACAGGAATAATGATCTGATCGGAACAGAAGTCGGCGGTGCTTTAAAGAATGTTATCGCTATTGCAGCCGGTATCTCTGACGGCGCTGGTTTTGGAGATAATACAAAAGCAGCTATAATGACAAGAGGCGTGAATGAAATAATGCAGCTTGGACTTAAATTAAATGCAAAGAAAGAGACTTTTTTCGGATTATCCGGTCTGGGTGATCTTATCGTTACATGCAGCTCTGTTCATTCGAGAAACAGAAGTGTCGGCGAACAGATAGGAAGCGGGAAAAAGCTCAAGACAATTCTAAAGGAAATGAAAATGGTTGCAGAAGGCGTTGCAACTACTAAAGCCGCTTATGAACTTTCAACATCCCTCGGCATCGATCTCCCCATAACTCATCAGGTTTACAATATTCTTTTCAAAGACAAAGATCCGTATCAGGCTACAGAACAGCTTATGAAGCGTGATCTGAAGGAAGAGAATTAAAGCTTCATTAATTTATTTTTTCTTCAACTTTCATTGCAGTTGTTTCTCCAAGTTATATTCAATTATACTCTTAAGTAATTTCCTGAAAGTTAATACCAGCACTCAAAAACCAAACCTTTGCTGCAACAGATTTTGTAGCTTTTAATTTATTTTTATAATCGTAATATTACGATTAAAAAAATGGGTATTTCAAAAGCAGAAGAATTCACTTCAAAAGAAAACAGGATTTCACAATATGCAAAGGCTTTATCGCATCCGGCGAGAATAGCGATCCTTAAATATCTTTCAAAAAGAAGATCCTGTGTATGCGGTGATATTGTTATTAATATCCCTTTATCCCAAAGCACAATCTCCCAGCATCTGAAGGAGTTAAAGGATTCAGGACTTATAAAAGGTGACGTGGAAGGAAAGAAAGTATGTTACTGTATAAATGAAAAAGAATGGTCAAAAGTCAGAAAGACCTTTACTGATTTTTTAAACATAACAATAGATCTGAAAGACGAATGCTGTTAAAATTTTGTAAAGTAATTTAATTAATCTGCTATGAGTCAGAAAATCACTGAACCGGAAACAAAAATAAAAAAGTTAAATATAATTGACAGGTTCCTGACTTTATGGATATTTATTGCAATGTTTCTGGGTATTTCCATTGGATACTTTATTCCTTCCTCATCCGACTTTATAAACTCATTTTCCAGCGGGACAACAAATATTCCATTGGCTGTCGGACTGATACTTATGATGTATCCGCCTCTGGCTAAAGTGCGGTATGAAAAAATCGGAGAAGTGTTCAGGAATAAGAAGATACTCAGTGTATCATTATTCCTTAACTGGATTATTGGTCCGGTACTTATGTTCATTCTTGCAGTAATATTTCTGAATGGTTATCCCGAATATATGGCAGGTCTTATTCTGATAGGTCTTGCAAGGTGTATTGCAATGGTTATTGTCTGGAATGAACTTGCGGAAGGTAACAGGGAATATGCAGCCGGTCTTGTGGCGGTAAACAGTATTTTCCAGGTGCTTTTTTACAGTTTGTATGCTTATCTTTTTATTACACTTATCCCGTCTGCTCTGGGACTTACAGGTATGACGGTAAATATTACCATATCTCAGATCGCGGAAAGTGTTTTGATTTATCTTGGGATTCCTTTTATCGCGGGAATTATCAGCAGATATTCACTGATAAAGCTTAAAGGAGAGGAGTGGTATCAGAATGTGTTTATTCCGTTGATTTCTCCTGTCACGCTCATAGCATTACTGCTGACTATAGTATTAATGTTCAGTTTAAAAGGGGAATTGATAGTAAATATCCCGGTTGATGTAGTCAGGATCGCTATACCATTGCTCCTGTATTTTATCATAATGTTCTTCATAAGTTTCTTTGTCAATAAAAAAATGGGAGCTGATTATCCGAGAAATGCATCTATATCTTTTACAGCTACCGGAAATAATTTCGAGCTGGCAATTGCTGTTGCAATAGGAGTATTTGGAATAAACAGCGGTCAGGCGTTCACAGGTGTTATCGGACCGCTGGTGGAAGTCCCCGCACTGATAATTCTTGTCAATGTATCACTCTGGCTTAAAAAGAAATATTATTCTTCGGAAAAATAATTTTATTCAATATCCAAAGTAAGTTTCTAAAATTTATAGCAGGGTTTGATGAAATAATGGCTGCCGTTTAACCGCAAAACTCTTATGGATGCTACAACTCTTTTATCTTTAATTATATCCGGTACAGTGAATTATATATTCCTGTAAAAAAAAATACAGATAAAAAAGATCATTATATGATCTCATGAATTTTAAAACACAAGTTACTTGACAAGTATCATCCTTCTGGTTTCCGCAAATCCTGTCGTTTCCAGTCTGTAAAAATAAACCCCGCTCGATAATTCAAATCCAATCGATGAGACGGAAAAATCAATTTGGTAGAACCCTGCACTTTGTTTTCCATTCACTAGAGTTGCTATCTCATTTCCAAGCACATCATAAACTATAAGAGAGACATAATCTGAAACCCGTAATTCATAACAGATCTTTGTAACCGGATTAAATGGATTCGGAAAGTTTTGTGAAAGTGAAAATATCCCGGGTATTAATATTGTAGTTGAAGATTCCCCGACAAGAATACCTCCATTTGTGGTATTGAGGATCGTTCCGCCGTTTCCAATTGCCCAACCTTTATAGTTATCTGAAAAATAAATTGAATGAATGTCATTAAATGTTCCGCTTTGCTGAGTTGTCCAGTTTGACCCTCCGTTTGTTGTTCTGATAATTTTACCTGTACTTCCTGCCGCCCAGCCTGTGCTGCTGTCAGTGAAGAAAACAGAATACAGATATGTGCTTACACCTGATTCGGATCGGTGAAATCCTTCACTTGTCTGAAAAGACCAGTTAATTCCTCCGTTTGTAGTTCTGAGTATAGTACCTGATTCGCCGACTGTCCAGCCGTTACTGCTGTCATTGAAATAAACAGATTTCAGGGATCTTCCTGTGCCGATATTCTGAGCCGACCAGTCTGAACCACCGTTAGAAGTGCTGAGTATTATACCCGGATATCCGACAGCCCAGCCTGTATTACTGTTAATGAAGAAAACTGATTCAAGAATATTTGCTACTGTATTTTGATTAGACCAGTTTGTTCCTCCGTTTGTAGTTTTAAGAATTGTCCCTGAGTCTCCCACTGCCCAGCCTGTGTATATGTCTGTGAAAAAAACAGATCTCAGGGATCTGCCTGTGCCGATATTCTGAGCTGTCCAGTTTGTACCTTTGTTTAAAGTTTTTAGAAGAGTACCTGAATCTCCTGCTGTCCATCCTGTATTGCTGTCAATGAAAAATATTGAATTCAACCTTTTTCGGGTTCCGCTATTCTGAGTTATCCAGTCAGAGCCGCCGCTTGCAGTCATAACAATAGTTCCGCTATCGCCTGAAGCCCAACCTGTATTGTTGTCAATAAAATAGACAGAAGACAACCTGTTGTGTGAACCTATGGACTGTTCTGACCAGTATATACCCCCGTTTGTTGTATTGAGAATTATTCCCGAACTACCGACAGCCCAGCCTTTAATGTTATCTGCGAAAAAAACTGAAATTAAAAAAATACCAGTGCTGCTCTTCTGAAAGTTCCAGTTCACTCCGCCGTTTGTTGTATTCAGAATAGTACCGTTTCTGCCTGAAGCCCAGCCGATATTACTGTTGATAAAAAATACTGAGCTTAACTGGTTGATTGTCCCGCTTGTCTGAGCTGACCAGTTTAAACCGCCGTTTGTTGTACTTAATATTGCACCAGGAAAACCTACTGTCCAGCCGGTATAATTGTCTGTAAAGAAAACCGAAGACAATACATAATTTGCTCCGGCTGTCGTTGCTGTCCAGTTCAAACCGCTGTTTACCGTTCTGAGAATTATACCGTTATTTCCAACTATCCATCCTGTATTACTATCAGTAAAAAATACTGAATTAAGTGTCTTATCAGTCCCGCTTGTCTGAGCTATCCAGTCAGTTCCACCGTTTGTAGTTTTGAGAATTGTACCGCTATCTCCGCTGATGCCTCCTGCGGTCCATCCGGTATTATTATCTGTAAAAAAAACTGAATTAAAATAATTATTTGAAAGTGATATCTGAGGGGTCCATGTAATGCCGCCGTCTGTAGTCCTGATTATTTTACCGGTATATGCTCCTTCATAATTCCATCCAACAGCCCAGCCTGAGTTTTGATCCGTGAAATATACTGATTTGCAGTTAACATCAGGTACGCCTGATATTTTTATCCAGTTTACTCCACCGTTTGTTGATTTGATTATTGCACCAAATTCACCAACAGCCCAGCCTGTATTAGAATTAATAAATCTTACGGAAGTTAAATTGTTTCCCTGAGGCAAAGGATTCTGCCAGTACCAGCCGCTTTGTGAAAACGCATATGATGCAGGCAATTGAAAAATAAACAATATTATTATTGCATATATATTCTTCATTTTTATTCTCCTTATTTATTGTCTTTTATTATTCTCCTTAACTAATTTACAAACCTGAATTGATCAAAAAATTCAGTTTTAATATTTTATTTCAGAAGAAGCATTCTCTTTGTTTCCTTAAAATTACCTGCAATTAATTCATAATAATAAACACCGCTGGCATTGTTATTTCCATTCCATTCTGCTTTGTATATACCCGGTTGTCTGGTTTCATTTATAAGATTTGCAACTTCATTACCAAGCACATCATAAATTTTCAAACTTACAAATCCAAAATCCGAAATCCCGAATTCCAAATTGGTTGTAGGATTGAACGGGTTTGGATAATTCTGTCCAAGATAAAATCCATCAGGAGTTTCATTGGAAGATGTGTTTATACCAAGTGGTCCGGGACCGTTATTAAAAATAAAAAGCAGATCGTCTACCTCATCTATTCCGGAAAGATCAAGGTCTCCGTCGTTATCCCTGTCATGAACAGTTATACACGAACCGGATCCTGAAGAGGGAAGTATAACCGGAGTGGTTGACAAAACTCCATTACCCGTATTTTCAAAAACCCTGAAGTCCGCACCTGCATACTGACTCGAGATAATGTCGAGATCATTGTCACCATCTACATCTCCTATATCTATTGCTAATGGAAAACTTCCTGAAAGATAGTTTGTAACTGTTCCAAGTCCGCCAGCTCCATCACCGAAAACAATTCCAATCCTGTTGGCAGAAGAAAGACAAGCAGCCACGTCAACATTCCCGTCACCATTGATATCTCCGACTACAATTGCCCACGGAGCTCCGTTCAAAGGAGTTCTTGATGAAAAATTAAACCCGCCGTTTCCGTCACCAAGTAATAAAACTAATTCGTTACTCCCATAACACCCGATAAATGCATCCTGAATGCCGTCATTGTTAGCATCTGCAATCATAACCGCAGTCTCAGAAGATCCGACAGTATTTATATTGAAAGCCGTACCAAAAGTCCCGTTACCGTTATTTTTAAACAATGAAATATTGCTTCCTCCGCGGTTAGCAGTTACAACATCATCAAACCCGTCTCCGTCAAAATCTGCAATAGCAACGCCTCTTACATTATTCGATGCAGTGTAAGGAACTTCAGGCATGAATGCGGCATTGCCGAGTCCCATAAACAAACTCAGCTTATTATTTGCAGCGTTTCCAATTACTATATCGACAATCCCGTCATGATCAAAATCCGCCGCTTCACTCGGACTTGGAAACGATCCTGCAGGCAAAGGATAGATGGCAAAGATTGAATCATAATTAATTCCGTTATTCAGAAATACCCGGAAGTCTCTTGATACTTCATTTACAACTGCAAGATCTGTTCTTCCGTCATTATTAAAGTCACAGCCCAGTGCTCCGTAACATTGGATAAGTCCTTCACCCGGTCTTCTTACAGGGAGTGTTCTGATAAGTGTCTGGTTCAGCGTCCCCGGCATGGCAATGGTCCAGAAGTTCCAGTTGTATCCTAGCGCCATGGGAGTATTGTCCGCGCTTTTAATTCCTTTGGATAAATTTACTGTTATCCATTCTCCCGCGAGAAAAGGATTTGCCGGCGTAAAACTGATTCGTGTATTGCCATTTAATAATTGTATAGTACCCGAAGCCGGACCTGTTTGTTTTCCAAAAACCCTGAACGTAAGACTGTTGACTGATGCAGGATCAAGAGCAGTATTGAAATCTGCAGTAATTACAACAGATCTCGGCGCATTTAATATTTGTCTTTGGGGTGATATGGAAGTTACAACGGGAGCAACGGCAAAAACAAAGTCTAATGAAGACAGAATAATAAATAAGGTTAGTAATAGTTTTTTCATTTTACCGGGTTAAAATTTTATTTTAATATTAACAATAATATAATCAGTTTCAACTGAATTGATAAGAAACATAATTTAAATTTACCCCAAAAAAAAACCCGGCAGAATATACCGGGTCTTAATCATAAATTTAAAAATTCAGATCAGCTGAAGACTTTATCAAAGAAACCTTTTTCTTCTTTCTTCTTTGACTTCTGAGCTTTGGATGCTTTTGGCTGAAAGTTTTCGGATTTATTCAGTTCTCTTAATAATTCTTTTTCTTTTGAATTAATTTTAGACGGAATATGAATATTTACAACTACGATCTGATCACCTCTGCCGTATCCGTTAAGACTTTTGATACCTTTGTTTTTCATACGGAGCTTTTTACCTGACTGAGTGCCGGGTTCGATCGTAAGTTTTGCTTTACCGCCCAGAGTCGGAACTACCACATCCACTCCGAGTATTGCATCTGAAATACTTACTTCGAGATCATAATAAATGTCATCTTCTTCTCTCGTAAATTCCGCATGTTTTTCTTCCTCGATGAAAACAAGCAGATTCCCTGCGCTTCCGCCTCTGAGACCTGAATTACCCTGACCTCTCAGCGGTATATAATTTCCTTCTTCTACTCCCGCAGGAATGCTGACTTTGATGGTTGATTCGGATTTAACTCTTCCTTCACCGTGACATTCAGGACATTTCTCTTTTATGATCCTTCCTTCACCGTTACACTGATTACACATTGTCACATTCACAAACTGACCGAACATAGAGCGGGTCACCTGACGAATTTCCCCCGAACCGTTACATTGTGTACATTTGGAAAAACCACTTCCGGCTTTTGCACCTGTACTTTCACAACTCGTACATCCTTTATATTTTTTTATCTTAAGTGTCTTATCCACACCTTCTGCAATCTCTTCAAGTGTAAGTTTAACAGTTATCTTCAGATCGCTTCCGGTATTATTTTGCTGACGACCTGAACTGCCAGACCCGCCGCCAAAGAATTCATCAAATATACTTCCGCCGCCTCTTCCGCCTCTGCTGCTGAATCCACCAAATATATCACCGAATTGTGAGAATATGTCATTGATATCACTGAAGCCATGAGCACCGCCGGGACCATTTACGCCCTGATGACCGAACTGGTCATATCGTGATCTTTTATTAGGATCCGATAAAACTTCATAAGCTTCGGCAAGCTCTTTGAATTTTTCTTCAGCTTCTGAATTCCCCGGATTTTTATCCGGATGATATGTCATTGCCAGCTTTCTGTATGATGATTTGATTTCATCATTGGTTGCTGTCCTTGTTACGGACAATATTTCATAATAATCTCTTTTTGTCATTTTATTTTTTACTTTCCTTTTGTTTAATTTGGTTCACTCGAAACAAGAACCTTCTCGTGCTTTACTACTTTATCTTTTAATTTATAACCTTTCTCTATTACTTCAATTACAGTATTGGGTTTTACATCTTTACTTGGTACCTGCATAAGAGCAGAACTCAAATCCACGTCAAATTCTTTTCCAAGTGAATTTATTTCTTTTAATCCTTCTTTTTCTAGAACACTTTTGAATTTATCATAGATCAGAACAATTCCAGTCTTCAAAGTTTCGAAATCTTTTGTTTCGCCTTTGTTAATTGAGTCAATGGATCTTCCGAGATCATCATACACAGGGATCAGATCCTTAATTAAACTTTCAGATGCATATTTAATGTAATTTGAAATTTCAGAATCTGTTCTTCTTTTATAATTCTCAAATTCAGCCATTTTCCTTAAAAGCGTATCTTTGAGTCTGGCGATCTCAGAATCCTTATCGTTATCATCCCCGTTTTGCTCTTCCTGTTCTTCTATGATCTCTTCCTCTTCTGTTTCATTTTCAGTTTCTGTATTGTTATTCTTACTGTCTTTGATATTAATATTGTGCTTTTTACTCATCTATGTTTACTCCGTTATTTATTTTTATTTTTTAAAATTTATTTGTATTACTACAGGGATTTCTCATTTATAATTTTTGAAGTGTATTGTAAAAGAGAGATCATCCTTGCATAATTCATTCGTTTCGGTCCGATTACTCCGATATTTCCTTTGACATCTCCGGCTTTATAAGAAGTCGTGACTACGCTGTAATTTTTAAGACGCTCTTCCTCGTTTTCACTTCCTATAGAGATCATCACTTCATTATCAGACTTAAACGAATTCTCGAAAATATGAATTACAAGATTCTTATCTTCCGCCAGATTTATTATTTCCTTGAAATTTTTTGGATTCTCAAATTCAGGCTGCATTATAAGATCTCCTGTACCTCCTACATAAATTCTGTTACCTTTTTCCTCATCGGAATATAATTTATCAAGTGAATTTACAAAAAGTCGGATCAGCTCCGGTTCTTTGTGTTTATAATCTTTTACTCTTTCCGAAAAACTTTCCCGAATCTGATCAAGGGTAAGACCCTGCAGTCTTTCATTAAGAAAAGATGAAAGATCATCGAGTCTTGATTTCGGAATCTCGGTGTCGATCTCCATTATAACAGTCTTGACCATCCCTGATTTAATGTTCAGCACAACAAGAATTTTATTGGATGCCAAACTTACAAACTCCAGCTTATCAAATAATCCTTTGGACATCAGAGGCTGTGAAACTATGCTGAGTAAATGTGTTATCTTGCCGAGAATTCTTGATGTTTCTATATAAAGATCTCTTGATTCTACAATATTCAGGTTCATATCATCAAACTGGCTTCTTATTCTGTATTCCTCTTCAAGATTCAGTTTCTCACTGTTCATAAGCATATCTACGTAATATCTGTAACCTTTATCCGTCGGGATTCTGCCTGCTGAAGTATGCGGTGTATTGAGAAGATCCATTTCCTCAAGATCACTCATTACATTTCTGATCGTAGCAGAGGATAAATTAAGATCGGTTTTCTTCGATACGCTTCTCGACCCGATGGGTGATGCTATACGTATAAAATTCTCCACTACGTATTTTAAAACTTCTTTTTCCCTGTCTGTTAATGATTCATTCATGTTGTTTCTCTAATATTCTCTTTTGTTTAGCTTAATTTTATATTAAAAATTAAAATGTCCGTCTGATTATAAAACTTTGTTTCCGGACTTTGCAAAAATACTTAATTTCAAAAACTTTTAAAATGCTTTTTATAAAGTAAAAAGTTCATTTTACCCTTAAAATTTTCCCTGATATTGTATCAGGAATCAATTTTTTTCAGATTTTTAATGGTCAGATCCAGATCTTCATCAAGGAAATGTCTTGCCTGATGTCTGGCTCTTCTTACATTTTCAATGTCAATATTGGCATATATAATATCTTCATCAAAAAGTTTAGCTGCGGCAATCACATTCCCGAAAGGATCAACTACTTCGCTTCCGCCCCAGAAATTTACTCCGTCTTCATACCCGACTCTGTTGCTGAATATTAAATAACTCGAAAGAAGTCTTGCATAAGCGCAATGCTGCTGTGAGTTTATTTCGTAATTTTTAAATTTCTCTGAATTTATTGCAAGACGGGTTGGTGAAACTGCAATTCCAACAATTATCTGAGCACCGTCCATCGCTACAGTATATGGCAGTGAAATATGCCACAGATCCTCACAGACAAGTAACCCGATCTTTCCGAATTTTGTTTCATGTGCCTTACATTCATTTCCCTTTGAGAAATAACGAAGCTCTTCAAATAAACCGTATGTCGGCGGATAGATCTTTCTGTGTGAAAATTTTATCTCGCCGTCTGAAATGAAAACACCGGAATTATATATTGCAAACTTTTCATCCTCTTCGGCTAGTCCGCATATTATTGAGATCTTTTTACTCTTTGCTTTTAGTTTGTCAAGCAATTTAGTCTCTTTAAGATTCACAGATAGGACGTAATTCAGATCCTTTACGGAATAGCCGGTTAGGGATAATTCCGGAAACACTATCAGATCCGCTTTATTCTTTATCGCCCTGTCGCAAAACTCAAGATGATGCTCAATATTTCTTTGAATGTCTCCTAAGACGGCTGTTGTCTGTGCTACTGCTACTTTCATTTTCTGATTTTATAAAGTAATATTCTGAAAAAACCCGAAACCTTCAGGCTTATATCAAGCCATAATAACAACAATTTATTACTGCTGTATTTTCTGAAATAACTTATACAATCTTCATTCCAGACTCTTATCATTTTCTCTCTGTCCTTGTAAATACTTACACCTTTTTCGTGAATGATCTTAGACTTCGGATAAAAAATTATATTGTATCCCGAATTACAGATTCGTTTGCACAGATCTACATCATTAAAAAACATTTTAAATCTTTCATCAAAATTACCTGTTTTGTTCAACACATCTTTCTTTATCATCAGAGCCGCTGCCATTGGCTGATCGACAGAGCATTCCTCGTTATGGCTGAAATAGTTCATTTTCCACCGGCTGAATGTTTTGCTTCTTGGGAATATGCTGCTTAGAAAAGTGAATTCACAAAACATATCCCAAAAGTCAGGGAATTTCCTGCAGGATGATTGAATGCTTCCGTCAGGATTCAATAACTGCGGAGCCGCAGCTCCGGTCTTTGAATCGGATACTAATTTTTCAAGTAAAATATTGATTGAGTCATCCTCAATTACCGTATCCGGATTTAAAAGTAAAATAAATTTTCCTGATGCAGAGGAAATGCCCTGATTACTGGCTTTTGTATATCCTGTGTTGGTTTTGTTCAGTATTAATTTTATCCTGTGGAAATTTTCTTCACCTATGCTTCTGATCTCATCTACAGTTTTATCCTTTGAATCATTATCAACTATCACTATCTCATAACTAAGATCTTTTGTATTATCTGTTATAGATCTCAGACAATTTCCTATCTCATCTTTACTGTTCCAGGTAACTATAACTATTGATAAATCCAAACTGTCAAGCATTCGTTGCTGAAGGCAATAATTTTAAAACGAAATTATTAAGATCCAAAAACTCCGTATCTTCTATATTTTTCTTAAGGTCATTTTTTTCTTCGTCCCAGAATTTTTTTAAATTTATCATGTCGCCTTTTGAATAATAATTCACGATTATCTCAGAAGCTTCTCTGTATAGCGGATATGCAAGATTGACAGGCTGCATTCCCATTTCAACTTTCTTTTTTAATCCGTAATAATTTTCTTTTAACCCGTCTATTTCGGTATCATAAAATTCAGGATAGTCAGAATTCCTCTGCACAAGTTCGTGATTTTCTATTCTGTATATTCCGCTGACATATGATACAGCATTATTCGGCGGCATTACGCCATAAAAAAGATCTGATACTACAAGTTCATTCTTACCGTCATTTTTCAGATCCTTTACAGAAGGAGCGCCGGTTTCGAAATATTTTAATAGATTGATACTGTCCTTTGAAATCATTTCAAAAACAAACATTCCTCCTGATGTTATGGAATCATTTCCTCCTGAATTTGTCACAACAAGTATCTGCCTGCTTTTGTCATCACTCAGCTCTGCATAATTACATTCTTTTGAATAATCAACAGTATCCGATAATATTTTTACATAAGATTGCTTTTCTGAATCCAGCGAAAACACTTCGATCATATCAAAGTTGTAATAATCATTATACTTATCGACGGTATCCTTCAGCACACTCATCACTATTATTTCCTTGATGCCGTCATTATTAAGATCTTCCTTATCCAGCCTGAAAATTCTACGCGGCATCTGATAATGTACGGAAAATTCATGTCCGCCTTCCTTTACTCCTGCCGAACTGAGATTTTCCCCCTCAGTGTCCCCGCTTAGTGAATTTATCTCTGATTTTGTATTGTCTTCTTTGGTCTTAGTACAGGATATAATCAGCACCCCTGATAATAAAATCAGAAGTATTCCGGATAAATACTTTAAATTATATTTGTCGAAATTTTTCATTCAGATTACTATTGTCTTAAATTAAAAATTAATTACTATTTTTGAAAAATCAAAAATCAAAAATCAAAAATCAATCAAAACCGTGTCTTTCAGGAACTTCTTATCATCCCTTTCAGGATAATCCAGCATATAATGCAATCCTCTGGATTCTTTTCTCATCATAGCTGATTTGATTATAAGGTATGCAACTGTTACAAGGTTTCTTAGTTCAAGAAGTTCAACACTTACCTTTGTCTTTTTGTAAAAGTCTTCGATCTCATCTCTCATCATATTAATTCTTCTGTATGCCCTTTCAAGTCTTAAAGTATTTCTTACGATCCCGACAAAGTCACTCATTACTTCTTTTATCTCTTTTCTGTTGTGCGAAATCAGGATCCATTCTTCGTTATTCTCGATACCTTCCTCATTCCAGTCATATATGTTTTTATAAATGCTGTTAAGCGCTTTCTGAGCTTCTGATTTCTTTTGTTTAATGTTCAGTGTTTTCTGATTCTCTGATTTTAATTTTCTCTCAAGCTCTTCAAAGATTGCATAGGAAAAAACCATTGCTTCAAGTAATGAATTGGATGCGAGTCTGTTGGCGCCGTGAACACCCGTCATCGTAACTTCACCGCTTGCATATAAATTCTCCACATTGGTTCTGCCTTTCAGATCGGTTACAATACCGCCGCACGTGTAATGAGCAGCCGGTACAACAGGGATCATTTCTTTAGTAATATCAATTCCCTTACTTAAACATTTTTTGTAGATATTCGGGAATTCCTTTTTGATCTTATCAGGATCCAGATGAGTAAGATCAAGACATACATGCGGATCACCGCTTTTCTTCATTTCATTATCAATTGCTCTTGCGACTATATCTCTCGGAGCAAGTGATTTTCTTTTATCATATTTATGCATAAATTCTTTTCCCTTCATGGTCTTAAGAACTGCTCCTGCGCCTCTTACTGCCTCTGATATCAGAAATACCTGAGATGATGTTTCACTGATCTCAGGATCATATAATGTAGTCGGGTGAAATTGTATAAATTCCATATTAGCTATTTTACATCCGGCTCTGTATCCCATCGCAATTCCGTCACCCGTTGCAATAGCCGGGTTGGAAGTGTGAAGATAGACCTGTCCTGCTCCGCCTGTGGCAAGAATTGTTTCGCGGGCAATTATTTTCTCGACTTTATTATTCTTCACGTTCATTGCATAGATACCGTAACATTTCTTTCCTTTGGAATTCTTGCTCTTCAAATTTTTATTCGTCAGAAAATCTATTGCAAAATAATATTCATATATAGTGATATTCTTCTGTCCGGAGATCTTGTTAAGCAATGCTCTTTCTATCTCTTTGCCGGTAAGATCGTTGGCATGAATGATACGGTTTCTTGAATGACCGCCTTCTTTGCCAAGTGATAATTTTCCGTTCTCTTTTGAGAATCTTGCGCCGAATTCAATTAATTCCCTTACTCGGTCCGGTCCTTCATAAACGATCTTTTCCACTGCCTTCACATTACAAATTCCCGCCCCGCAATCGATCGTATCTTTAATATGCAGATCATAATTATCATTCTGATAATCAGTTTCACCGTCATCATACATCACGGCAGCTATTCCGCCCTGAGCATAATTTGTATTTGATTCGGCTTTCTGTTTCTTTGTGATAACTGAAACAGTACCGAATTCACTTAGCCGTAAAGCAAGCGATAAACCTGCTATCCCGCTGCCGATAATTAAATAATCTGTGATCAAAAATATGTCTTTAAAGATAAATTTAACAACTATATAAAGCTAATCAAAGGTAGAAATAACGAAAGGGAAGAGGGGGAGAACAGTTTGAAAAGTTCGTAATCCGCCGCAGCAGATTGTAAAGTTCGTAAAGAGAATAGAAATTAGTAACCGGTAACTTGAAACTACAAATTCCTAATTCTTAATTCTTAATTTCCAATTCTCTCGCCGGAAACCACTTGCTCTCAAATGAACTCACATAAAACTTTTCAATATCGATCCTGACCGGAGTTACCGGTGTATAAGTTTTGAACCAAGGCATTTTCTTTGTAAGGATATCCCTGACAAAACCTTCTTCAGAGTCTTTTAATATTTCGACAGTGCCGTAACCCTGAAGAAAATCCTGCATGGCATCATTCTTTGAGACCGCAATTGCAATTCTTTTATTTATTCTCAGATTTACCATTGATTTTCCATCAGTATCTATAAACAGATAGATCTTTAATTCATCACTTGCAAAATAAGCGCTGAGTATCCAGGGCGAAAGTTCACCGCCCGTTGTCGCAATCGTTATGGCATCATTATTCTTAAAGATCTCTTTGATCTTCTCTTTTACTTCAGTTTCGTTGTTTGTTATATTATCCATTTATAAAAATAAAAAAATTAAATTCGTAATTAAAAACTTTACTGTATACAAAATATAGTATTGATATAATAAAGCTATAATCAAATATTTAAAAAAATCAAAAATCAAAAATCAAAAATCAAAAATCAAAAATCAAAAATCAAAAATCAAAAATCAAAAATCAAAAATCCATAAATCAGATAATCTCTTTTATTCTCTTGATAGCTTCCTGAATATTTTCTCTTGAGTTTGCATAAGAGAATCTCAGATATCCTTCACCAAATGCACCGAAAGCAGTTCCGGCAAGTGATGCAACTCCGCCTTTGTATAAAATGTGATCGCTGAGTTCTTTGGAGGTATATCCTGTTTTGGTAATATTCGGGAAAGCGTAAAACGCGCCATTTGGAACTATACAGGAAAATCCTTTTATCGAATTTAATCCTTCAACAATGATATCTCTTCTTTTCATAAATTCCTCTTTCATTTTTTCAACGGAATCCTGAGGTCCTTCATAAGCTTCGATACATGCTTTTTGTACAACTGTATTTGTACATGAATTACTGTTGGTCATCAGCTTTGCGATCTTGGCTGCAAGATCGATGTTCATTACACCGTATCCGGCTCTCCAGCCTGTCATTGCATAAGTCTTTGAGAATCCGTCAAGAATAATAGTTCTTTCCTTAAATCCCGGGATCTGTGTAATGCTGAAATGATCACCTTTAAAAATCAATCTGCTGTATATTTCATCGCTTAGAATTATGATGTCGGGACGATCTTTCAGAACTTCAGCAATCTGCCTGATCTCTGATTCAGTAAGTATGCCGCCGGTAGGATTCTGCGGAGTATTGATAATGACCATTTTGGTCTTTGGAGTAATGAGTTTTTTCAGATCTGCAACATCAAATGCAAAACCCATTTCTTCTTTAAGCTGAAGCGGAACGGGTTTTCCGCCGACAAAATTTATCATGGATTCATAAATCGGGAATCCGGGATTTGGATAAATTACTTCATCGCCTTCGTTTATAAGAGCAAGTATAGTAAAGAACATGATTGGCTTTGCTCCCGGTGTCATCACAACCTCATCAGGATGCACCTCGATGCCTCTAGTCTTGTTAATATATTTTGCGATGCAGTTTCTCATTTCCGGAATTCCGGCTGAAGGAGTGTAATGAGTATCACCTGCTCTGATAGAAGCTATGGCAGCTTCACAGATATTTTCAGGAGTCGGAAAATCCGGCTCGCCTATCTCAAGATGAATAATGTTCTTTCCTTCTGCTTCAAGTTTTCTAGCTTTAGCCAGTACTTCAAATGCTGTCTCAGTCCCTAAGTTGGACATTCTGTCTGCGTAAATCATAATTTTATTAGTTAAAAGTTAAAAGTTAAAAGTTAAAAGTTAAATCTATATTGCTTACAATGTTTTTATTAAACCCGCTGTCATTCGGGAAATATTTAATGATAACTCTATTAAATCTTTATATTCAGACTCCGAAATGTAGTTTAGTTCAATTGATAAATGTAACATATTTCTCACTTCTCCTGTACTCCCCTTTGCAAAATATAAAAACTGTCTGAAGTCTTTGTTGCTTCTCCTTTCAAAACCTTCAGCTATATTGTTCATTATTGAAACAGAAGCTCTTTCAATTTGTTTTTTAAATCCATAATCGGAATTCTTTTCGAACCTTCGATATATTTTAAGAGTTAATTCTTTTGCTTTTTGCCAGATTAACAAATCCTCAAATCGTTCTACTTTCATGGCTCATACCTTTCATATTTATTGTTTCATCTTCAACAATCAACATTCAACATTCAACATTCAACTTTCAACTTTTAACTTTCAACTTTTAACTTTCAACTTTCAACTTTCAACTACTCTCCAAGATACGCTTTCCTTACTTCTTCATTTTTTGCCAGTGATTTTGCTTCACCTTCTAAAATAATTTCACCTGTTTCCATAACATAAGCATAGTCTGCAATTGAAAGAGCAATGTTGGCATTCTGTTCTACCAGTAAAATCGTAAGTCCGGTATCTTTATTCAAGGCTTCAATTTTTTCAAAAATAGTTTTAACAAGAAGCGGGGCGATTCCCAGTGAGGGTTCGTCAAGTAATAAGAGTTTCGGTTTCGACATCAGAGCTCTGGAGATGGCGAGCATCTGCTGTTCACCTCCGCTGAGAGTTCCTCCGGGTTGTTTAAGTCTCTCCTTGAATATTAAAAAAAAAGTATATATAAATTCAAGATCTTCTTTAAAATTATGTTTGTCGTTTCTTACATAAGCGCCCATCTCAAGATTTTCTTTAACTGTAAGATTTGAAAAGATCATCCTTCCTTCAGGTGCCTGGGAGATACCCTTCTCTACTATTTTATTTGGCGCCAGATTCATAATGTTTTCACCTAGAAAATCTATGCTGCCTGATACAGGATTAAGTATGGAAGAAATTGTCCGTAGCAAAGTCGTCTTACCGGCACCGTTAGCTCCTATCAGAGTAACAATAGATCCCTCTTTCACTTCAAGACTGATGCCTTTCAATGCTTTAATTGCGCCGTAGTTTACGTGAAGATCGGTGATCTTTAACAAGATTTTTGATTTTTGATTTTGGATCTTTGATTTAAAAAATTAACTTTTGCAGTTTTATTGGTAGAAGTGAAAATAGCAGTGAGTTCATCTGCTTCTTTTATTAGGCCATTTATTTTTTCCAATTTAAATATGTTTTTTTCCATTATTAACTCTAACCAAAATAGAGATTCATCAGCCTCTTCTTCTACTACTTTTATTCTTGAAACGAATTCCTGTTTTGATCTCGATCTGCATGCTGCCCTGTAATTTGCACCAACTGAAGTTGCAGATCTAATTAATTGATTACCCAAAACTTTACCGATCATATTATTTAGTAAATTTTCAACAAGTCTGATTACTCTTAATGCAAATGTCTTTGTCCGTTGTTTTAATTCATCAGAAGTCATAAAAGTATGTTTATATTAATAAATAAAATCCCATTAATATAAATCAAAAATGAAAAATCAAAAATCCAAAATCTGAGAAATCCAAAATCAGTGCGTTTCCCCAAGATAAGCTTCTATCACCTTCGGATCTCTCTTGATCTCCTCCGGAAGTCCTTCTGCAATTTTTTTGCCGTAATCAAGTACGAATATTCTTTCACAAACACCCATTACAACTTTCATATCATGCTCAATTAAAAATATGGATATCCTGAATTTATCTTTTACCATTTTTATCAGATTCATTAATTCGGCTTTCTCGGTCGGATTCATTCCGGCTGCAGGTTCGTCAAGTAAAAGAAGTTTAGGCGATGTAGCCAGCGCTCTTACAATTTCAACTTTTCTCTGCTCACCGTAAGGCAGCGATTTTGCATTCTCGTCTTCAACTTCTATAAGACCGAATATCTCGAGCAGTTCGGTGATCTTCTCATCAAACTCTTTTTCTTCTTTCTGAAATCTTCCGAATTGTAAAATTGAATCAAAAAATCCTGCTTTCAGGCTTTTTACAAACGATACTCTGATATTGTCCCTGACGCTTAAACTCGGGAAAAGTCTTATGTTCTGAAAAGTTCTGCTGATACCAAGATCCGCAACCTGATAAGGCTTAAATGGCACTACACTTGTCCCTGAAAAAGTCACGTCACCTTCAGTAGGTTCATACACTCCCGTAATAATATTAAAAACCGTAGTCTTTCCGGCTCCGTTGGGACCGATCATACCAACGAGTTCATCTTTGCCTACATAAGCATTCAGCTTATCCACACAGGTAAGCCCTCCGAATCGCATTGTACAGTCTTTAATTTCGAGTAAACTCATTTTGATTTTTGATTTTGGATCTTTGATTTTTGATTGAATTATTCAATACACAATACTCAATATTCAATACTACTTTTTCTTCTTCCGTTTCAGCGACACACCGAACAGTCCCTGCGGTCTCGTCAGCATCATTATTATCAGAAGTAAAGAATATATGATCATTCTGTATTCTGAAACAGTTCTGAGAAGTTCAGGGAGAATAGTCAAAATTACCGCTGCTATTATTACACCGATCATGCTGCCCATTCCTCCGAGGATTACCATTACTACTATCTCAACAGATTTCAGAAAATTGAAATCTTCCGGATTCAGATACAGATTAAAATGTCCGTACAAAGCTCCGGCTATTCCCGCAAAGAATGCACCGCTTACAAATGCTATGACTTTGAATTTTGTAGTATTGACGCCCATTGACTCTGCAGCGACTTCATCATCTTTTACAGCCAGGAATCCTCTTCCGTAAGTAGAATTTATTAAGTTATGTATAAAATAAATTATTATTGCAACGAATGCAAACGTCCAGAAAAAATTTGTATATTTCGGTACTTCATAAAAAATATATGGCACATCTGTCATATCCACAGGTATCTGAGCAGCTTTTACGCCGTTATCAAATATATATGCGCCTCGGAATCCCTGCGATGCTCCGACAACTTCCATGCTCTGAATAACTACTCTGATTATTTCAGCAAAACCCAGTGTGGTAATTGCAAGATAATCACCTTTAAGTCTTAATGAAGGAACGCCTACAACTATCCCTGCAACCGCAGCGGCTGAGCCGCCGAGTAATAGTACTATAATAAAAGAAATTGTCTGACCGAATGTGCCCGTTCCGAAAGTATTCATAAAAAAAGGCGCAAAATATGTTGAGATTGCTACCGATAAATAAGCGCCGATAGCCATGAAGCCGGCATGACCGAGTGAGAATTGACCTGTGTAACCGTTAATTAAATTAAGACTTGTAGCCAGTATTATATTGATCCCAATATAAATCAATATAGTATAATAATACGGATCAATGTAACTTGTGAAAAGATTGATTATGAAGACTAAAACTAAGGAAGAAAGAAACAGGATTTTACTATTCATCTAAACTTTTATAACTAATTATGAAATCTTTGAGCAAATTTAGTGTCAAAAAGGAAAGGTTCTAATGCGTTATAGTTACAATACTGAATCAAAAATATAAATTCGTAACTTGTAACTTTTAATTTGTAACTGATTAAAGTGGGCGATTAAGG
>JAGQWH010000090.1 GCA_020437545.1 Ignavibacteriota bacterium
AAAAGCACTGACGGTCGGCTCAGACAGGAAATTTTTGCTTCTCGCCAATACTCTGAATTTCTTTCGGCAATTTATCACAGGCGGGTTTTTTCATAATAAACATTATAGATATCAATTGTTTATGGTGAAAAGTAAATTTTAGGTTTATTAAATTTATTTTGGAAACTACTAAAATACCTAGCTGCTTACAGCGAGGTTATTCAGATATAAAAAATAATCCGGATACTAATGAAAGCATCCGGATTCCAGAGAGTAAAATAATTTAAGTATATAAAGAATAAACTATTTTACTAAAATTAATTTATAGTTAAAGTGTTTTTTTCAGCATCATAAGTAGCCTTA
This sequence comes from Ignavibacteriota bacterium, assembly GCA_020437545.1. Lineage (GTDB taxonomy): Bacteria > Bacteroidota > Ignavibacteria > Tepidaquicellales > Tepidaquicellaceae > JAGPCH01. The sequence goes on from JAGQWH010000090.1 coordinate 343, forward strand.
TAGCTCTTTAGATTCTTCTTTGCGGGACCCTGAAGTACTTTACCGGTTGAAGAATAAGTAGAACCGTGACAGGGACATTCAAAACCTTCTCCTGTGTAATCAACATCACATTTTTTATGCGAGCAGATGATACTCAGAACCAGGAATTTTGAATCGCCTGTTCTTTTAATAAAGTAATTGCCTGTAATTATATAACCTCCAACACTGCTGAGTTCGGGATGTTCAGAAATGCTTATCACCTTTGCCGCAGATTCTGTTTCGGATTTAGTTTCGGCTGCTGATTCTGCAAAAAGTTTTTTCACATCCAGAGCGCTTAATGCTATGGTTCCGACAGCCAGTGATTTAAAGGACGTTTTTAAAAAATCTCTTCTGTTAAAATTATCTTTTTCCATTTTTTGTGTTTGTAGTTTAATAATAGTATTTGTTTCAGATTGACAAAATTTATTTTATAAGTAACATTTTTCTTGTTTGTATAAAATTTTCCGTTCTGATGGTATAATAATAAATTCCGCTTGTAAAATTAACTGCATTCCAGTCGACCTTATAAGAGCCGGCATTCAGTCTTTCGTTTACGAGTGAGGCAACTTCCTGACCGCTGGTGTTATAAACATTTAAGCTTACCTGTGAAGATACCGGAATGGAAAAATTAATATTGGTTTCAGGATTAAAAGGATTCGGATAATTCTGTGAAAGTTCGTAGCTACTTACAAGCTCAGTGAGATTTGTAATTCCTGAAACTACAGCATTTATATTTCCTGCCATATCAGGAGCATGCGGCAGACATACATAATGATAGGCTCCGGCAACTGTTACAACATAGGAAAAGGTAGGATTTCCTGAGGTTATTGGTGCATCCCAGGAAGGAGCTCCTGCCGGTCTTGTGGATCCTTCTGATCCGTCACAGGTCGTTGTATGACTTCCGCTTACTCTTGTCCATTTAACAGTGTCACCTACCGTAACATTTAAATTTACCGGAGTAAAAGAAAAATTAGCTACAGATACATTGTGTGTTGTTGAATAAGAATTTGTTGTATTAATAAGAATCATGATCATTAATAACAACATAAGGTTTTTGATTTTTTTCATTTTAGTTGATTTTTTAGTTAATATAATTTATTTAATTAAGATCATTTTTTTTGTTTGGGAAAAATTATCCGATTCAAGTCTGTAAAAATAAACCCCGCCCGTATAGTTTTCAGCATTCCATTTCAGTTCATAAGAGCCCGGCTGGAGTCTTTGATTTATCAGCCGTTCAACTTCCTTACCCTGTGAATTATATACAGTAAGTTTCAAGAAAGCGCTTTTTGATATTCCGAAACTTATAGTGGTAGAAGGATTGAATGGATTCGGATAATTATTATCAAGATAAAATTCATCCGAAATCTGATTAGTAAGGTTTATTATACTTGTACTGCTTTGTGTAAAAGAATATACGGTATTGGTAAAGTCCGATAATCCGAAATTGTTGTAAGCGCATACCTTGTAAAAGTAGAGGTTATCAGGTGTCAGACCAACTTCCTGATAAGTGAGTATATCTGACTCAACTGTATCAATATAAGTAAACAGAACCTCATCCTGTTTCCGCCTTGCAATGATAAAGCCGTTCTCATTATTCGAGTTGTCCTGCCAGTTAATTGTAATACTGGTTGAAGTGGTATCAGTAATAATAAGGTTTGACGGAGCCATTGGAATCAGATTAGTATCAATGATCGCTGTTGCAAATGCAATATTTGAATACTCAGACCTTTCGGTACCTGCATATGCGTAAACCCTGTAAAAATAAGTAACGTTGTTTGCTACCCAGTAATCAAAAAACTGTCTGCTGTTCTGGCCGACAGAGCCTATAGTTTCCCATCCGTATGTTGTATCCGGAGTATATGACCTCTCTATATAAAACCCTTCTTCATTGCCGGAATTATCGTCCCATTTAACTTTAATGTAACTGAATTCTTCCGGTTCGGCTTCAAGATTTGATGGTGCCGTGATTGTCTGAGCACCCGAATTGCAATAAAGCAATAACGTTAAAACTAATGTTTGTAAAATAATTTTTAACACTTTAATTTTCTCCCTGGTTTGAAATTAATTATAAAATTGTGTTTTGGAAATTGTTGATTAATTAATTTAATTCAAAAATATGATTAATGATAAAGACAAACAAACAAAAATTCTATGATCCGTAGGATTCAAATTATTTAAAAAGAATTGAAATTGCATTTCATAATTTCAATATTGATGAAATCTAAAAATAAGAGCGATTAATTCAATACGCATAAATGAAAGTAACAGATGATCTGTTTCAATTAATAAAATCTCTCGATCAGTCGGAGAAACGGTATTTCAAGATCTTTGCTACAATGCATATTAAAGGTAGTGACGAGAATAAGTATGTAAAGTTATTTGATGCAATTGACAAACAGGATGAATATGATGAGGCAGCAATCAGAAAAGAATTTAAAAAGGAGAAGTTTTTAAATCAGCTTCATGTTGCAAAAAACTATTTGTATAATAATATTCTGAAAAGCCTTAGGCAATTTCATTCGGAGAAATCGAAACTCAACGAACTGATGGATATTCTCCGGGATGTTCAGATCCTGTATGATAAATCCCTTTTCAAACAATGCCGCAAACTTCTCGATAAAGCAAAAAAAATAGCATATACATACGAAAAGCATTCGCATATACTTGCCGTGCTTGACTGGGAAAAAACACTTGCCCGTACCAGCGCGTATGCAAACTCCAGTGAAAAAGAGCTTATGGAATTTTATGATGAAATTAATGATACAGTAGGGAAGCTCAGGAATATCAATGAATACTGGAAACTCACGATGGAGTCTTTTCTTCTCAGAAAAAAACAGGGTGAGATCAGGGATAAAAAGGATCTTAATAAATTCAATGAGATCATAAAACACCCACTTTTACAGGATGAAAAACAGGCAACAAGTTTTCAGTCCAAAACTTTTTATTATAATATAAAAGGTCTGTACTATCTCACCAATAAAGATTATAAAAACCTTCTAACGTACTGTAAGAAACTTGTTGATCATCTTGAAAATAATCCTATACTTTTAAAAGAAGATAATTATATAGCTTCAATATATAATCTTTTGCTGGTACAGATTGAGATGAAAAAATTTGATGACGCTCTGATTACGATCAAAAAACTGAGGGATTTTAAATCCAATTCACCTGTAATGCAGGCAAGAATCTTTGTTACATCCTATGATACCGAACTAAATCTATACCTGAAGACAGGTGAATTTGAAAAAGGAGTTAAACTCATAAAAGACATTGAAGAAGGACTGGAAAGGTTAAAGGATAAGATCAATAAAGAATCAGAAGCGCTGTTCTCATACAATATCGCTTATCTGTATTTTGGATTAGGCGAGTATAATGCTTCTCTGGAGTGGATAAATAAAATAATAAATGATAAAGAGCTGACGATCCGTGAGGATATTCAGTGCTTTGCGCGGATACTTAATCTTCTGATACACTTTGAACTCGGAAATTATGATCTCATTGAATACATTATGAAATCTACCCGCAGATATCTTTCCAATAAAAATAAGCTTAACAAATTCGAACTTATAACTTTAAGTTACATAAAAAAGCTTATTACAGCAGGAGTAGATGACGATAAAATGTTTATTCTTCATGAATGGAAAAAGGAGCTGAATAAAATTTCAGATGACATTCTTGAGATCAAGGCATTTGAATATTTTGATTTTATTTCCTGGCTTGAAAGCAAGCTCGGGAAAAAGAGTATTATGGAAGTGATCAAAAGCAAGAAAAAATAAGAGTTAAATATTTAAATCCTTTGAATATTCAACTCCGGAAATTCACAAATTACAGCTTTGTATGTTAATCCCAAAACTTTTCACGACTTTAAAATCTTATTCAAGAAAGCAGTTCTTTAATGACATCTCATCCGGAATCATAGTCGGGATAGTTGCATTGCCGCTTGCCATAGCATTTGGAATAGCGTCAGGAGTCTCTCCCGAAAAAGGATTATTTACCGCTGTCATTGCGGGATTCATAATATCAGCTCTGGGAGGAAGCAAGGTGCAGATAGGCGGACCGACGGGAGCTTTTATTGTGATCGTATATGGGATAGTCCAGATGTACGGACTTGACGGACTTATGATTGCGACGATCATGGCAGGTGTAATATTGATCATAATGGGATTGGTAAAGCTTGGTACTCTGATAAAATTCATACCTTTGCCTCTCATTACGGGATTTACTTCGGGAATTGCTTTGATAATTTTTACAACACAGATAAAAGATCTGCTGGGTTTAAAGATAGATGTACTTCCTTCTGAATTTCTGATGAAATTACCTGTGTATGCCAATAGTATTTCTTCATTTGATCCGGATACGGTTCTTATATCTGCCATTACTCTGTCAATAATTATATTTTTTCCTTATATAACGAGGAAAATTCCGGGAATATTTGTAGCATTGATTGCCGGTACAATGATTTCAGGTTTGTTTGGAATGAACGTAGAAACTATCAGTTCAAAGTTTGGTGCAATTCCAAATTCAATACCTTCGCCATCATTCCCTGAATTTACTTATGATAAAGTTTATGCGCTTATCGGACCTGCGTTTACAATTGCATTACTTGCAGCTATAGAATCACTGCTCAGCGCGGTAGTGGCAGACGGAATGATAGGCGGTAAGCACCGTTCAAATATGGAACTCGTTGCAAACGGAATTGCCAATATTGCTTCACCTTTGTTTGGAGGAATACCGGCTACGGGAGCTCTTGCAAGAACTGTTACCAATATCAGAAGCGGCGGAAGGACTCCTGTCTCAGGTATGACTCACTCGGTTGTGCTCTTGCTCATAATGATCTTTTTCGGACAATTCGCCGGAATGATCCCGTTATGCGTACTGGCTTCAATACTGGTCGTAGTTTCCTATAACATGTTTGACTGGAGAGAATTCAGATCTCAGCTTAAAATGCCCAGAAGTGATGTGCTTGTTCTGGTTTCGACCTTTTGTCTGACTATACTATTTGACTTAACAATTGCCATTGAGATCGGAATGATAATGTCGGCATTCCTTTTTATGAACAGGATGGCAAATGTAGCAAATATAGGGATCATCTCACGGGAATTTGATGACAGGGATGAGAATGCCGAAACGGAGGATATCCCTGAAAATTTGATTCAGAGTAAAGACATTCCAAAGGGAGTTATAATTTATGAAGTAAACGGACCGTTCTTTTTCGGAGCTGCAAGTAAATTCAAAGAGACCCTGAGGCTGGTTGAAAATAAGTCTGCAGTTCTCATCCTGAGACTAAGGAATGTTCCGGCAATTGACGCTACAGGTATAGCAACTATTGAAGATATTTATGAGGAATGTAAAAAAAGCAATTCCGTACTTTTACTTTCCGGGATTCATGCTCAGCCTTTATATGCAGCAGAGAAAGCAGGATTATTGCAAAAGATCGGGGATAAGAATATTACCGGAAATATTGATGATGCAATAGTAAGAGCAAATGAGATTCTCGGAGAAAAGATAGATACATCAGATAAATGATTTCAAAATGAGAATTTAAAATCCTGTTCCTTATAGTTTCACACAATGAAGGGCAGTGTTAACTGTGTACAATTTTTATTGTGTACAGAATCCGGATCCGTCCAAAACGATTACAGTTAAAAATAAATTTTCCAAATAGAAATTTCAAAAATTTTTAAAAAACAGGATAATTTATAAAAACCCCACCCCGCAGGAGGGTGTCTCAAAACCATACTCCTTCCCAATCCGCCGTGGCGGACTAGTTTGGGAAGGTCCAAAAGCGAGTCTTTGCTTACCAAACTGGTCCGCGACGGCGGATTGGTAAGCAGGAACGAAGTTTTGAGACACTCTCTCAGGTGTGGAGGAGCAGGTGGAAAGAAGTAAAGATAAAATCCGGACTTTGTTTTATATGCAATTTTTAGATTTCTATTAAAATAATGGTTTGTTAAATTAACAGTTCGAATTTTAAATATAACAATAAACAGAAAGGTAATAATGTCAGACAAAACACCAATCACGGTCTCTTACGGAGACGGAATAGGACCCGAAATAATGGAAGCCACGCTTAACATAATAACAGCTGCAGGTGCAAAACTTGATATCGAAGTCATTGAAATAGGTGAAAAGATCTATCTTGCCGGTAATACAGCCGGAATAGAGCCCCAGTCATGGGATTCTCTCAGAAGGACAAAGGTCTTTCTGAAAGCCCCGATCACCACTCCGCAGGGCGGCGGATTTAAAAGTCTTAACGTTACGACAAGAAAGACGCTCGGATTGTATGCAAATGTCAGACCGTGTGTTTCATTTCATCCTTATGTAAAGACAAAACATCCGGTAATGGATCTTGTGATCATCAGAGAAAACGAAGAAGATCTTTATGCGGGAATTGAGCACAGGCAGACAGATGAGGTCTATCAGTGTCTGAAACTGATCTCAAGACCAGGTTCGGAAAAGATAATCAGATATGCATTTGAGTATGCTGTGGCAAACAACAGAAAGAAAGTTACTTGCTTCATGAAAGACAATATAATGAAACTGACTGACGGTCTTTTTCATAAGGTATTTGATGAGGTCGCTAAAGATTATCCTCAGATAGAAGCTGATTCATGGATCGTGGATATTGGTGCAGCGAAAATGGCTGATACACCGGAGATTTTTGATGTTATAGTTATGGAAAATCTTTATGGTGATATTCTGTCAGATGTGGCAGCGCAGATAACAGGTTCAGTAGGACTTGCAGGATCTGCAAATGTCGGAGAGAACTTTTCCATGTTTGAAGCAATTCACGGCTCTGCACCGAGAAGAGCAGGACAGAATCTTGCAAACCCTTCAGGTCTGTTGCTGGGAGCGGTCATGATGCTGAATCATATCGGACAGTCAGATGTAGCATCAAAGGTGCACAATGCATGGCTTAAAACAATTGAAGACGGAATACACACATATGATATATTCAAAGAAGGCACAAGCAAGGAAAAGGTCGGTACAAAAGAATTCAGCGAAGCGGTAATTGCAAGAGTCGGACAAAAACCTTCAACTCTGAAAGCAGTTGATTACAGTAACGTTAAAACCTACGGTGAAAAATCAAACTGGAAATATGAAAGACCTAAAAAAGCAAGAAAAGATCTGGTAGGTGTGGATGTATTTCTTCACTGGGCAAACGGCACCGCCGATGACCTTGGTGAGATCCTTAAAAAAGTTACTTCTGAAGAACTTAAACTCTTACTCATCAGCAACAGGGGTGTAAAAGTATGGCCTGACGGTTTCCCGGAAACATTCTGTACGGATCACTGGAGATGCAGATATACCATGGCTTTTGAAGGCAGCGGAATAAAGAATTCAGATATAATTAAATTATTGACTAGTATCGACGATGCGGGTTTTGATGTTATAAAAACAGAAAACCTGTATAAGTTTGACGGTGAACTTGGTTATTCACTTTCACAAGGTCAGTAAAATATAAATAATTCAGGTTCAGATAAATAAAATCAGATCCCGGAAATATTTTTTCCGGGATCTTTTTATTTAGGTATTGACAAAGTAATCTGAAAAACATAGTTTTGTAAAGCACTTTAAAAAACAAAGTACTTTAATTAAAAATTATGGAAACAAAACAAGCTGAACTGGAATTATCGGTAATAAAAAAAATAATGGAAGACAGCAGGAATGTCGTGCTTGACAACGGGATACATTACATATTCTGGGGTATAGTAGTAACGGCTGCGCTTATTGCAAACTATATTATGCTGTTAACACGTACAAGTATGAACTACGTTGGAATGATGTGGTTCGTTTTAATGACATCAGCTGCAATAGCTGACGCAATAATCGGAAACAGGCAGGTAAAGAGAAGTAAGGTCAGGACTTATGCAGGTGATCTTCTTTCTTCACTCTGGAAAGCTACCGGCATAGCAATGTTCATGTTCGGATTTCTCGGAATCGTTACAAGAGCTTACGACCCGATATATATTTCACCTGTTATTTCTACAACTCTTGGAATTGCTTATTTTACAAGCGGAGCGATCCAGCAGCTTAAATGGCTGAAGTATGTTTCAATTGGCTGGTGGGCGGGAGCGGTATATCTGTTTATATTTCCTTCAGTCCATACGCTTCTGATTTTTGCAATAATGATGATCTGTCTTCAGATTATACCCGGTTTGGTATTAAACAGAAAATATAAAGAGAACACTAATATTTAATTGATTATTTAATTGATGGACTACGATTATCAGCAAATTGACGATGTAATACATTCGAGGATCAGAACTGCTATTATGGCTGTGCTGGTAAGTGTTACCGAAGCTGAGTTTAATTTTCTCAAGGAAAAAATTAATGCGACTGACGGAAATCTTAGCGTGCATCTGAAGAAACTCGAAACAGCAGGATACGTATCGGTCAAAAAAATCTTCGTTGACCGCAAACCCGTATCTAAATATAAAATTACAGCCAAAGGATTTAAAGCTTTTGAGAATTATATAAAGCAGCTTGAAAGCATTGTTAAAAGATAATTAGGAGTTATGAGATATGAGATATGAGATATGAGATATGAGTTATGAGATATGAGATATGAGTTGTGAGATATGAGTTGTGAGATATGAGATATGAGTTATGAGATATGAGATATGAGATATGAGTTTTTTAATAAAATTAAAATATATTTACAAATGGAAAAATTAGAATTAGTACAAATTCAGGAATCATTGAAGGAAATATCAGGATGGGAATTGATTGATAATTCGATCAGAAAAACTTTTAAAACAAAAGGCTTTCCTCAGACGATGGGACTTGTAACAGCTATCGGCGCACTCTGCCAGCAGCATGATCATCATCCGGATTTTCTGACAATGAAGTATTCCGAGGTCGAAGTATCGTTTTCGACGCATTCAGCAGGAGGAATTACTAAGAAAGATATTGACATAGCTAAAGACATCAATAATTTAAATTTTTAAAATCAAAAAATAATAATGCAAAAATTATACACCCAATTAATTTTTAAATTGTTACTCTCTGTTATTTTTATTCACACATCTAATTTAGATTTATCAGCTCAGGATTCAACGGAAGCTGTTACTGAAGATGAAACGGTTTATACCACTATATCCGGGTTTGTAACCGGTGAAAAGGACATTGTGCTTCGCGGAGCTAATCTTGTCATAGCCGGCACAATTGACGGCGCAACTACGGACGAGAAGGGTTATTATGAATTCGAAACTGACAAGACAGGACCGCAGCTAATGCTTGTAACTTTTCTGGATTACGCAAAAAAATCAGTTCAACTGGATATAGTCGCGGGTAATAAAATGACTGTAGATGTACAAATGAGAAAAGAGGAAGTCCGCACTGAAGAGATACTGGTTACCGCAAGTTCGTTTACATCAGGTAACAATGCAGCCGTAACGCTTACGCCTCTTGAAATTGTGAGAATTCCCGGAGCTGATGCAGATATCTACAGAGCTATTACAACTTTCCCCGGTTCCAATCAGGTGAACGAAGGCAGCCGTATAACCGTCAGAGGCGGAAATCCTGATGAAGTTCTGACCATACTCGACCTAGCTTCCTTATATCATCCGTTTCTTTTTGATGAGACATTTAATGTGTCTTCTTACTCTACTATAAATCCATGGGGACTGCGTGGTATCAATTTCACAAGCGGCGGATTTTCGGCAAAGTACGGAAATGTATTATCAGCAGTGCTTGATCTGAAGTCTTATGACATGCCGCAGGGAACAGGTATGTTTGCCTGGCTCGGACTAGCCAATGCGTCGCTTGACGGTGTTTATGTTTCGAAGAAAAAAGATTTTGGAGCTACATTCTCGCTCGGCAAACTTTTCCTTCAGCCGTATTTTGCTGTCAATGGCGAACACTCTGATTATTCGCCTATACCGGAATCAAATCAGTTCGGCGGAACACTTGCATACAAATTAGGCAGCACGGGAAATATAAAATTCATAGCAAATTACAGTGATGATAAAGTAGGAATATTCAATGCAAGTCCTTCTTATGCGGGATTTTATAATGGTTCATCTAAGAGCGCATTTTCTAATCTGAAAGTAATGGTTGCTCCGACTTCCACGACACTTCTCAATGCAGGAGCTTCCTTCAGTTATTATGAAAAATATGATAATTTCGGAGTCCTCAACACCACTTCCAAAAGCTATTATTCAAAAGGAAGAGCTGACTATACCATACAGGTAAGCAGCAAAGTCGATATAAATACAGGCGCAGAATATGAATATGACGGATATGACATAAACGGCATTGTACCGGTATATCAGTATAACTTAAAGCCCGGTGCGCAGTCTTATAATCTTGATCAGTATTACAGTACAGGCAGGATAGGAGCTTATGCGGAAACACAGTTAAGATTGAGCAAGAGGTTTTTTGTAATACCGGGATTCAGATTTGACAACCACACACTCTCGAAAGAGACCAGTTTTGATCCGAGATTCTCTTTTGGATATCAGGTAGCAAAATATAGTTCAGTACGGGGCGCGCTGGGAGTATACCACCAGTATCCTGACATGCAGAATTATTTTAATACGGCGAACAATGATCTTCTTCCCGAACAAGCCATTCATTACATTCTTGGATATGAATTCAACAAAGACGGAAACTATATAGCAAGGATCGAAGGATATTATAAAGATTATTCGGATCTGGTTTTGATCAATCGTGATGCTATTTATTACAGATCAGAAGGTGAAGGTTTTGCAAAGGGAGTTGATGTTTTTCTTAAAGCAAAGATCGCGAATAAATTCACAGGCTGGATATCATATGCATACAGCAATTCGAAAAGAAAACAATACAGCGCAACGTCACTTGTTCCGTCTAATTATGATATTACTAATAATCTTAGCGTAGTTGGAAGTTATAATCTTACAGACTTTCTTGTATTCGGCGCGACATATAAGATCAGCACGGGAAAGCCATATACGCCGGTCATCGGAGCTGATTATGTAAAATGGCAGGAAGTTTATCAGCCGATCTATGGCGAAACCAACAGCGCGAGATTTCCGACCTATGACAGACTGGATATGAATCTGCAATATATATTTGCTTTATTTGGAAAGTTTGCTGTAGCGGTTGCATCGGTGAATAATATACTCAATCAGAAGAACGCATATACTTACACTTATAATACAGACTATACTCAGCAGAGTCCGGTAATTTCGAATAATCAGAGGTCGCTGTATCTGGGACTGGGACTGCAGTTTTGATGGGAAGTATTGGGTATTGAGTATTGGGTATTGGGTATTGAGTATTGAGTATTGGGTATTGAGTATTGGGTATTAGGTACTAAAATATTTGTAATACTTTCAACTTTTAATTTTCAACTTTTAATTTTCAACTTTTAACTTTTAACTTTTAACTTTTAACTTTTAACTTTTAACTAAACAAACAAAAATGAAAAACAAAATTACAACAGTGATAATGTTTATTATCACGATCTGCATGCTGAATGTCAGTGTCTATGCAAGCGCTGATTTTGACAAGGCAATGAAGAAGGCAAAGAAGAATCTTACAACAGCTATGTATAAATATGACGCTTCTCTGCTTATGAAATCCAGAGGAGAATTTGAGAGAATTCTTCAGCTTAAGGAAAAGACCTGGCTTGTGAATTATTACATCGCGCTTGCTGATTATAATCTTGCAACCACAAGCATGTTGAGTGAAAATAAATCTGATCTGCAGAAATACACTGAATCGGGAATTGCGGTCATCAACAAATCCATAGATGAGTATCCTGAATTTGCAGATGCTTATGTTTTGCTCGAAGCATTAAATTTCAACAGATGGCAGTTCGAACAGGAGAAAATGCAGGAGATATTGGCTGCAACTTCAAGCGCTGACGAATCTGCGTCAAAGCTTGATAAAAACAATCCGAGGCTTCTGATGCTTAACGGAATGGCTAGTTTTTACACACCCGAAGCATTTGGCGGCGGAATAGACAAAGCTATGCCTAAGTTTCAGAGTTCAATAGATGCCTTTAAAACAAGAAAAGAGATAGATGAACTGTATCCTGAATGGGGAAATGATCTTGCAGTCGGATATATGATCATGTGTCTTGTTCAAAGGAATGATGACGGCGATATGGACAAAGCTAAAACACTTATGGACGAAGCGCTTGTTGCATACCCTGATTCAGGATTCATTTCCGGATATGTAATGAAAGAATATAAAAAGGAATCTGACAGTAAGTAAGATCCGGTTTATCTAAAAAAAAACTACAAGAGTCATTATGGCTTTTGTAGTTTTTTTATTTAATATTAATTAAAAAACAAGCACAAATATATACATTGTATTCACGGGGGGGGGCAACATATTTTATATAAATTTTCTTACCCCAAATAGAAAATGTAAAATTTGTTTTAAAGGATTTAAATAAAATATGAAAACAATAATTATATTTTCCGCAATTTTATTTTTGGGGATACAATCGGAAATACTCTCACAGCAGTATATCACACCGCAGCAGCTCGGACTTCATATTCACAAAGGTAATATTGATAAAAGTAAAATGTCTTCAAAGATGAAGGACACTGTAATTATTGATATGTTCAATTATGAAGACGATTTTTTTGATATAGCTGTTTTATATAAAAGTAAAAATGAGGTTGTAGTTTATAAGAATTGCATTAACGGCAGTTTAACTGATTACAAAAGGATCAAACTTTCCAAAGACGCTTCAAGGATAGAAAGCGATTCCCCTACAGATAGGGATTTATTATTAAATCCTAATCTGAAAGCCGGATTAAAAATAACATACAAAGACAACTCATCCGAAAAAATTTCCAATTACCGAATTAATAAAACATCTGACGAGCCGATATCAAAAGCACCGCTTAGGAATTTTCTTGATGATGCAGGGGTGTTTGTTTATGATATTTCTTTTATAGAAGTGTGGAGGAGCGGAAGAAACGGTAGTCCACATAGAGTTGTAATAACCGGAGATATTGACAATGACGGTAAGAACGAAATGATCTATACCTTTTTTCCTGTCAGTGACAGTATCCCATTATTCTACCCTCAAAGAATAGTTGTCTTTGAATCAATTGGTAACAATCAATACCGGATTGACTGGGATACAATAAGTAATAATCACGCTTTATATACAGCGTTACCTAATATTACTGATTTTGATAGAAACGGTCACAAAGAATTTTTTGCTGTTAGTTTCGATAATAATTTTAATGACAATGTTGCCGGACTTTTTGAATGCAGCGGTCCCGGAAAATATAAATTTTACAAAAGCGATGAACTTTATTTTCAGGGACCACTTAGAAAAATGATTTATGTTGATACAGTTAATTTTTATAATAATAATGCGGGAATGTATATGTGCTTTTCCGGATCAGGCATTCCTTCGCAAATCAACGAACTTGCGTTTGTGAGTAAAACTGTAGTTGGAGGATTTTATTTCAGGAGAAAGACTCCGCAGAATATTCAGTTAAGCGGATTCGTATATGATATGGAAATCATTGATTTCAATAATGACGGTAAGAATGAAATCCTTCTCGGAGATACTCAGTTCAGCACAAACTATATTGGATATCTCGATTCAACAGGTTTCGGATTTCCTCTTTTGCAGGGATATGAATATAAGGAAATCATTCCTAATGCGCCTGTATCAGCCGGTTGGCTTCTTACAAAAGACTTTGACGGAGATAATAAAAAGGAGATTATTGTGTGTGGAATTGGAAGCGGCACAGGATCAATTGGAGTTGTAAAATATTTAGGAAAAAATAATTTTCAGACAATGTGGTGGGATTCATCCGGTTTAGTAGCAGGACCAAATATGGGAATTGATAGTGGATTAATAGATAATAATTTTTCGATATTATATCCCTGTGTAAGATATTCCGGACCTTTGGATTTTCTAAACTTAATAACTTTTTCAGAAAACAGTATATATACGTTTAATCAATCATCATTTAGAATTATAGATTCAGCTGCTTTTCTTGGAGCTAAATTTATAGATATAGATATGGATGGGAAAATGAATATTATTACATCTGGTGGGATAGGAGGAGCTTTTGGTGGAAATCAATTTAAATTTCATTTATTTGATTTTGAACAACAGGGAACAATAAGTATACAAAATATTAATTTAGAATTGCCAACTTCATTTGAACTATATCAGAATTATCCGAACCCGTTTAATGATCAAACAAAAATAAAGTTTGATATTCATAAATCTGGTGACTATTCACTAAGAATTTATGACCCCATAGGAAAAGAAATTTATTTGCTATTTGATAAGTATTTAAATTTTGGCACTTATGAAATGATTTTTAATGCATATGATATTTCTACTGGAGTATATTTTTATAATTTAAAATCAAAAAGTTATAGCAAAACAAGAAAGTTTATATTAATTAAATGACGAAAGGAGGTTTGTGTAATGAGTAAGAAAAAACCACCATAGAAATAATTATTTTCAAAAAAATTCAGTATTAATAGGAAAAGAGTTTCAATTAATAAAAAAGGCTTGTAACGGAGCCGATAGATAGCGTCTGACAACAATATCAATTACAAATTCTGAAAAATCAGAACTTGACGTTCTCACGTCCAAGCCTTTTTTTTATAAAATTTAAAAAATACCAACTCATAAATTCCGAACCTGCGCCTGAATCAAACCTGACAGCTCCCACAGAGTTTTCAGTTACCAATTTTCCGAATCCCTTTAATCCCGTTACAAAGATTTATTACAATCTCCCAATACCGGGAAATGTGAATATTGAAATCTATAGCTCAACCGGACAGATGATAAAAGAATTAGTAAATGAATTTAAGTATGAGGGAAATTATGTGACGGATTTTGACGGCAGTAATCTATCGAGCGGGGTTTATTTTTACAAAATACAAACAAATAATTT
>JAGQWH010000091.1 GCA_020437545.1 Ignavibacteriota bacterium
GTTTTTAGTGAAATCAACAGCTCATATGATCTGACCGCATCTCAAATAAATCTGCTTGGCTTTTCACAGGGAGTTCATACTGCAACCCGCTGGTTCATAAGAAGTATGTATCATTTTGATAAACTTATTCTATGCTCTTCTGATTTTCCCAAAGATGCTGACTTTGCGGCGTTGAAGGAAAAGATGTTACGATCCGAACTGTTTTATCTACAGGGAAGAAATGACAGGATCACTACTCCGGAAAGATTTGTCACCAATCTTGAATTGCTGAGAACCAATGGTATAAAAGTTAATGATATTTATTTTAATGGTGTGCATGAGATCAATAAAGAAGCAATTTTAAAACTAAAATAAAAAAACCATCCTGTAACAAATGCAGAATGGTTTTTAAAATGTTTAAATCAAAGATCCAAAATCAAAGATCTAAATCAAAGATCCAAGATCCAAAATTAAAAATTAAAAATCAAAAATCCAAAATCAAAAATCCAAAATCAAAATTACTGTCCGAGATAAGCTTTAAGCGCTTTACTTCTCGAAGCCTGTCTTAATCTTCTGATAGCTTTCTCTTTTATCTGTCTTACTCTCTCGCGTGTGAGTTTGTATTTATCACCGATCTCTTCAAGTGTCAGCGGATTTTCTTTTTCAAGTCCGTAATATAATTTCACAACTTCTTTTTCTCTTTGTGATAAAGTATCAAGCGCTCTGTCAATTTCAATTCTCAGTGAATCTTTAAGTAACGCCACATCCGGCATCTTTTCCTGTTTGTCAGGCATGATGTCAATAAGCTTTGTATCTTCACCGTGTATGCTCGGCGCATCCATTGATACGTGTCCGCCTGAGTTTTTCAGTGTTTCCTGAACTTCATAAACACTCATATCAAGTTTTTCAGCTATCTCAAGTACGTTTGGCACTCTCTCGTTCTTCTGCTCCAATTCACTTATAGTCTTGGCGATCTTACTTTTCTGCTGTACAATATTTAAAGGTAATCTTACTACTCTTGATTGTTCTGCTAATGCCTGAAGAATAGATTGTCTGATCCACCATACTGCATAAGATATGAATTTAAATCCTCTTGTCTCGTCAAATTTTTTGGCGGCTTTTATTAGTCCCAAATTACCTTCATTGATAAGATCATTCAGTGATAATCCCTGATTCTGATATTGCTTAGCCACACTCACTACGAATCTGAGGTTAGCTTTTACAAGCAGATCAAGAGCCTTTTTATCTCCCTTTTTAATCTTCTTTGCACAATCAATTTCCTGTCCTACAGTCAGAGGTGTCGTCTTGCTGATCTCTTTGAGATAAATATCAGTAGACTGATTTTCTCTGCTGGTGTATTGTTTACCTAATTTCATGTTTTAAAATTTTAACTTTTTTAAAAATTGCTTCCGGTGTGTCGTATTTAAGGATAAGATCTTTATTTATTATTTTCACATCAAAAATTTTTGATATGTCCTTATATCTTATTCCTTTAGACGTACAGATCGGGAGTTTGGTTTCCGAACACATTGCTATGACAAGCACATCCCTGTATGTGTTTCCGGACTTTTTTTTTTAACAGCCTTCATTATTTCTGCGATCTTTAATGAATATCTGAAAGGGATACCCAGTATTCCGATATCATTAAAAGTATCTTTAGCTGCTGACAACTGTTGTTCATCACTGCACCGTGAAAAAACCTCCGATGCATTAATTACCGAAGTATAGCATCCCTGAAAAATCTTTCTGCTTTTATCAAGCAATGAGATCTGATTCTTTTTTTTTCCTTTTATATGATCAAGGAATACATCAGTATCTAAAAATATTTCGAATTTATTTTTCAGTTTTTTACTTTAATTCAGTATGAAAAGAACACAAAGATTAACTAACCATTTTAACTACTAAAAGCCCGACGATTATATCACCGGGCTTTTGCACATAACCTGTATAAAAAATCTGATTATTCTGTCCTGTTCTTATTAATCAAAAATATTATTATTCTATATTACCCAGTAATTCTATTTTATCCTCTTTATGCAGAGTGACTATGGCTTTCTTTCTGTCAGCTCTGTATCCTTCAAATCTGCCTTTTCTTGTCATCTGAGATTTCTTCTTGCCTTTTAATACCAGAGTTCTAACATTTGATACACGAACGTTGAATTTCTTCTCAACTGCCCTTTTGATCTCTATCTTGTTTGATTTTATACCAACCTCAAATGAATACTGATTCAGTGTCTCCTGCAATAAAGTATTCTTTTCGGTTATTAACGGTTTTACTAATATTGTTTTCATAAAAATTAAAACTCTTTTTTAAAATATTAAAATATTAAAATATTAATTAATTAAACTTTTACATAATGTATCAACAGCTGACTTCTGTAAAAGAATAAGTTTATTATTCAGAAGATCATAAGTAGCAGCTTTGTCTGAGATCAATACGTTCACCTTTGGAAGATTTCTTCCTGATTTATATACATTATCATTCTTTTCAGCAACTAACAGCAAAGTCTTCTTTTCATCCACTTTAAGGGATTTGAGAATGTTTGCAAGATCCTTTGTCTTAGGCGCTTCAAAAGAAAAATCCTCAATGATCATAATCTCATTTTCTTTTGCCTTAAAACTAAGAGCGCTTTTACGGGCTAATCTCGCTGCTTTTTTAGGAATGTTTAATTTATATGTATGAGGTATCGGTCCGAAAATGTTACCACCGCCTACCATGATAGGTGATCTGCTTGTACCCTGTCTTGCTCTTCCGGTACCTTTTTGTCTGAATGGCTTCTTACCGCCACCACGGACTTCGCTTCTGCCTTTTGTCTTGTGAGTTCCCTGTCTCTGATTTGAGAGATAAGATCTTACAGACTGGTAAATAAGATGTTGATTTGGTTCTATCTCAAATACTTCTTTTGGTAAGCTCACCGTTTCTCCGGATTCTGAACCATCGAGCTTATAAACTTTTAATTCCATTTTTATTTTTTATAGATTTCAACAATACCGGAAATAGCTCCGGGTACTGCTCCTTTGATTAAAATAAGATTTGAATCATTGAAAATTTTGATCACTTTAAGATTTCTTACGGAGATAGTGTCATTTCCCATTCTTCCGGCCATTCTCTGACCTTTGAATACTCTTGAAGGATAAGAACTGCCGCCGATAGATCCCGGCGCTCTTTGCCTGTCACTCTGACCGTGTGTCCGCTGACCTCCGCCAAAACCGTGACGCTTTACTACACCCTGAAATCCTTTTCCCTTGGAAACTCCGGTTACTTTTACAGTATCGCCTTCTTTGAATAGGTCAACATTTACTGTATCACCTTCTTTAAGATCTCCTACCGGAAAGTCCCTGAATTCCTTCAGGTGTCTCAGCATTGGTGTCTTTATCTTCTTGAACTTTCCTGCCAGCGGCTTTGTAGTGTTCTTTTCTCTTTTCTCTTCAAATCCAAACTGGACTGCTTCATAACCGTCTCTTTCTTTTGTACGGATCTGAGTTACGTAACACGGACCTGCTTCTATTACAGTGCAGGGAACGACATTACCATCGGGCTGAAATACGGTGGTCATCCCGATTTTTTTTCCTAAAATACCTGTCATGATTTTTGTAATTATACTTTAATTTCTATATCCACTCCGCCTGGAGGATCTAATTTAGTCAGTGCATCGATCGTCTTGTTGGACGAATTCAGAATATCTATTAATCTCTTATGTGCACGTGTCTCAAACTGCTCCCTCGATTTTTTATCAACATGGGGAGATCTTAGTACTGTATATATGTTTTTCTTTGTAGGTAACGGTATCGGACCGCTTACGATAGCTCCTGTAGATTTGATCGTTTTAATGATCCTCTCGGTCCATTTATCCAATAATGAATGGTCGTAAGACTTTAGTTTGATTCTGATTTTTTGTGATGCCAACTTAAATTATTTTTTTTATTCTTAAAAATTATTGATATTAGTCTATTATTTTTGTTACAACACCTGCACCAACTGTTCTTCCGCCTTCTCTGATAGCAAATTTCAATCCCTCTTCCATAGCAATTGGGGTAATTAATTCAACAATAAGCTTCTCAACATTGTCACCCGGCATTACCATCTGGACAGTCTCAGGTAAGTGAACTACACCTGTTACGTCAGTGGTTCTGAAATAAAACTGAGGTCTGTAGTTTGTGCTGAATGGTGTATGTCTTCCGCCTTCTTCTTTAGCTAAGATATAAACCTGAGCTTCGAATTTTTTGTGCGGAGTAATTGATCCTGTCTTTGCAAGAACCATTCCTCTTTCGATTTCACCTTTATCCACACCTCTTAATAACAATCCGCAATTGAATCCTGCTACTGCTTCATCAAGTTCTTTGTTGAACATTTCAGCACCTGTGACAACTGTTTTTTTCTTTGCTCCAAGTCCGATCAATTCAACTTCTTCACCAACTTTTACTTTACCTCTTTCAATTCTTCCTGTTGCTACTGTACCTCTACCTGTGATTGAGAATACGTCCTCAACCGGCATAAGGAATGGTTTGTCGATATCTCTTTCCGGCTGCGGGATATAAGTATCCACTGCATCCATCAGATCAAATATACATTTTAATCTTTCATCTTCAGCTGTAGCTGCAGGATCTACTCCGGCTTCCATAGCTTTTAATGCACTTCCTCTGATAATTGGAATTTCATCTCCAGGATAGTCATAGCTGTTCAATATATCTCTTAATTCAGATTCAACAACTTCCAGTAATAATTCAGCATCTTCTGCAGTTTTTTCCTGCTGATAAATAATATCAACTTTATTCAGAAATACAGTTAATGCAGGAACTCCTACCTGTCTTGCAAGAAGGATATGTTCTTTTGTCTGAGGCATAGCTCCGTCTGTAGCAGCAACAACAACGATAGCTCCGTCCATCTGAGCTGCTCCTGTGATCATATTCTTGATATAGTCAGCGTGACCCGGACAATCAACGTGTGCATAGTGTCTGTTATCTGTTTCGTATTCAACGTGAGCAGTTGCAATCGTGATTCCTCTTGCTCTCTCTTCCGGTGCTTTATCAATTGAGTCAAAAGCTCTTACTTTTGAAAATCCTTTTTTTCCCAAAGCCATTGTGATAGCTGCGGTTAATGTTGTCTTTCCATGGTCAACGTGACCGATTGTACCTATGTTTATGTGCGGTTTACTAGCACTGTATTTCTCTTTAGCCATTACTTAATTCTCCTTAAAGCTGATTTATATTATTAATTAATTTTTTTTAAATTTTGTTAAATGGAACATTGTACTTCAATATAACCATTTTTTAAAAATCAGTGGGTCAGGGAGGAATTGAACCTCCCACCTCGTGCTTATAAGGCACGCGCTCTAACCATCTGAGCTACTGACCCGCGATGGAAACTATTTTCATTCCAAAAAATTCTTTTGAATGAAAACCGTTTTATAGAACGACTTAATGTGTCTGATATACGAGTTATATTCCGCTGAGCGAAACTGACCCTCTTAATTATTTTAAAGAACTGTTATATTTTTACCTACTGAAACTGATTTGATCAGATCAGCTGACTTTTTCTTTACCTTTGATTTTCTCAATGATCTGCTCTGATACACTCTTTGGTGTCTCATCATAATGTGAGAACTGCATTGTGTAAATTGCCCGACCCTGTGTCATTGATCTCATCGTTGTTGCATATCCGAACATTTCAGATAATGGCACCAGCGCTTTGATCACCTGTGCATCACTTCTCTGAGACATACCTTCGATACGGCCTCTTCTAGAACTCAGATCACCCATCACATCACCCATATATTCTTCAGGAGTTACAACTTCAACTTCCATGATCGGCTCCAGTAATACAGGACTTGCTTTTCTTGCACCTTCTTTGAAAGCCATGGATCCTGCGATCTTAAATGCCATCTCCGAAGAGTCAACATCGTGAAACGATCCGTCAAATAATCTTACTTTTATATCCTCTACAGGATAACCTGCAAGAACACCGTTTTTCATTGCCTCTTCTATACCTTCTGATACCGGATTAATATATTCTTTCGGTATGGATCCTCCGACAATTCCGTTCTCAAAAATAAATCCTTTACCCTTTTCATTTGGCTCAATCTCTATCCATACGTGTCCGAACTGTCCTCTACCACCTGATTGTCTTACAAACTTACCTTCCTGTGTAACTTTCTTTCTGATAGTCTCTTTATATGCAACCTGCGGATTACCGACATTTGCATCCACTTTGAATTCTCTTTTTAATCTGTCAACAATAATATCAAGATGAAGCTCGCCCATTCCTGAAATAAGTGTCTGACCTGTTTCTTCATCAGTCTTAACTCTGAATGTCGGATCCTCATCTGACAGCTTTGATAATGATTCACCCAGTTTATCCTGATCAGCTTTGGTTTTCGGCTCGATTGCGATCGAAATAACCGGCTCAGGGAATGAGATCTTTTCAAGCACTATAGGATCGCTTTCATCACACAGCGTATCCCCGGTCTTTGTATTTTTAAGACCAACTGCAGCTGCAATATCACCGCAATATACTTCTTTAATGTCTTCTCTGCTGTTAGCATGCATCTGAAGAAGTCTGCTGAATCTTTCTTTCTTATGAGAGATAGAATTATAAACATAACTTCCTGCTTCTGCTTTACCTGAATACACTCTGAAGAATGTCAGCTTTCCTACAAAAGGATCTGTCATTATCTTGAATGCAAGAGCAGTGAATTTTTCATCATCAGAGACTTTTCTGTATACATGATCATCAGTATGATAATGATGTCCCTCCACATCGCCTACATCTGACGGCGAAGGAAGTAGATCAATTACTCTGTCAAGAAGACTCTGAACACCTTTGTTTTTAAATGATGAACCGCATAATACGGGAATTATCTTTACTTCGATCGTAGCTTTTCTTAAAACATCTAAAATTTCTTTTTCACTGATTTCCTGACCGTCTAAGAATTTTTCAAGTAAAGTATCATTAACATCTGCAACTGCTTCCAGTAATTTATGTCTGTACTCATTTGCCTGATCTATTAATGATTCCGGAATTTCAATATCCTCAAACGTAGCTCCGAGATTTTCATCGTTATACATTCTTGCTTTCATTGTTACCAGATCAATGATTCCTGTAAAAAGCGAACCCTGACCGATCGGCAACTGGATTGGAACCGCATTGGCTTTAAGTCGGTCTTTCATCATTTCTACCGCATGAAAGAAATCAGCACCCGTTCTGTCCATTTTATTTACAAATGCTATTCTCGGGACTTTGTATTTATCTGCCTGTCTCCAAACTGTTTCAGACTGAGGCTCAACACCTCCCACAGAACAGAATAAAGCAACTGCGCCGTCAAGAACCCTTAGGGATCTTTCAACTTCCGCAGTAAAATCAACGTGACCCGGCGTATCTATGATATTGATCCTGTGATCATTCCATGAACATGTAGTTGCTGCAGATGTAATTGTAATACCTCTTTCCTTCTCCTGCTCCATCCAGTCCATTGTTGCTGCGCCTTCATGCACTTCACCGATCCTGTGTAATCTTCCTGTATAATATAATATTCTTTCAGTCGTAGTGGTCTTACCGGCATCAATATGAGCCATAATACCAATATTTCTTGTTTTAGCTAATGTTACCTGTCTTGCCATTTTATTTTAAACTATTCGTTTGTTAGATTTTTAAAATTACCATTTAAAATGTGCGAAAGCTTTATTGGCTTCAGCCATTTTGTGAACATCTTCTTTCTTTTTTACGGAACTTCCTTCACCCACGGCTGCTGCCATAAGTTCATTAGCAAGTTTTAATGACATTGATTTCTCATTTCTTGCCCTTGTATAATTCAATATCCATTTAATTGCCAGAGCAACTCTTCTGTCAGGTCTTACTTCCGTTGGTACCTGATAATTTGATCCACCGACTCTTCTTGATCTTACTTCAACTGCCGGCTGTACATTGTTGACAGCTTTTCTGAATACATCAAGCGGCTCACCTTTTGTCTTATCTGCAATTATTTTAAATGCATCATACATTATTCTTTGTGCAACCTGTTTCTGACCGTCTTCCATTATGCTGTTAATGAATCTTCCGATCAATATGTCATTGTATCTCGGATCCGGCTTTCTGATTCTTTTTTCGGCTCTTTTTCTTCTCATTGTAAAATATAAATCTTTATTATTATAATTATTTATTAAATAAAATTAACTTGCAGCAGTTTTTGCTTTCTTAGCGCCATACTTCGAACGGCCCTTCTTTCTGTTAGCTACTCCGGCTGTATCAAGTGCCCCTCTTATAATGTGATATCTTACACCCGGAAGATCTTTAACTCTTCCGCCTCTTATAAGAACAATCGAGTGCTCCTGCAGATTATGACCTTCACCCGGTATATAAGCCGTGACTTCTATTCCGTTTGTAAGTCTTACCCTGGCTACTTTTCTTAAAGCAGAATTAGGTTTTTTAGGTGTGGATGTGTATACTCTGGTACATACTCCGCGCTTTTGCGGACATGAATCCATTGCCGGCGCTTTACTCTTGGAGATGATCTTCTTCCGGCCTTTTCTTATTAACTGATTAATTGTTGGCAAATTTCTTTTATCTGATTATTATGGAAACATACAAAATACAAATTTTAATATTTTTAGTCAATTGATTTTCTGATAAAAATCAAATAACCTGAGTTTATCTTCAGGAGCCGGCAATCATCCCTAACATACAGTCTTGTATGATGCTTATATGATTTTAAACTTTGAGTATCTCAGAAAACTTCAGATTGAAAAAATTTAAGCAGAATTATTTATGCTTCGATGTGTTAATTTGCAGATTTTTTATACAAAAAACTAAATTTTTCCTTTCTTTAAAATTTTTTTTAGAATACAATTTTAACCGTAAATTTTAAATTATTAAAATCCCGTAAATATACTATTTCCCGCCCTTTATTGAAATATCAAAAATATCAAAAATATCAAAAATATCAAAAATATCAAAAATATCAAAAATATTAAAATATATTCTTTAATTCATTTTGTAATCTTCTTAAAACTACTCAATACTCAATACCCAATACTCAATACCCAATACCTAATACCTAATACCCTAAATTAAACCTCACATAAGCATAACTCCTGTCAGTATTCCCGCCATATGTCAGATTCTTACTTATATTATAGACATAATTAAAATCAAATGTATAATTCAAAAGCGGTTCATAAACTAAATTCATTCTTACGCTGTAATCATTCACCCTGACTCCGTCAAGGAAATATGCCTTATCCGAATCCCTTTCAGGAACAAATGTGTCAAAAACACTTCCGCCTGCATTAAATACAACCTCTCCTTCGGAATTATAAATATTCTCACCTTTTCTGATTTTCTGAAGTTCAAGATTTGCGCTGACTCTTGATGAAAAATTATAATTCATTTTTAAAAACAACTGATCTGCATTTGGACCTATCGGATGTCCGATTATTACACCAAATGCTGTATATCTGTTTTCGGGATCAAAATGTGTGTAAACGTATGGACGGATTTTTGTGTATTCAAATATCAGAGAAAAATTTTCAAAACCTATTGGTTCATACCAGTAGAATCCAAGCTGATATGCCGTTTTATTTGTCTGTCTTTCAAGATCGGAAAGATTGGAAAGTATATTTTCATCAAGAAAGAATGTTCCCTGAAGCTCAAGATCTTTAAGGAAATGTGTCTGCATATCAAAGAACAATGTTCCGTTGTCCCTGTCCTGTAAGGACATCTCGGCGAACTTATAAAACAAAAGCGGATTCAGATATCCGAATTCGATTCCTCTTGAGGAAATAATCGTCTCCCCTATTCCGACATTAAATAAATTATCCAGTGAAATCGTTAGCCTGTTTGCCGAAAAATATTTTGTGTATCTGAGATCCCTGTCAGGATTGTATTCACCTACCGTCGAACCATAAACTGATGAATAATTTATCACACCATACTTGAACATGAATTTAAGAAAATCCATATTCGGCGCATCACCTGATAATGCAAGTCTTTTACTGTAGCCATATCCGTAAACCAGTTTTTCACGGCCGATCTGAACCGCAAGATCCATCCCCTCTGTCGGCTCTGTATAAAATTTCAAATATCCGTTTGTGAAATCATAATTAGTAATATTCTCTATATTCTCTACATACTTAAAAGTAGATTTTATAGGCGGGTAAGCGGATTCTATCAAAACCGAATCGCCTGCAGCGCCGCCTTTTAATACTGACAGATTATATCCGATCTTATTAAACAAACTTCCTCTGAAATCCAGACCGCCATCGAACAACCATGCATTTGACTTTACTGTGGGTTTGATCCCGTTTACGTAATACAGATTTCCAATCACATTCATAAAAATATTATTATCATCTTTCTGATAGGCAAACAGATATTTCTGTTTGTCAGTCACGAGTCCATTGATTCCATAATCAGCTCCTGTATTACCTTTGAATAATGAAGTTGTTGTTTTTTTATTCAGCTCTTCGGGTACAATCTCGATCATGTATTTTTTTAATATCTCAATCTCGGTACGGCTGAGCTGTGACTTTTTTTCATACATTGTCTTCAGCATATCCGCTACCTGAAATCTTGAAAGATTAGGATCGTCATCTACATAATCATCAATTATTCTTTTAACGGTCATCTCTTTCAAAAACTTATAAACAGGATCTTCTAATGGTACATTCTCTATCTGTGCTTTTACATCAATTGCTGTTAAAGAAGCAATAGAAATTATTATAAGCAGAAATAATAAAATTTTCGTTTTCATTAAAAAAATATATTTTGCAATGTTTCCAAAATATGATTTTTAGATTTTAATAAATGTATAAAAATAAATTCGGTTCTTGTATTTATAAAATCAGGTTGCCTCGAAGACTCAAAGGCTCAAAGGAATTTGATTTAAAGTTTTAGCTTTGAGTCTTCGATCCGCCGCGGCGGATTTGAGGCAATCTCGCGCTTTAGTAGTAAAAATAAAATGTTTTCAAAAATCTATGTTTGAACCTTCCTACATAAAATTATTCCGGTCCGGCGAACTTTCTGTCCGGGCTAAAAAATTAGAAGCCATGCTTGCTGACTGCGATATCTGTCCCAAAGACTGCCGGGTCAACAGAGTCAAAAATGAGATTGCCGCATGTTACTCCGGTTTTAAACCGGTTGTATCTTCTTACTGCGTTCATTTTGGAGAAGAGCCCGGACTTGTTGGAGATAAAGCAAATGGAAATGAGAATGGCGTTGGAAATATTTTTTTTGGCAATTGCAATTTGAGATGCGTGTATTGTCAGAATTATGAGATCTCGCAAAATCATAAGACAGAGATCAAAAACGAAGTTACGATCGAACGTCTCGCTGAGATGATGCTCGAACTGCAAAACAAAAATGTTAATGCAATCGGATTTGTTTCGCCAACGCACTTCGTTCCGCAGATCATTCTTGCTCTCGAAATCGCCACTCGTAACGGACTTAATATTCCTTTGGTTTACAATACAAATTCTTATGACTCTTCAGAAGTGCTTAAACTCCTCGATGGAATAATAGACATCTATCTCCCCGACCTGAAATATTCCGAAGATGAATACGGATACAAATACTCAAAGATCAAAAATTATGTTCATTATTCACGGGAAGCGATCAGGGAAATGCACATACAGGTCGGCAGCGAATTGTTTATGGAAAATAATCTAATAAAAAGAGGTCTTATCATCAGGCATTTGATCCTTCCGAATGACATAGCCGGAAGTTATGATACACTGAAATTCATTTCCGAACTCGACAATAATATAAGCCTGTCCGTAATGTCTCAGTATTACCCGACTCACAAAGCTCTCACATCTGATCTGCTTTCGAGAAATATCAGGGAAAGAGAATATTTTAAAGTACTTGATTACCTGGAAGAGTTCAGACTTGACAATGGTTTCCTTCAGGAGTTTGAATCTGAGAATTATTACCGACCGGATTTTGAGGATAGAGTGGAGCCTTTTAAGAGGTGAATTTTTATGGAAGACAAATTTATCAAAGAAAAAATAAAAAGCCTGGTTGCATCAGTTATTCCTTATGACGATTTGGAAAGAGTTCATGCCGAAGATATCATCAACTGGATCTCAAGCGGCGTGAATATTTTCCGGATCAAAAAAGACGCCGTGCCTCCGAAACATCTCGTAAGTTATTGCCTTATCCTGGATCCTGACAGAGAAACGGTTCTTCTTTTTGATCATAAAAAAGCAAAGCTCATGCTCCCCTGTGGCGGTCATATTGAAATTAACGAGATGCCTCTGACTGCTGCAAGAAGAGAATTGAAGGAAGAGCTGGGGTCTTCACCCGAACTATTTTCACCCGGTATCCCGGACGAAAATGTTCCTTTTTTTGTAACTGTAACAAAGACAGCTGGCATCAGCGAACCTCACACAGATGTTTCTCTGTGGTATTTGTTCATTGAAGATTCCGCTGAACCGTTTACTGCGAAAGGTCATGAATATGAAAACGAATTCAGTGATTTTCACCGGATGAGTTTTGATGAAGTGCT
This sequence comes from Ignavibacteriota bacterium, assembly GCA_020437545.1. Lineage (GTDB taxonomy): Bacteria > Bacteroidota > Ignavibacteria > Tepidaquicellales > Tepidaquicellaceae > JAGPCH01. The sequence continues at coordinate 12,477 of JAGQWH010000091.1, forward strand.
TTCGACTCCTGTTGATAAATTCGACCCGCACATGCACAGGCTGATACATAAGGTCAGAAAATTTAAGAAAATATAACTCATTGACTTTTGATATTCTGCATCAATGCCGTGATAAATTTATTTATTTGAATGAATAAAAAAACAATCAGCATTTCAGGCGGAGGGATTGCAGGACTTGCTGCTGCTATCGCCCTCAAAAACATTGGCATAGAATCCGTAATATTTGAAGCAAGTAAACAAATGCTGCCTCTTGGTGCCGGACTGGGGCTGGGTATCAATGCCATGATGGCTTTCAGAGAACTTGGCATTTATGATAATATTGTGAAAGCAGGGAGAACACTTCAATCCTTTACTATATTTGATCAAACAGGAAAACAAATTTCGAAGACTTCATTCAATTCAACTGACAGTATTGGTAACTTTACTATACACAGAGCAAAACTTCATGAAGTGCTTTTATCCGGGATAGATCCATCTTCAGTTCGCACAGACAAACGGATCAAAGACATTGAAATTTCTGATAATGCCATAAAGCTTCTTTTTGAAGACGGCAGTTCCCATCTTTCCGATTATCTTATAGCCGCAGATGGAATAAATTCTCAGATAAGACAAAAACTCCTGCCGGATGTCTCTCCGGGATATGCCGGCTATACCTGCTGGCGGGCGGTTGTAGACTGCCATTCGCTGAATATTAATGAAACATCTGAAACCTGGGGAGCCAATGGCCGCTTTGGTATTGTGCCGCTTGCCGAAAATTCGGTATACTGGTTTGCGTGTGTCAATGCCAAAGCCTTCGATCCTGTCATGAGCAAATACAAAACAGAAGATCTGTACAACAGGTTTAAGAATTATCATGCCCCGATCCCCGAAATACTTCGTTTAACAGAGGATAAAGATCTGATCCATAATGATATTTCTGATATTAAACCATTGAATAAATTCTCTTTCGGGCGAACCGTTTTGATCGGTGATGCGGCTCATGCCACTACTCCAAATATGGGTCAGGGCGCTTGCCAGGCTATAGAAGATGCTGTGGTTTTAGGTCAGTGTATAGTTGACAACCCTGACTTTGAAGCTGCATTTAAAATGTTCGAAGAACGCAGGCTGAAACGAACAAAATGGATCACTGATACTTCAAGAAAAATTGGAAGGATCGCTCAGTTAGAAAATCCTATCCTTATAAGCCTGAGAAATGCTTTAATGAGATCTGTACCGTCCTCAGTCGGAGAAAGACAGCTGAGAGAACTTGCAAATACAGATTTCAAAATTTCAATATGACTAATGCAAGAATAGATCTTTCTGAACTTGCGAAGCAGAATAAGCCAGTAATTAGAAATAATTTGTAAGTACATTACGAACCGGGAGTTTCGCAACATGTGTCTAATACTTTGATGCTTCCGTATTTGACCATCCCTTCGCTCAGGAATACTATCCCGATCAACAAACATCCTGCAGAAATGCCTGATACCTTTTTGTATTTTTAAGCAAGTTTTTGTAATTTTGTTAAGTGTATCTATTCTAAGTACTCCATCTAACAATCCGATTACCAATATGAAAAATTTTTAATGAAGCTTAGATTTGAAATAATATGTCAAAAAAACAAACAAAACGAATATTCAGAATAATATTTATTCTTGCAAGCATATCCTCTTTGTTCTTCGTGCCATGGATCCTGGTAAAAGCATGGATCATACCATTACCTGACACGGTTCAGGAGCAAGTTGATGAAGCAATTGATCTTGGACTTGATGGAATAATAGTATATGTGGACATAGCAGGTAAACCACCGGAGTTTTATGCAGCAGGCTGGCATGACCGGAAGAATAAAATACCTGCCTACCCTGAAGCTTTATTCAAGATTGCAAGTATCAGTAAATTATATGTTGCTGTTTCTGTAGCTAAACTGGTAAATGAAAAACAGTTGTCTTTAGATAAAACGCTCGCAGATTACTTGCCGGAACTTTTGGGAAGAATTGATAATGCCGATAAAATTACATTACGGATGATGGTGCAGCACAGAAGCGGCATTCCCAATTATACGGACTCACCCGGCTATTGGGAAAATGCGCCGAAAAGCTATAAAGAAAATATTGGGTTGGTGCTGGATAAGCCGGCTGACTTCGAACCTGATGAAAAATATAGTTATTCAAATACTAATTATTTATTGATTGGCGAAATCCTGGATAAGACATTGGGATATAGCCATCACCTATATATCAGGAATGAAATTTTGAATCCGCTTGAGCTGAACAATACTTACAGTTTGCTTAGTGAAGTGGATATTAACAAGGTCATGAGCGGGTATGACGAAGGTTTTGATGGCGATTTAAAGGATAATAGTTTTATAAGTCCTGCAGGATCAATGTTAGCTACAGCACAGGACGTGGGAATATTCCTGAGAGCGCTGAACGATGGATCTTTACTAAATGAAAATGAACAGGCAATTTATTCCTCCATATATGTATTTGAACATACAGGTCTATTACCGGGATACTCCAGCATTGCCCGGTATCATAAAGACATTGATGCGGTCGTTGTTCAGTTTGTAAATACAAGCGGTGGATACTCCTGGAATTTATCAGAGATCGTATATGATCGAATTGTAAAGATACTGAGAAGTAATTAGTAACTTATAATAATTTTTTAAAGATATTCACTCAACTGTATATGTTCCAAAAGTCTGTATTTCTTTTAAACAGAATTAA
>JAGQWH010000092.1 GCA_020437545.1 Ignavibacteriota bacterium
AGAACTTTAATTTCAATATCTGCCGTACCTCTGGAAGTGGAGAATTTTGTTTGATCTTTGTTGGTTTGTTCTGATGTGAATCCTGAAAGATTAATTATATAAATTAATCCTGCGAAGATAAATAAAGAGAATAGATTCTTCATATGTGTTCATTTAATTTTTTTGAAAATAGACTTTCTATTGCTCAATTACAAATCACCGGAAATCACCTATAAAGATCTTCCTGTTTTTATGTTTTCCGGAATTGTTGGATATTAATAAAAGAGCTTAAAAGTTATATTTACAAAAAAATAAAAATCATGCCCGCAATCATATCATCCAACACTTATGGTAAATCCTGTGTCCGCCTGCTAAAAGTTAAACGATCCGGAAAAGTCCATGATATCTCTGAGCTTACTGTAAACATTCTCCTCGAAGGTGATTTTGAATCTGCCCATACCGACGGTGACAATTCAAAAGTACTCCCTACCGATACCATGAAAAACACTGTCTACGCTCTTGCAAAAGAAGATCCGGTAAATTCTCCTGAAGAGTTTGGGTTATCTCTGTGTGAATATCTTTTAAAGAATCATGAACAGATATCAAAAGTCAGTGCGGAGATCTCTGAAAAACTCTGGAAAAGAATTCATACCGGTGAGGATAAAATAAATTCCGATCACTCATTCATCCGTTCGGGTAATGAAAAGAAAACAGCTAAAATATCCGTAATGGAAAATGAAAAAACAATAACTTCAGGACTGACCGATCTCCTTATACTTAAGACAACTGATTCCGGCTTTGAGAAATTTTATAAAGACAAATATACTACTCTGAAGGAAACTTCTGACAGGGTCTTTTCAACAAGCGTAACGGCAGAATGGATTTACAATAAACCCGACGTTAATTTCAATGAACAACACAACAATGTCCGCAGGATCATACTGGAAACTTTTGCAGGTCATAAGAGCTTATCAGTTCAGCATACTCTTTATGAGATGGGAAAAAATGTAATTGAATATGTTAAAGAAGTTGGAGAGATCCATATAATCATGCCGAACAAGCATTACTTACTATTTGATCTTGAGAAACTCGGGCTGAATAATGACAATGAAATTTTTATTCCTACTGATGAACCATTCGGACTTATCGAAGCAACAGTTAAAAGATCATAAAACTTTTAAATTTAAATGTTGAATATAATATTAGCCGGAGATGCCGGGGCGACCAAAACCGAGCTGGCTTTGTGCAGAGTTGGTAATGGCAAAATCTCCATCATGCATTCAGAAAAATTTTCCAGCAGAAATTATCCATCTCTCGATGTGATAATAAAAGAATATTTAAGCAAACAAAATATCTCTGTGGATTCTGCCTGCATAGGAGCTCCGGGACCTAAAATTAAAGGAAAAATTATCTCAACCAATCTTCCGTGGATACTTGATGAAAAAAAATTATCCCGGGATCTGAAGATCAAAAACTTTAAACTCCTTAATGATCTGGAAGCGCTTGCCTGTTCAATAGAGTATATTGAAAAAAAAGACCTGACAACTTTACATAAAGGAAAAGTAACTAAGACTAAAAGTAATATCGCAGTTATCGCACCCGGAACCGGTCTGGGACAGGCAGCATTGATTTATGATCATCATATTAAAAAGTATCATATCGTTCCGACGGAAGGCGGTCATACTGATTTTGCGCCGGATAATGATCTCGAATACGGACTATATAAATTTCTGAAAAAAAGATACGGTCATGTAAGCTGGGAAAGAGTTGTAAGCGGAATGGGCATTGTAAATATTTTTGATTATCTGGAATCAACCCGGAAGTATAAGACCGGCATTGAATTAAAGGAACGATTCAGAAATGAAGACAAGGCGAGTGTTATTTCTTCGGAAGCAAAAACCGGAAAGAATGGAATTTGCAATGCCGTGATGAATATATTTGTTTCTGCGCTTGGTAGACAGACCGCCAACATGGTCATGAATTTTAAAGCCACCGGCGGAGTTTACTTAGGCGGAAGTATTCCAATAGAAAATGTTTCATTAATGAAAAGCAAAATATTTCTCAGTTCTTTTCTTAACAAAGGCAGATTAAGCTACTTATCGGAAATGACTCCCGTGTATATAATTAATGACAGATATTCAGCAGTTAAAGGCGCAGCTTATTTTGCAGACACTGAACCTGAATAATTCCGGATTATTGTAATTTATTAAATAAATGAACTTATATAATTTAACCAATTAACCAATCAACCATTTAACCATCCGCCGTGGCGGAAACTAATCATCCATACTTCCAAAGGATTGATTTAACATATAAGAATGACTAATTTTGTACACTCAAAAATTTAAAAACAATATATTACAACATTCCCCCTCGCTGATATTTTTTAGTAAGGAGGGATTTTTTTATTTAACTCCAACCCAACAAGATTTATGAAAAAATTAAGATCTTCAAACCTCGTTACAATTTTATCTGTTAGCATTTTTCTGTTTATATTTTCAATGACTGCTTATTCAGCTCAAAATTCAGAACAGCCAAAACATTCTTTACTAAAAGTTTATATAACCGGCGAACAGGATGTTAAGAAAATTAATAATGAAGGGCTCTTCTTTGACCACTTGGAATCTCATGACGGATATATCGAAACCTGGCTTTCGGAAGAAGAAATTCAAATGCTCAGAAAATCCGGCGTTATATATGAAGTAATAATAGACGACTTTCAGAGATATTACGAAGAAAATAATAAAATGTCTTCGGCTGAAATGGAATCTGCCATGCAGACAGCTTATGAACAATTCAATATAAGTCATTCGATCTACGGAACAATGGGCGGGTATCTGACTTATGCCGAAGTTGTGAATAAACTTGATTCAATGAGACTGGAATATCCTGGACTTATCTCTCAAAAATTTTCAATCGGAAACACAGTTGAAAACAGAGAAATGTGGACTGTAAGAGTTTCCAATGATCCGAATACAACTACCGGAAGACCTGAAGTATGGTTTCACTCTCTGATACACGCACGTGAACCTATGAGTATGGAGCAGAATATATTTTTTATATACTGGCTTCTCGAAAATTATAATACCGACCCGATCGCAAATTACATTTTGAGCAACCGTGAACTTTATTTTACCCCGGTATTTAATCCGGACGGATATGAATACAACCGTTCGACAAATCCAAACGGCGGCGGCTTCTGGAGAAAAAACAGAAAGCTTAACAGCGGCACTACTTACGGCGTTGATCTAAACAGAAACTACGGTACTTATGAATTCTGGAATTCATCCAATAATGGTTCATCAACTTCTCCGTCATCTGATACTTACAGAGGTACTTCACCTTTTTCAGAAATTGAAACTCAGAATGCGATGAACTTTGTCAATTCACGGAATTTCAAAGGTGTATTGAGCTATCATACTTATGGAAATTATCTTATCAGACCATGGGGTTATGTGGATGCTCCCTCCCCGGACGAAAACATTTTTCAGAGTCTTTCGCAGGACATGGTCATCAACAATCATTTTACACTCGGCAGAGCAAATCAAACTGTTAATTATGGTGTGAGAGGAGTAACCGATGACTGGTATTACAGTGATTCGGGACATGCATCTGCTATTGCCATGACACCGGAAGTGGGTACCAGTACAGATGGATTCTGGCCGCTTCAGTCAAGGATCATGCTTCTGGCAGCAAGTACTTTATCACAGAATATTTATTTCGCTCTTTCATGCGGACCTTATGTCGAACCGGTAAGAACTAATCTTGACAATGAGAAATACAATGCAGGAGAATCAGGATATTTAAAAGTGGATTTTAAAAATAAAGGACTGATGAATGCGCAAAATGTGAAAATAGAACTTACTTCACAGAACCCGCTTCTCAATATTCAGAACGGTACAATTACAATTCCGGGTATGAATTCATTTGCAACCGACAGCGTAAATTTTAATTTTACTGTATCGGCTCTGACACCGGTCAACACTGCATTGAAGGCAACTTTGACATTCAAACTTGATAATGTCAAAACAGTTTATACACAGGATGTATATATACCTGTTGGCGGAGGAAATATAATTCTTCTTGACAGTGCTGAAAACGGTCTTTCAAGATGGACTGCCGTTGGCGGCTGGGGACTTTCCTCTTCACTTCCCCATTCCGGGAATAATTCATTTTCAGATAGTCCGACTGGTAATTATTCCAACACTACAACAAGATCTTTAACTCTTACTGTGCCTTTGAATGTTTCAGCCAGCCCGGTATTAAAATTAAGCTTTTGGTATAAGCATACTATTGATACGCTTGATAATGCATATATTGATGTTTCAAATGATAACGGAGTTACTTGGACTTCACCAAGGTTTTATAATAAAACTGTAAGCAACTGGACAAGAGAAGTTATTGATATTTCATCAATCGCCGGTGGCTCTACATCTCTGAAGATAAGATTCTCGATGATAAGCAACGGATCAGTTACCGCTGATGGAATTTATATTGATGATATAAAGCTTACCGGTTATAACGAAACTCCAACCGGTATCGCAATCAACAATGAAATACCTGTTCAATATTCACTGTCTCAAAATTTTCCGAATCCGTTTAATCCGAGTACTGTTATAAATTATCAGATCAAAAATCAGGACTTTGTCACTTTAAAGATATACAATCAGCTTGGCAAAGAAGTAATGACTCTCGTAAATGAGAATCAGGCAGCAGGAAATTATTCGGTAAATTTTTCCGCTACAGATGGAGGAATAAATCTCTCCAGCGGTTTATATTATTATAAACTTCAGAGCGGTGAATTCACAGATACCAAGAAGATGCTGCTTGTAAAATAAGTCCTTAAATTAATTTTTAGTTTTTTTATGAAACCGGATCTTAAGGATCCGGTTTTTTTATTTAAAAAGGTTTTCACTTTAATTTCAATTTAAGTTTTCTATTTTATCCGCATGAAAGATGAATTTGTAAAGATCTGCAAGACTTCGGAAATCTGTAACCGAAAAGGCAAAAGATATCAGCTTGATGATGAAAACGAAATTGCCTTATTCAGGGTAGGCGAAAATTATTTTGCAGTAGACAATATCTGCCCGCATAATCACACTTCGCAAATGTATGACGGATATATTGAAGAGATGTATCTTGCCTGTCCGGTGCATGGATATCAGTTCCATCTTGAGACAGGCGAGCAACCGGCTAAGACAGGATGCAGACTCAGAACTTTTGAATTGAAAATTGAGAAAGAATGGATCTATGTAAAAAAGCCTGCGGAAAAACGATTCGACTTTGACTATGATATAAAATGATTTGGAATGAACACTATGAAAAAGTCTAATCTGATTCCGTATGAATGAATTTTGATTCAGATTCAAAATATTAAACTTCCTTATACATTCATAACTCACTATTTAAATTTGAGATTATTTGAAAAACAATATTACTAATATTATCAGACAGAAATGTATTGAATCCGGCTTTATAAAAGTGGGGATCTCAATGGCTGAAGAATTGATGGAAGAAGGAAGATACCTTAAACTATGGCTTGAAGAAAAAATGAATGCCGATATGAAATGGATGAACAATACATTTGAAAAAAGGATCAACCCAGAACTTGTAATGAGTGACGTGAAGTCCGTAATCTCACTGGCTTTTTTATATGACACACCATTTGCACACAAAGAAGATCCGGACATTCCGAAAATTTCCCGTTATGCCTGGGGAGAAAAAGATTATCATAAGGTCATAAAAAAAAAACTTAAAGCTCTCTGCGCTGAAATTGAAAAGCTTCAGGAAAATTTAAAAACCAGAGCTTATATAGACGACGGTCCCGTAATGGACAAATCATGGGCAGTAAGGAGTGGTATTGGCTGGATGGGAAAGCATACTAATGTGATCAATAAGGATTTCGGAAGTTTTTTCTTTATAGCAACTATTCTTGTAAACACAGAATTGGATTATGATGAACCTGTTGAGGATCTCTGCCGAGGATGTTCGCTTTGTGTAAGTGCTTGTCCGACGGGTGCTATATATGAAGAATATTCAGTCGATGCCAATTTATGTATTTCATATCAAACCATAGAAAACAGAAATGATATACCCGAAGAAATTGATCTGAGCGGCTGGATCTTCGGATGCGATATTTGTCAGGATGTATGTCCGTTCAATGACAATAAATTTTTTACTGACAATGAGTTATTCTTTCCCCGAAAGGAAATTTTCAATAAAAACGCTGATGAATTTTTATCCTGGGATGAAGACTCTTTCAATAAAATATTTGAAGGAACTCCTGTCAGAAGAACCAAGTACAAAGGATTTATAAGAAACATTAATAAACTATTAAAATAAAAATTACCAGAATGAAAAAACACTTAATCATTGTCTTCTTTTTTGTTTTAGCTTTTCTTGCAACCGGAATTACATTTTCAAAAAGCGAAACCAAATTTTCATCGATTGATGAATGGATCGGAGTATGGAGCGGTCAGCTTGATATAAAAACTTCAGATGGAAAATCAAACATTGTTGAAATGACTTTAACCATTTCAGAAACTGATACTCCGGGAGAATGGAAATGGATTACAAATTATGGAGGTGAATTATCAAAAGATTATATATTGAAAACTGTTGATCCTGAAAAAGGTCAGTATCTGCTTGATGAAAACAATTCAATTGTACTGGATTATTTTTTTTCTGACAATGCTTTTTATAATACGTTTTCAGTACAGAAGAATATTTTGTTTTCAAAATACCATTTAACAAACGGTGAAATTCATTTTGAGGTGATCTCAGCGCCGGTACATTCACCAAAAATATCCGGCAGAGAAAGTGATGAAAACGGACTCGTTGAATCATACCCTGTTTATGCAGTTCAAAAAGCAGTTCTTAAAAAACAATAACACATTAAAAAATCATCAATTAAAGTAACATTAAAATAAAAGTGAAACTTTCATTTTTCATACTCGTCTAAACTACCATAAGTTTTTTCAAATAATTTTAAGGAGTAAAAAAAATGAAAGCCCAGAAAATTTTATTTACAATTTTAGTTTTATCCATGTTCTTTTTAATTTCAGGATATTCAAAAGCTGACGGAGGATCCGGAAACAAGGCTGCTGAATTAAATTCACAGATAATTCAGGAAGTAAAAGAAGTCCTGAAAATTCCATACCTGAAATTTGAAAGCAAGGATCTTAACGGCAGAGTAAGTGTTGTTACTGTAGTTGAAAAAGACGGCAGGATAACATTTAAGAGCATTAAAGGAATCAATGAAGATCTGGTCGAGAATGTAATTGCAAAATTAAATTCTCTTAATCTATGGACCGGTAGCGACTATTCCGGTAAAGAATTTACATACAGCATAAAATACAGCAACTGATTTTTTACTTTTTGTCGTATCATTAAACAACCCTCAAAAGACCCTGCAGGATTTTTCCGGCAGGGTTTTGTATTTAATATCTGCATTTAACCATATTAATATTTATTTCAAAAACATATTTTGAAAAAAATAAATTTTTTATGATTAAATATTTTCTGTTTATAGTATTGTTTTTAATTTATACAGATTCATCTGTTGCTCAGGATTCTTCCGGAGATAAAGATTCATCCGAAACAAAATGGTCAGGATCAATTACCGGATCCGGACTTTATCAATCAGGTAACACCAATAAATTCCTGATACAGGGAAGAGGTGAATTAAAGCGGGTCAATAAAAAACTCGAAATGATACTTAATGCTGCAGGAGATTATGGAGAAAACAGCGGAGCTAAAGATGACAACTCTTATTATGGTTCACTGACTGCAGATCTTTTTTATGACAACATATTCTCACCCTTTGTTCTTCAGTATCTTGAGTACACATTCGGAAAAGGTATCGATCTACGCTCACAGACAGGCGGCGGGCTTAAATATTTGTTTGTCCCGCAAGACAAACACAAATCATCTGTTTCACTTGCTCTGATCTATGATTATCTGAAACTTGTTGAAAAGCCCGGAAACACTCAGTCCAAGGAAGCAAGATTATCATTTCGTCTGAAAACAAAGCAAAACCTGTTTGATGATAAACTCATTTTTAATTTCGTGTTTCTGTATCAGCCTGTTGTTGATGAATGGTCTAATTCCAATAAATTTTTAAATACTACACTTGAGATTCCACTGACAAATTTATTCAGACTGAATGTCATATATACTTACACTTTTGATAATGTTGTTTCGGTGGGAAGGAAACGAGCCGATAATAAATTAACTTTTGGTGCGGGTTTATATTTTTAAGCGATAAGATCTCCGGATATTTTTTTAACTGAATCACATCCGCATAAAGCCATTGCAACATCTAATTCATTCCGGAATATCTCAAGAACAGCTGAAACACCTGCCTGTCCGTCTGCGGCAAGTCCCCAGAGTACCGGTCTTCCGGTCAGAACTGCTTTAGCGCCGAGTGCAACGGCTTTTAAAATATCTGTTCCTCTCCGGATACCACCGTCAAGTAAGATTTCAATTTTACCATTTACCGTATCCGAAACTTCAGGAAGCACATCAATTGTAGCACGGCTGGTATCAAGCTGTCTGCCTCCATGATTAGAAACAACTACTCCATCCGCTCCATGAAGTACAGCCAGAGCAGCGTCCTCTTTACAGCCGATTCCTTTTATTATGATGGGTAAATCAGTTACCGATTTCAGCCATTCAATATCTTTCCATGATAATGAAGGATCAAGATGCTCTCTGGCATAACCGGCAAGTCCGGAATCATTCATTTCCGGGAGTTTATCTTTATTTAATGGAAGTAAGTTTTTTATACTAAGTCCTTCTGGGAGATTAAACCTGTTTCTTACATCTCTTTCCCGAGTTCCAAGGATAGGAGCATCAACAGTTAGAACCAGTGCTTTACATCCTGCTTTAGTTATTCTTTCAATCAGCTCTTTTGTTACAGCTCTGTCTTTATAAACATAAAGCTGAAACCAGACCGGTCCTGCGGATGCTTTCACTACATCTTCAACATCGGAATTTGACAAGGTGCTTAAGATCATTATTGTACCTGCATCACCGGCTGCTTTGGCGGTTGCAACTTCCCCATCGGAGTGAGCCATTTTATGAAATGCAGTCGGAGCAATTATTACAGGCATTGAAATTTTCTGACCAAGAACCTCCGTTGACAGATCTCTTTTGCTTACGTCTACCAATATCCTGTATTTCAGAAATATTCTTTTGAAAGCCTCAATATTTTCCGAAAGAGTGATCTCATCGTGAGAGCCGCTCCGGTAATAATCATAAGCCATCTGAGTTAGCTTTTCTGCTGCTATCTTTTCAAAATCACTGACGTTGACAGGCTTCATGTTTGTATTTTTAAAAAACAAAATTTCAGGAGCTTATATAAAAAAGCTCCTGAAATAAAAATGAAATTATATTAAATCAGTTACGCTGAAAAATGGTCTTTATTCTGATGTAAGATTAATGGATATATCCGGAATTAATCCTATCCCTATTCCAACAGTATCCATCTTAAATTTTCCAACTTTAATTTTATTGTATAGGTCATTTGATTTGAACAGTGCCTTCAGTATAATACTGAGAATTTTTCTGCCTTCAGTCTCTTTTAATAACGCATCCTCTTCTGCTTCGCTGATCTCTTTTGAATATTTAAATGTCAATTTAACAGATGGAGGAACTCCAAGTCCTACAGAAACACTCTTTATTAAATAGCCTGAACGGATGATCAGATCATTTGATTCATTGATCTGTGAAAGAATTTTTTCTGCTGCCTCTGAACCCATCAGCTTATATTCGGAAATTATCTCATCATCAAGAAACGTTTCCTTTACTTCCGTTATCTTTTCAGTTACAACAGTTACTTTTTCTTTTACCTGATCCAGGATTTTTCCTTTTTCTTCCTGTTCCATTTTTTTTATTTAATTCAACTTATTTTAAATATTTAAATTTATTTATTTCTCAGAAGACAGGAATTCAGTTGATTCTTTTATGAAAGTATATTCATGTTTTAGAAATCATACAGAATAATTCCCGATCTCCTGATATTTTATTTATATAAAAAAAATAATTACTTCTTTTTATCTGAATTAATACTGGCTCTTGCAGCAGCAAGTCTTGCAACCGGAACTCTGAAAGGTGAACAGCTTACGTATTCAAGCCCGAGTTCATCACAAAAGTTAATGGAATCCGGTTCACCGCCATGTTCACCACAGATACCGAGTTTGATATCAGGTCTTGTCTCACGACCTTTTTCAACTGCCCATTTCATAAGCATGCCGACTCCTTCAGTATCAATAGATTCGAACGGATCCCTTTTCATTATCTGAAGTTCTCTGTAATCAGGCAGAAACGAACCCGCATCATCTCTTGATATTCCGAAAGTCATCTGAGTAAGATCATTTGTTCCGAATGAGAAAAATTCTGCATTCCTGGCGATCTTATCTGCAACCAGTGCGGCTCTTGGTATTTCTATCATCGTTCCAACTTTATATTTGAATTTCAGTTTCTTCTCTTTCATGACTTCTGCAGCTACTCTTCTGACAATTTTTTCCTGTTCAATAAATTCTTTTTCATTACCAATGAGCGGAATCATGATCTCGGGATAAACTTTCTTACCTTCTTTAATTACAGTTGCAGCTGCTTCAAAAATAGCTCTTGCCTGCATTTCAGTAATTTCTGGAAATGATATTCCAAGTCTGCATCCTCTGTGACCGAGCATCGGATTGAATTCTTTCAGTGCATTCAATTTGTATTTGATCTCATCCACTGTTGTACCGATCAGTTCCGCAAGTTTTGTAATTTCATTTTCGGTATGCGGAAGGAATTCATGCAAAGGCGGATCAAGTGTTCTTATGGTAACAGGCAAACCATCCATTACCCTGAAAATCTCTGTAAAGTCTTTTCTCTGATAAGGAAGTATTTTTGCAAGTGCATTCTTTCTTCCCTCCGTACTGTATGCAAGTATCATTTCCCTTACAGCGTCAATTCTGTCACCGCCGAAGAACATGTGCTCAGTTCTGCAGAGTCCTATTCCTTCAGCACCGAAAGCAATTGCATTTTCACACTGATCCGGCTGATCTGCATTTGTGCGGATCTTTAACCTTCTGTATTTATCCACCCATTTCATAAATGTGGAATAGTAATAAAATGCTTTTGATTCTTTAGGTGACATTGTTTTATCAATAAGTACCTGCAGGATCTCTGAAGGTTTTGCCTGAAGCTTACCTACTATTACTTCACCCGTAGAACCGTCAATTGAAATAAAATCCCCTTCGTGAATCTCATGAGGTTTACCTTTGACTTTCATCGTCTTCAAAAGATAATCTATATCAAGCGCTCCGCAACCTGCCACACAAACTTTTCCCATCTGCCTTGCAACAAGCGCTGCGTGTGATGTCATTCCGCCCCGGGAAGTAAGAATTCCCTCGGAAGCATTCATCCCTCTTATATCCTCGGGAGAAGTCTCTATCCTGACAAGTATAACTTTTTCTCCTCTTGCATTAGCATTAACCGCATCAAATGAATTGAAATAAACTTTTCCAGATGCGGCTCCCGGACCTGCATTCAGACCGGTTGCCAGTAACCTTCCGTCTCTGACAGCTTCTTCTTTTTCTTTGGTGCTGAATATAGGTCTGAGCAACTGATTAAGCTGTTCCGGATCAACTCTCATAACTGCCTCTTTTTCAGTAATAAGTTTTTCCTTTACCATATCAACAGCTATCTTTACAGATGCATAACCTGTTCGCTTTCCGACACGGCACTGAAGCATATAAAGTTTTTCTTCCTGTATCGTAAATTCAACATCTAGCATATCACGATAATGTTTCTCAAGATTTTTTCTTACCTGTTCAAGTTCCTTATATATTTTTGGTTTTGCTTTGCTTAAATCTGAAATTGGCAGAGGAGTTCTTGTACCGGCTACCACATCTTCACCCTGAGCATTCATAAGATATTCACCGTAAAATTTATTATCACCATTTGACGGGTTTCTTGTAAATGCAACACCGGTTCCTGAAGTCTCACCCAGATTACCGAATACCATCGACTGAATATTTACCGCAGTTCCCCATTCGACAGGAATATTGTTCAGCGCTCTGTATACTTCAGCTCTGTCATTCATCCACGATCTGAAAACTGCTCCAATTGCTCCCCACAATTGTTCCATCGGATCATCCGGAAAATTATTACCGGTCTCTTTCTTAATAGCAGCTTTAAATTCTGCAACGAGTTCCTTAAGATCATTTACATTAAATTCAATATCACTTGAGATTTTTCTTTGCTTCTTTTTATGCTCTATGATCTCTTCAAACGGATCCACCTGATGTTTGTCTTTTGGTTTGAGATCCATTACGACATCCCCGTACATCTGCACAAATCTTCTGTAAGAGTCATAAACAAATCTTTCATTTCCGGATTTTTTAATAAGCCCTTCTACAGAACTTTCATTGAGTCCGAGATTCAGAACCGTATCCATCATTCCCGGCATAGATGCTCTTGCTCCGGATCTTACGCTGAGGAGCAGCGGATTATTTTTATCACCAAACTTACAGCCCATGTCTTTTTCAACTTTCTTAAGAGCTGCCTCAACTTCCTTTTTTAATTCCTTAGGATATTTCTTGTTGTTGGCATAATAAAGATTACACACTTCAGTTGTGATCGTAAACCCCGGTGGAACCGGGAGTTTAATGTTTGTCATCTCAGCAAGATTTGCACCTTTGCCTCCGAGAAGCGATTTCATTTCAGATTTACCTTCAGCTTTTCCATTACCAAAGTAGTACACGTATTTTTTTGACATTTTATATATTTTTATAGATTGGATAAATAGAATTGCTTGTAAGATTGGAAAATTATATCAGATTTGAAATTCAATAATATAGTGCTTTTTAAAGAAATTCCGGTTTTATCTTAAGCTATGCTTTATAAATTGAATTTAACGACCTTGTATTTTTCCGCATCGACTATTTTCCTGTTCAAATTGAAATACAAAATATCCCTTAAATACAAACTTGAAAAAACATTCATAATAAGACAGATTGCATAAATTATTTTTTTATTGAGCGACGATAATACTTCTACGGAAGAAATACAAAAACCTGATCCTTATTCCGCACTCAGATTCTGGGAGTTCAGGAATTTTACGGTTGCGAGATTATTCATTACCATTGCATCTCAGATGCAGGCGGTCATTGTCGGCTGGCAGATATACGAGATCACAAAAGATCCTTTGTCTCTTGGATTGATTGGACTGGCAGAAGCTATTCCGTCAATTTCAGTATTACTTTTTGCCGGGCATATCACTGATACAAATGACAGAAAAAAGATAGTTATATCTTCCGTGATCCTGATGTCACTCTGTTCAGTTCTTCTGTTAGTAATTTCAACTGACTCCGTCAATCTCTTTGCTTCAAATAAAGTAACCGCAATGTATGTTGCAATATTTTTAAGCGGTATTGGAAGAGGTTTTTCCGCACCATCATTTTTTGCGTTTGTATCCCAGCTTGTTCCGAAGGAGATATTACCTAATGCCATCACCTGGAATACCACTACATGGCAGACCGGCGCAGTAAGCGGTCCGGCTATAGGCGGCTTGCTTTACGGATTTATAGGAGCGACGAATACTTATTCAATAATTGTTTTCTTCTGGATCTTAGCAATAATTTTAATAGCCCCGATCACAAAGAAACCGATACCCGAAGCACTATCAATTATGTCACTCAAGGAAAGGCTTACCATCGGACTCAAATTTGTATTCGAAAGAAAGATCATTCTCGGAGCAATTTCACTTGACCTGTTTGCTGTGCTCTTCGGAGGTGCTGTGGCACTGTTACCTATATTTGCAGGTGAGATCTTACTGGTTGGACCTGAAGGACTCGGAGCTCTTAGAGCCGCGCCTTCTATCGGAGCCGTGATAATGGCAATTTATATGACAAGGTTTCAGATCACTAAAAATGCCGGAAGAAATCTTCTTATCGGAATTTACGGATTCGGTATCTGTATAATCATATTCGGACTTTCAAAATATTTTTATCTGTCTTTATTCGTACTTGCCCTGAGCGGTGCGTTTGACAGCGTGAGTGTAGTAGTAAGAAGTACAATTATCCAGCTTATGACCCCGGATAATATGAAAGGAAGAGTCTCGGCAGTTAACAGTATATTTATCGGCTCATCCAATGAGATTGGCGCATTCGAGTCCGGAGTAGCGGCAAAATTACTTGGAACTGTCCCGTCAGTGGTATTCGGAGGTGTTATGACGATACTCATTGTAACGTTTGTTTCCATTACTTCTCCTGCACTCAGAAAACTGAAACTGTGACTTTTTAAGTCCTCTGTTCGGGTGTCGGCAGCTCTTCCATTTCCATTTCAGCTTTTATGGGTTTTAGTTTTTCCAGATTCTCATCAGCAGAATCCGTAAAATAATTAAAAACATTTTTATCATCGAGAATCACAGGCATTCTTGTATGTATCTTTTTCATGAATGTATTCGGTGAAGTTGTGATAAGAGTGAATTCATTTATACTTTCCTTATTCTTCCGGTAAAGTCCGGGTACAAGGAATATCTTTCTTCCTGTCAGTGTAATTTTAGTCTTAAGCTTTCTCTTCTGACCAATGTCCTGCCACTCATAAAATCCGAACATCGGAATAAGTATTCTGTTCTTATCAAAAGTATTTTTCCAGAAGGGCTTTGCTGCAATGGTATCATCACGTGAATTGAATATCAGCGGGGATTTTTTTTCGGGACTGAATCGAATTCCCCATTTCATTTTTGTAATAAATTTTTCACCTGCATCGTAAGAGATCACAGGAATGTCATGCGTTAATATTGCTTCATAATCTCTTTTGTATTTCCTTTCGTCATCCAGTTCTTCGTCGATCTCTTCTTCAAGATCTTCCTCATCCTTATCAATTTCTTCAAACAATCTTATTTTAAGATCTTCATTATAAACTTCCTCTATGATCTTTCTTAATCTGGAAAGCTTTCCTGCTGTGATGAATTGTCTGCACATAATTTATTTTTCTCAAATATAATTATTTTATATTTTTAAAGAACGTAAATTTTAATTTGAATAGAGATTCTATTTAAAGTATTTTCAAAAAAGATTACCACAAAGACACTAAGATGATTTTTGATTTTTGATTTTTGATTTTTGA
>JAGQWH010000093.1 GCA_020437545.1 Ignavibacteriota bacterium
TCAAAGGGGGGAATAACTAATGTTAAATTTTTTGTAAAAACTATATTTTATTATAATATCAAATTCCAATTTTCTCCAGTAATAAAAACCTAATCTATTTTTCGAATCTAAAAAATTTCATTCTTTAAAATAAATTAGACATTAAAATTTGAATCTAATTGCAAAGATTATATTAAAAATTTCCCCCCTTTGAAAAAGGGGGGTCAGGGGGGTTTGAGAATTACCTGATAACTTCCATCCTACCAAAATTTCAGTAAGAAATTCAATTTATTGAAATATAAAAATACTAAACAACTCAGAGTTTTGTGCATAAAAAGTAAACAATTGTAAAATTGTTTAGTGCGGAATAACTCTGAGGCGACAAGATTGGTTTATTGTTAAATTCTTTTGTTCTGAAAAGTTTTACATTTTATTCCCAAACCCCCCTTGCCCCCCTTTTTCAAAGGGGGGAATAACTAATGTTAAATTTTTTGTAAAAACTATATTTTATTATAATATCAAATTCCAATTTTCTCCTGTAATAAAAACCTAATCTATTTTTCGAAAAGTATTCAATGCAGGCGGGCGGGGATGACAGTGTTGGTACAGTTGCGATTGCAGTATTGGGGCAGTGGAGATGAAAGAATTTGGAGAGTGAGGATGAAATCAGTCATTAAAAGGTCTGATCAATTTTTAAAATTCACCTGAAATTTACCATCTAATATTATTTCTATTTTCAAACAATTCGATTAATTTCTTATCAAAAAATTTCAATCATGAAACGTAAAGACTTCATCAGAAACACTGCTATTGCTGCATCCGGAATTTCTGTTTTTCCCGGATCATCATTTAAATCTGAAAAAAAGAAAGGAGCAAAATCCATGGAAAATATATCTGATGATTTTGAACTAAATGAGATCACTATCACTGAATTACAGGAAAAGTTTGAAAAAGGATTATACACTTCAGAATATGTAACTGCATTATACATTCAAAGAATAAAAGAAATTGATAAAGAAGGTCCTGCTCTGAATTCAGTGATAGAACTTAATCCTGATGCATTATCTATTGCAAAGGAAATGGATATTGAAAGAAGTTCAGGTAAAGTCCGGGGTCCTATGCATGGTATTCCAATTTTAATAAAAGACAACATTGATACAGGTGATAAGATGATGACAACTGCCGGTTCTCTGGCAATGGAAGGTAACATAGCTTCTAATGATGCATCTGTTGTAAAGAAATTAAGAGATGCCGGCGCTGTATTACTCGGAAAAACAAATTTAAGCGAATGGGCAAATTTTCGTTCATCAAAATCATGTTCGGGCTGGAGCAGCAGGGGAGGACAGACAAAGAATCCGTATTATCTGGATCATAATCCGTGCGGATCGAGTTCGGGTTCGGGTGTTGCAGTATCGGCAAATTTGTGTGTTGCAGCAGTCGGAACAGAAACTGACGGTTCGGTAACATGTCCGGCTTCTGTATGCGGTTTGGTTGGAATAAAACCGACAGTAGGTCTTGTAAGCCGTGAAGGAATAATCCCAATTTCATTTACTCAGGACACTGCCGGTCCACTTGCGCGAACTGTCACAGATGCAGCAATTTTATTAGCGGCGATATCAGAGGATTCACAGGAAGATGAAAGAAAAATGAGTAGCAAAGGTACTCATATTTCAGATTACACAGTATTTTTAGATAAGAATGCTCTCAATGGCAAACGTATAGGTATAGAAAAAAAGAAGTATGAAAATCAGTTCATGGAAAGTTTATTTCAAAGTTCACTTGATACCCTGAGGCAGCAGGGAGCAGTAATTATTGAACTTGAATATCTTGATAAACTGAATGCGCTTGGTGAAGCTGAATTTGAATTAATGAAATATGAATTTAAATACGGACTGGATAAATATTTAACTGCTTCAAATGCAAAAGTCAGATCTTTGAAAGAGGTCATTGATTTTAATAATAAGAATGAAGATAAAGTAATGCCGACTTTCAGACAGGAGATACTTGTCGAAATTGATACAAAAGGCGGACTTGAAAGTGATGAGTACAAACAGGCATTTGAAAAAAGTCACGTAGGTTCAAAGAAAATTATAGACGAAACAATAAAAAAGTATGATCTGGATGCATTCTGCGGATTGACAATGGGACCGGCTTGCAGTACGGATGTAATTTACGGTGATCGCTGGGGAGATGTATTTCTGACAGCGCCTGCTGCTATGAGCGGATATCCGCATATTACTGTTCCTGCGGGAAAGGTGTTCGATTTACCTGTCGGATTGTCTTTCTTCAGCGGTGCTTTCAGGGAAAGGGATTTGATTGCAATGGCTTATGCTTATGAACAGGCGAGTTTGCACAGAGTTAAGCCGGAGTTTAAATCTTCTTTTGAATTGTAACTGACCGATATCCAGTCCCTGCGTGACTAAGGATCTTTTCTCATACTTTTTACCTACATTTCGTCCCTACGGGACGAGCTGTTATTTTTTCATCTTGTTACCAACATTTCGTCCCTACGGGACGGGTTGTTATTATTTCAAATTGTTACCAACATTTCTTCCCTACGGGACGAAGGATCTCTTCTCATTTTTTTAACCGACATTCCGTCCCTGCGGAACAAAAGATCTTTAAATGTATTTATAGATATCACTAATAAAGTTAACTCTTATTTATTTATTGATCGAAAACTGTTCACCAGCTTTGAGTATTTTTATCTTACTGATATTATAATCATTTGTATGATACATTTTCTTAAGCGCTTTTCTCTGGACATTTGCATCAGTAAATAAACCATAATGCGCCGGGATCATGTATTTTGCTTTAGTATCTTCAAATATTTTCATTGCACCCATTGGATAAATGTGAGATGAGCCCTGATCCGGTTCTTTGCAGTCTTCACAGTAAATTATATTTACCAGTAATAAATCGATATCATATTTGTCACCTATGTATTTAAATAACTTATCATCATAAGAAGTATCAGATGTATAGTAAACAGTGACATCTTTGTATTGAATTATAAAACCACAGCTACCATCATTTGTCCAGAACTTTCCGTCAATGCCGTATCTGCCGCCCCAGTGAACGGATGTAACAGCTGTTATCATTACACTGTCTATTATTTTAGATTCCCCAATGTATTCATACTGATTTTCAGGCAAATTCATTCGGTGGAATTCAAGATCATAATCCTGTAAAAATTCTTCTGCACCTGCAGGGAATAGCAGATGAGTTTCGGGATAACGTTTTTCGATCTCAGCAATCGATCCGTGACTGAGATGATCCATGTGTGAATGAGATATAAGTGTCATGTCAATATTATCAATAGTATTAAGATCTATTCCCGGTTCGGTATATCTCCTTAGAACCTGTGCAACATTATTTGTAAATAACGGATCAATAAAAATAACTCTGTCATAGATCTGCAGCAAAAATGTCGCATGTCCAACCCAGAGTGCTGACAGTTTTACTTCGTCCCTTACAGGATTCTTAACTTTGTTTTTTATCTTTGCAGGTTTGGAGAAATGCCTGACCATATTATCACCGACATCAATGAATGACTGGCAGGATATAAACATTACGGATATAATTAAACAGAAAGAATATTTAGTGAAAATTTTTATCAACTTGCTTAAAAGAATATTTATGAGGTTTGATTGTATTCATATAGTCAAAGAAAATCGAAAAGATCAATAGAAAATAAAATTCAAATATTCCGAATGAATTTTTAAATACGGAATTAGCAGAAAATATTTTTTGGATAATTATGAAATTTATTTAATCATGAATCAGGTTCTTTACTTATCCTATTTTAGTTTATACTTAATAGTTAATTTGCAGGATATAAATTTAATCGCTTAGGGTTATATTCTCCGCTGCTTGTGGCGAAAGAATAATAAATAGTTAATCATGATACCTCCATATATTTCAAAAATGTTTTATAAAATTATTGATTGGATTTGAACCATACTCTGATTTACTTTCTTTCTTTTGAACGATCAAAAGAAAGAAACAAAGAAAAATCGCCCGCTGGTGATAAATTGCCGGAAATTCATTCGTATTGGCGGCAAAAATTTCAACTCACCAACCGTCAGAAAAACACTGACGGTTGGCTCAAACAGGAAATTTTTGCTTTTCGCCAATACTCTGAATTTCTTTCGGCAATTTATCACAGGCGGGTTTTTTAATGATAAAAATTTATGACATCAATTGTATATAGTAATAAGTAAATTTTAATTTTATTGAATTTAATTTGGATACTACAAAAATACCTCGCGTCTTTCGGCAGGTTATTCATTCGGTCTTTGTGATCACCTTATTACTATCTCTCTGTGTAAAATTTAATTATAAAATATGCTTGAATTAAACAACGTAAGTAAGAATTATTTTGAAGGTAATACCAAACATACTGTGCTTAATGATTTTGAGCTAAGCATAAAAGAAGGTGAAATTGTAATTCTTCTCGGCAAAAGCGGTTCAGGCAAATCCACTCTGCTCAACATCATCAGCGGAATAGATGTTCCTGACAGCGGCTCGGTTAAGATCGACGGTACGGATATTACAAAACTTTCAGAAAAAGACCGGACACTTACACGAAGGCATAAGATCGGATTCATATTTCAGTTCTTTAATTTAATTCCGACTCTTACTGTAAAAGAAAATCTTCAGCTTCCTCTGGAACTCAATAATGATACCGATCAGGAAGAAAGGATAAAAACTATTTTATCTGAAGTAGGTCTTCTTGAAAGAGCAAGTACTTATCCCGATAAACTATCGGGCGGCGAACAACAGCGTATTGCAATTGCAAGAGCTCTTATACATGATCCTGACATAATTCTTGCAGACGAACCGACAGGTAATCTTGATTATGAAACAGGTCTTCAGATAGTGGATCTTCTGGACAGAGTAGTAAAGCAAAAAGGAAAAACCATGATAATGGTAACTCACAGCAGAGATGTGATTGGTCTTGCTGACCGGATTTTTTCTCTTAAAGAAGGCAAGCTTACCGAATCTAAAAAGGATACAGTTCTTGAATAGTCTGACAAGATCAAGTTTAAGATATTTGTTCCGGCATCCATGGCAGTTTGGGTTATCAGTACTCGGGATTGCAATGGGGGTGGCCATCGTCGTATCGATCGATATTGCAAATTACAGTTCGGCTACTGCATTTAATCTGTCCATGAATGCCGTTGCAGGAAAATCAACTCATCAGATCACCGGAACATCCGAAGGAATTCCCGATTCACTTTATACAAAACTCAGGATTGAAAAAGGAATTAGAAACATGGCTCCGGTAATAGAGTCATATGTCAGCATTCCTGATTCCGGCAAAGTAGTGTTTAAACTTTTAGGTGTGGATATTTTTGCTGAGAAACCTTTCAGGGATTATCTTTCACAAACAGGTATCTCTCTTGAAGGCGGGTTGAAAGATTTCCTTACCAGACCGAATTCAGTGCTTCTCTCAAAGGAAAGCATTGAAAAATTAAAGAAACAAACCGGAGATACATTATCTGTACTTATCAACGGGAAAATGAAAACTCTTTACCTGGCAGGTCTTATCGATGAGACATCCGATAACAAATCCGCTCTTGAGAATCTTTTTATAACAGATATTGCATCGGCACAGGAGTTAACCGAAAAGGGAAATAAGATCGATTACATTGATCTGATATTAAACAATGAATCCGAAGAACAGACACTGAAAAATTTTTTACCAGAAGGATTCTTACTCCAAAAATCAGGTTCGAAATCAGAAACAGCAGAGCAGATGATGGATGCGTTCAATATAAATTTAACATCACTGAGTCTGCTTGCGCTGATAGTGGGATTGTTTCTGATATATAACACTATGACATTCTCGGTTGTACAGAGGAAGGTCCTTATCGGAACGCTTCGTTCGATAGGAGTAACATCAAATGAGATCACGAGGATGATAATACTGGAAGCTCTGATCATGGGCATAATAGGAACTATCGCCGGTTTTGTATTTGCATATTTCATTTCAAAGATATTAATAGTTTTCCTTTCGCAGACAATAAACGACCTTTACTTTGTTGTATCTGTCAGAGAGATCTATATATCACCTGCAATAATTTTAAAGGGGATTGGATTAGGAGTATTCGCAACTTTGATCTCAGCAGTTTATCCTGCGAGAGAGGCTTCAAAAGTTCATCCGAGATCTGCTATGATAAGGTCCGAGCAGGAGTCATCAGTTCTGAGAAAAGTGCCGCGAATGACGATAATCGGTATAGCAATTATGCTCTTCGGAGCTGTTATACTTTATCTTCCATCAAAAAATATATGGCTCAGTTATTTAGGTATACTTCCCGTGATAATTGGATTTGCTCTGACAACTCCTTTAATTATAATTATTGTGGAAAAAATATTTTCACCTGTTTATAAAAAGCTTTTCGGTATAACAGGTAAAATGGCTTCAAGATCGATACTGCAGAATATCAGCAGAACTTATATAGCAATAGCAGCTCTTGCTCTTGCCGTTGCTGCAACAGTCGGTGTCGGAATTATGATAAGCAGTTTCAGATCAACTGTAATCAACTGGCTCGAAGCCCGTCTCAATGCTGATATATTTGTCTCTGCCCCAAGCCTTATTTCAAGGAGGAATGATGCGGTATTACCTGAAGAGTTATTAAACAAAATAAAAGAGATCGATGAAGTAGAAGATTATAATTATTACCGCGAACTCATGTTACAGCAGGAAGGTAAAGAATATCATCTTATAGCATCCGGTCTGAGTAAAAGAAGTTACTCGGGATTTGAATTTAAGGAAGGTGAACCTGATGAGGTATGGAAAAAATTTGAAGCCGGAGATGTGATCCTCTCAGAGCCATTTGCATTCAGGAATGATCTTAGTGTTGGTTCGGTCTTGAAATTAAAGACAGATAACGGAATGAGGGATTTTAATGTAGCGGGAATTTACTATGACTATGCTTCCGATCAGGGTTTGGTGACTATTAAGTACGATCAGTTCAGAAAACACTGGAATGCGAAAGGTTATTCAGGCATTGCCGTTTTTGTGAAGGACGGGATACCTGTCAGTTCGGTTAAAGATAAGATACAGGCACTTGAGACAAACGGTCAGCAGCTGTTAGTAAGAACATATAAATATATCCTTGAATCTTCGATAGAAGTTTTCGACAGGACATTCCTGATAGCCAAAGCCTTACAGTTACTTTCGGTTATTGTAGCGTTTATCGGAATATTGAGTTCGCTGATGTCACTTCAGCTTGAGCGCAGAAGAGAGCTCGGAATACTCAGAGCAAACGGATTGCTGCCATCACAGTTATTTAAAATTGTAAACCTGCAGACATTTCTAATGGGATTAACGGCAGGTATCCTTGCATTGCCATTGGGTTGTATACTAGCAACAATTCTTGTTTATATAATCAACAAAAGATCTTTCGGATGGACGATGCAGTTTGAAATAATGCCTTCAATACTCATAGAGGCAATGATACTTTCAATTGTTGCAGCCTTGCTGGCGGGAATCTATCCGGGATATAAAATGTCAAAAACTTCACCGGCAAATGCCTTAAGAGAAGAATGAAAAATTTACTTATCATAATATATTTGATCTTGTTTATTCACGGCTGTGATGAACAGACAGAAAAAACTGAAAGCGGGAATAGTCTGCAGTTATCAAAAGCTATGTCAGATGATGTCGATGGAAATTTTGATAAAGCTATAGAGAAGAGAAAATTTATCTTTCCCGAAGATCACGGACCGCATCCCGGATTCAGGACAGAGTGGTGGTATTTTACGGGTAATCTTACTTCTGAAGATAATAAGCAATTCGGATATCAGTTCACGATCTTCAGAACGGCATTGAACAAAGACAGTAATGAAAGGAAATCTGAATGGAGTTCGAATCAGATATACATGGCTCATTTTGCCGTAACGGATATTTCGGGAAATGAATTTTACTATGACGAGAGATTCAGCCGTAACGGAAATGAACTTGCAGGAGCACAGATAGATCCTTTTAAAGTCTGGCTGGAGGACTGGCAGATAAATCAGATCAGTGAAAATGCGGTTTTTGAATTACCAAAATTGAACATTAAAGCAGGATCAGACAAAGCTGAAATCGATTTTGATCTTGAAGCAATTAAGCCTTATATACTTCAGGGAGACAGCGGATTAAGTCAGAAAGGAAAAGGAGAGGGGAATGCATCCTATTATTATTCATATACAAAATTAAAGACATCAGGCAAAATTAAAATAGGCGAGGAAGAGTATACAGTGAACGGATTTTCATGGATGGACCGTGAGTGGAGTACGAGTGCATTAAGCGATGATCAGAAAGGCTGGGACTGGTTTGCATTGCAGCTTGATGACAGCACCGAGATCATGTATTATCAGATGAGAAAGAATGACGGCAGTGCGGATGAATACAGCAAAGGCACTATTATTAATTCAAAAGGGAACCCGGAGACAGTAAAAAAAGAGGATGTGATATGTGAAGTGACTGATCACTGGGAGTCTCCCGATGGAGTTAAATATCCTTCAGGCTGGAACATTAAAATTCCTTCGAAAAATATTGATCTGAAAATAACTCCTGCTGTTAAGGATCAGCGTATGAATGTTTCAGTTAAATACTGGGAAGGTGCGGTAAAGATCGAAGGCAAGAAAAATGGTTCAGTAGTAAAAGGGAGAGGGTATGTTGAACTTACGGGATATTGATTTAACTTCCTTATCTTTCATGAAGTTAGACAGTTTCAGATAAAGTAATTAAAGTAGTGGAATATAACTTTTAATAATAAAAAAATTATCAAAAGTACTGATCTGTTTAAAAGGAATATCATTAAAAATGCAGAGACGCAATCCGGTTTAACAGATATACGTCCCTGCAATCAGAAATAAATCAATTTACATTTTCAATTCAGGGACTGATCACTATTGCAAATGCTGCCGAGTTATTATAAGCAATGATCATATCACTTAATTCTGTTATATTATCACCATTTATATCCGTTGGATTATAACCGACCGTAAAACTGCCTGCATCATTATATATATTCACTATATCAGCGAGATTTACGGCATCGTTCTGATCAACATCGCCGCTGAAAATTGCATATCTCAAAGGTGAATTATCCACTAATATCTGATTGTTACCGAATGCCTTTGACTGAGCATTTGTGAAATTATATGTCAGTGAATTTCCGGAGAACATCTGTCCGGGTGAACTGCTCCATGTCGCTATTGAATTTCTGTGCTGCAACTGAATATAATATGGAGCATCATTGAATACATTTGAGAATGTAAATATTCCCTGTCCGGATGAATTCATCACTGCCTTATCTGATTCAATCACTGCAAAAGGTGCCACAGTATTTCTGATAAAGACAGTCATCGTATCGGGTACCATAGAATCCGTATTTTCATCATAAAATCCCTGTATGTAAGCATTCAGAGTAAGAGTTTTACTTGAAGATGACTGAAGTGTTGTAGTACCTTGTTTCAGCACAATGTTATTATCCGGATCAAAAGTCAGACCATTCGGTTGTCTGTTAAAATTAAAAGTAAATGACTGGTAGTTAGCATCGTTCATTACCCTTATCAATGTGTCTGATCCGGTAGTGAATGAGATTCTAAGTTCAATCGGCATTTTGTGAAATACAGTATTCGTCTGAGTCTGACGTGCAATAAAATTCACACTCCAGTTACCGCCTCCTAAAGAATTGAAATTATAGTAATTTTGATAAACAGGATGGTTAGGTTCTTTTACCCATTGATTAATGAACCATGAAAGATCCTGGCCGGCTACCGAGCTGATCTTAGCGGTAAAGTCATCCGTAACGGCTGAGTTATATTTAAAACCACCCGCAATGTCAGTAGCATATGATTTCAATGCTTCAAAAAACAAACTGTCGCCAAGTGTGTATCTGAGCATATGAAGTACACAGGCGCCTTTATAATAAGTTATCTGTGTATTGAACAATTCATTAACACCCGGGGTAATTATAGCCCAGGAAGGATTATACATTGCCCAACCGGGATTTCCGGAAAGGTAACTGCTTGCGTCCGCATTGATGTCGTTTTTATATGAACTGTATCCGCCTGTATTTTCATACCATATTGCTTCGAGATAAGTAGCAAAGCCTTCATTAAGCCAGATGTCAGCCCAGGTTCCGCAGGTTATCATATCTCCGAACCATTGATGTGCAAATTCATGTGAGATGATATTTTCATTCCAGCAATTCGTACAAAGGCTAGTCAGAGTCTGATTTTCCATACCGCCCCACTGGAACTGATTATTAAGTGTAGCGAAGCCATTCTTTTCAAAAGGATGTTCACCGAATTTCTGTGAAAAATAAGTCATCATGTTCAGCACTTTTGTCTTAATGCTTGTAATGTTTTCTCCTGAATTATAATAAAATCTGACCGGAACGCTGTCTGATGGATTTGAGATCTTGTGCCAGTAAACTATATTCAGATTATAATTAACTTTTCCCGTCAGAACAGTCAGATAAGTTGCGACAGGATCTCTGCTTATCCAGTGATAATATAATGTATCACCCGTCAGGAGTGAGTCATTAAGTCTGCCGTTTGACCCAAGACGAACATTTGCCGGTACTTTTGCTGTAATATCAACAGTTGCTTTATCGGAAGGTTTATCATAACACGGAAACCACTTTCTAGCGCCTTCCGGTTCGCAGTCAGTAAAGAAAAACCCGCTGCTTACATAAACAACATTATCCGAAACATTATTGTGACTGTAATTGATCTTGACATGAGCTGTTTCTCCTGCAGCATAAGTTCTGTCAAGCTGTATAGTAAGGATGTTTGATGAATGTGAAAAACTGACTCCGTCCATGCTGACAGAGCTTACCACTAAGGAACTGTTCACAGCATTAAGAGCAATAGAATTCAATGCAGTATCAACTCTGAAAGTGACAATTACATTTCCGGTAAAGCTCTTTGGATACGGTGTGATGAAGCAATTTCTTATATCTAGATAAATTTTGTAGTCAAGCACATCAAAACTGTGTGCAGGACTATTTGGGGAATCAAAATTAAATAAACCTGAGAGGTTCGTAGTGCTCATTTTTTTATCTGAACACATTTCAGAACCTTTTTTTATATTGACCTGAGCAAATAAAACAGCATTCAGCATCAATATAATCTGAAGAGTTAGAATGATTTTTTTCATTTTTTATTTATTTTAAGATTCGGGTATAAAATAGGATTTTATGAACATTAGTAGTATGATTTTAATCATTAAAAGAGGATAATTTTTAAAAAGCTTTTAAGAATCTCCGCGGTTTTAAGACTGTCCGAGAATGTTGGATTTGAGGCAAGTATAACTGAATTGTTTTCGGACAGTCTGAATGCTGAGGAGATTTTGATGGTGAATAAGATTTTGGTAATTATGATATCGAGCTGATTTGTCCAAGGCAGAGTCTCCAGTATTATTACAATTCAGACTATTTTATAAATTAAGTAGGGGACTCAGCCGTTCCGAATGAGTGATCTGTCCGTCAGAGTCCCGCGATAAAGCTGCGGAGCTCTGACGGGGGAGAAAACTTTTGAAGCTTAACACTTAAGGCGTTATTTTAGTAACAAACAAAGAAGCATTGTTAAAAGTAATGATAAGATCTGTAAGATCCACAAAGTCATCTCCTGTAACATCCTGAATCACATAATTTGTTGTAAAATTTGACACTGCATTATTTACATCCAGTACATCGTTAAGAGAAACAGATCCATCCTGTGTTACATCTCCGCTGTAATTACAATATCTTCCGGAACATAATATTAAATTATTGCCGAATGCCTGATTTGCTGAAGTTGTAAAATTGTAATCATATGTTCCGCCTGAAGATAAAGAAATTGGAGTAGCGTTCCACGTTTCAAGAGAATTTCTGTGAGTAATTTCAATATAATATATACCTGTAGTAACAGTATTAAAAATAAAAGAAGTTATTCCTAAACTGTCTGTCACAGCGCTGACTACTTCAGCTTCTGTAAATGGGGAAGCAGAATTTCTCAGGTGACAAAATACTGTATCGCTAACCTGCGTAACTCCGTTCCAGAATCCCTGAATACCAATAGTAAGATTCAATGTAATGGAAGTATTTATTTGATTAAAAGGAATTTTCCATACACCGTTGCCGCCGGTACCTGCAAAAAGAGTTGAATCCGAAGCGTAAAGAGAACGTACCGCACTGGAAGGAAGTCCGTTGCCAATATCGGTCCAGTTTGTTCCGCTGTTCGTTGAAAGAAAAACTCCATAATTCGTACCTGCAAATAAATTATTGCCGAACGAAGTAAGACAATTGACATTGGTATTTTCCCACGCTGTATTTATATCCGACCAGTTTTGACCATTGTTTGAAGATCTGTATACAAACCCGTTTTGAACTCCTGCAAATAAATCTGCTCCTGATTCTGTTAAAGATGTAATATAATAATCCAGACCATTATTTACTTCTTCCCAGGATTGACCACCGTTACCTGTTCTTATTACACCGCCATAGACAGTACCGGCGAATAAATAATTGTCCAATAATGCAAATTCAACCATAACAGGACACAGTGAACCTATGTTGACAGCAGTCCAGTTCAGTCCGTTATTTGTTGAACGAAATATTCCATTCTCCGTACCGGCAAATATTTTATTATCATATAAAGTAATACAGTATATATATTGAGATGTTAATCCATTATTTATCATTAACCAGTTTAAACCGTTATCTTCAGAGCGAAACATTCCACTATTTGTACCTGCAAAAATATATGGACCAATAGTTTCAACAACATTAACATCTGAATTTGTAAGGTTATTATTTACTTTTTCCCAGTTTACGCCATTATCAGAAGATCGAAACACTCCATTTCCCCCTGATTCAGTTGCGGTAAAAAGATAATTATCAGAAACTGTAAAACTTTCCGGAGAAGTATTTGATAATCCGCTGTTAGCCGGCAACCAATTTGTTCCATTATCAGAAGTAAGAAAAATTCCGTCTTTACCATTTGAACCGGCAAAGATCCCGGTGTTTGAAACAGCCAGCGCCATAATAACATTATTGGATAATCCGTTATTAGCAGGTAACCAGTTAGATCCACTGTTTGTTGAAACACAAATTCCGCCTGCAGTTCCTGCATACAGATCATTACCTGATACAGCAAGAGAATAAACAGAAGTGCTTGTCAATCCTGTATTTACAAGATTCCATGCTGAAGAAATGTTTGATTTAAAATATACACCTTGATTTGATCCTGCATAGATTTTTGTACCTGAAAATGCAAACGACCTGACAGAAGTATTACTGCTTGTCAGTCCGGAATTGATCCAGTTTGAGTTGTTGATATTCGTATAATAAACACCGTTGTTAGTCTCTGCAAACAAATATGTATCATTTACTCCTAAGGCGAATATAAATTCCGTTGACAATCCAATTGATATCCAGTTTAATCCGTTATTTGTAGAGCGGTATACACCTGAATTAGTTCCTGCGAAGATACTCGAACCGGATGCTGAAAGAGCTCTAACTTCAAAATTTGCTGATCCGGCCGGGCTCCAGTTGTATCCATAATTAGTAGAAATATACACTCCGTTTAAAGTCCCAGCAAAGAGATTTGATCCTGAAAAAGCAAGTCCTCTTACAGATAAATTTCCAAGACCATTATTAACTGCTATCCAGTCTGCTCCATTGATTGAGCTTCGAAAAACTCCACCGGAATATGTGCCGGCAAATATATTAGTATCAGATATAGTAAAACAATTTATTTTTCCACCAAAAGGTCCATTAGTTTGAGTCCATTGTGCTTGAACAGAAGTTATATTTATTGTTAATATCAGAAATGTAATTGTTAAAAAAAGAACTATTGTCTGTTTCATATCTTTTCTCTTTTTTAATTTATAATACTATCGAATTGAATTTTTTAAAATACAAAATGCATTTTAGTTTTAATATATAATTCATTGTTATTTCCCATAATTTAAAATCAGCAGTGGACGCATAAATGCGTCCACTACAACAGGCATTTTCTTACTTCCAGCAGAGTCCTTCACACAAACGTTACTTTGTTTTTGAATACTACTGAGAAATGTCTTTGCGGTGATAATAAAAGAGATTGCTTAATTGTAAATTTTAACATTCAAAATTTTTTGAAACTTGCAACAACGGCTCGAATCATAAAAAGCCCTGAAAATATAAGGGAAGGAAAGATTATTTCTTAGTGTCTTTGTGTCTTCGTGGTAAATACTTTTTATAAAGGAAAGATTTTATTTCTTCAGCTGAGTGATCTTTTGTTTCAGTAACTCCGCAGCATCAAGCACTCTCGGTCCGGGACGGAACATGATATTCTCATCAATAAAAATAACTTTTCCATTCTTTACTGCATTCGTCTCACCGAGTTTGGATGCTAACTCTTTTCTGTAATTTTGGATTTGTGCTATATTTGAAGTATCTGTGGGAAAAACGATCCAGTCAGGATTTTTCTTTAATACATCTTCAAAACTAATTGCGGGATAGTCGATCAATTCATCGGAATAAATATTCTTAAGACCTGCCAGACCTGTGATCTCATTTATGAATGTTCTACCGTTGGTAGTCATCAATGGATTGATCGAAATTATGATCAGTGAATTCATATTTTGGTTTCCGGCAGTTCCCGATTTAACCGATCCTTTATTCAAAATTTCATTAAGTGAATCTGCTGAAGAAATATTACCTGTTATGTGTCCAAGATCAGAGATCATTTTCTTAATGCCATTAATATCTTTAGCATTTGAGAGAAATAATTTCAGTCCGAGGTTTTTTAAAGACTGATATGTCGGGTTTGAAGTATTCTCAACATTGATAAGAATCAGATCAGGATTGAGGGAAACTATCTTTTCATAATCAGGACTAAGGTAACTCCCTGTATTTGTTTTAGTCGTCGCTTCAGCCGGATAAGTGCTGAACTCCGAGACACCGACAAGGAGCGAGTCTGCATGAAGG
>JAGQWH010000094.1 GCA_020437545.1 Ignavibacteriota bacterium
GAGTTATGAGTTATGAGTTATGAGTTATGAGTATAGTTTGTTTTTACAAACTAAAAAATTGATAAAATTTGTAAAACACTCCACACTCTATACACTCTACACACTCTACACTCCGCCGCGGCGGACTATACACTCCACACACTCCATACACTCCACAAACTCCACACACTCCACACACTCCATACACTCCACACACTCCATACACTCCATACACTCCATACACTCCATACACTCCATACACTCCACACACTCCATACACTCTAAACACTCAAGCTACTCTTTTCTTAATCAGTCCTTTGATCTTAAACGAAAGATCGTGAAGAAGCAGCTCAGGAATTATATTCCCGTCAACTTCTTTAATTGATTCTTCAATAAGATTTATGATCTTGTAATTTTCCGAATCAAAATTTTCATCAAACTTTTTTAACCTGTCTGATTTATCCTTGTTGATTATGATTCCCGGATTACCATATCTTATAGCAGACAGGTCTCTGAACCATACAGAAAGCAGCACAAGGAATTGTTTTATTCTTTCCTTATCTCTTTTAGCAATTACAAAATCTATGTCATACCCGAGTCTCTGAGCCTTGCCTGTAATGGTAGATGAAAGATAATCAAGAAC
Source organism: Ignavibacteriota bacterium (assembly GCA_020437545.1). Lineage (GTDB taxonomy): Bacteria > Bacteroidota > Ignavibacteria > Tepidaquicellales > Tepidaquicellaceae > JAGPCH01. The sequence goes on from JAGQWH010000094.1 coordinate 623, forward strand.
TTTATCTCTCAGCTCGGGATAATTTTTACCTAATATGTCATTACATCTGGTAATGCTGCCTTCTGACAATTCTGCAGTGAATTCGGCTTCAGCAGTACCGGCTCCGGGAAACTTTTCATAGATATATTTCAAGATAGCTTCCTTCGGAAGATTGTTGAATTTAATTTTTTGACATCTGCCAATTATAGTGGGAAGAAGAGAATTTAATTTTGAAGTAGTCAGCAACAGAACTGAATCACGTGGAGGTTCCTCAAGTATTTTCAATAAAGAATTAGCGCTCTGGGAATTCATCCTGTCACACCCTGAAATTATGAATACCTTTTTCTTCCCTGTACTTCCGGTTAAATAAATTTCCTTTTTGATCTGCCTTATACTTGAGATCCTTATATCATTGGCTTTAGGAAGAGATATTTTATGATATTTATCTGCGGTTTTTAATTCCATCTCTTCCAGATAAATAATAAAATCCTCCTTCTCGAGTTTCTCTAATGGATTGGAGTCTTCATCAGAAGAGCTTTTACCTGTTGGAAGAGCAGTCGTATATTTCATAAGCGGTGACCTGAACGAATCAATACCGGTACAGCTTTTGCATTTGTCACAAGCCTCGTTTCCATTTACAGGGTCATCACAATTTAAAAGTTTTGCAAACTCTACGGCAGCAGCGTCTTTACCTGTTCCTTCCGGACCGTAAAAAACATAGGCATGAGAAACTTTTCCGCTTTTGAAAATATTTTTCAAAACGGATTTCGCTTTTTCCTGATCTTTTACATTATCCCACATAATAAAATTAAAAGGTGTTACCTATTCCGAACTGAATATTATATTTATCACTGAAGTTGCATCCCGGACCGATGATCCAGTTTGAACCCCCGACTGGACCCGGCTGAGGATCATAAATTTTGAAACCTAAATCTATTCTGATAGCGCCTACGATCGAATAATATCTTAGTCCGAATCCTGAAGCAAGAGCAAACTGATTTAATTTAACTTTATCGACTTTTGACCAGACATTTCCAACATCCATAAATGCTGTAAATCCAACATCTCTGAGATATACATTGGATGAAGCAAGAAATGGTCTGAGTCTGTATTCTATCGAATTTTCAATTATAAAATCGCCTCCGACATTTTTGTCAGCTACTATACCAAGCTGCTTTGCGCCCCAACCTCTTATGCTGGTGGATCCGCCGCATACAAATCTTGTATCCGTAGGGACAAGATCACCCTGTATTTCATAACCCTGAAAGAAAAAATTGTTATCACCGTATTCAAGAATTATTCCGGTATATAATTTTCCTGCAAACACAGCAGGAACGTTCCTTTCACTTTTGCTTACACTTTTATATGCGGAATTAAAACTTGTAAGTTTAAGATAACTCGGGGAAGCGGTATTAAATAAATTTTTTATTAAACCACCCAGAAGCCCGCTTTCCTGAATTGTATAAGCCTGATAATATCCGTCACTGGGAAACCTTAAATCATTTACGGAATTATGCACAAGTGATAATCCGATAAGAGATTCAAAATTATTCAAAGAAAAAGCATTCAGCAAAACTTCATCATCTACAATGATATCATTTTTCAAAGTTATTCTCTGATTAATAATATCCCAGTTTGTACTGATCTGGTTTATATATGTATATTTTGGAAGTTCAAAAGTAACTCCTATAGAATTCTTTATCTCAGTATTGTTGCTGAATTCATCAATATTATATTGAATTCCTATATTCCAGTTTCCGTAAATAAATCTGCTGTTAAACAGATAAGGCTGATAGATAGTATTCAGAAACTCGAATCTGTTATTTTCAATAGAATTAAAATAGATCCTTGCACTTGATGTCAGTACTCTTCCGCCTCCCAGAAAATATTTATCGGAATATTTCAGACCTGTACCGATATAAAAAGAATTCTCTATATAATAGCCAAACAATTCCGGTGTCAGGTCATACTTATTTCCCACCTGAGCATTTATGACGAAATCAATTTTTTTTGTAAGACTGTCTATAGAATCAATATTGATCCTCGGATTATCAAGAAGGGTTATTTTGGAAATATTAAATTCACTCTCCACCACCTGACTCTTGTCATAAATTTGATTTTCCTTATAAGTAAGTTCCCTTCTGATATCAGATTCTGATATGTTATATCTTTTTCCTTTTATGTTGATCTGGGTATTACCGTAGGTATAGACTTCACCCGTCTTAAAATCGATCTCTATATTTACTTTTCCCTTAAGTTCTTTTTCGTTGGATTCAAGTTTCAGTATAAGAGGCTTATCTGCTGATGCCAGGGCATACCCATTATCATACAGCACTTCAAGTACTCTTGCGACTTCAAGCTTAATGGTGTCTTTGTTATAATACTCCTGAGATTTCAGATAAATATTATTGGGATCATATATTTTATTTTTGACAGCCTCAGAAATATTTTCAAGACCATTATATTCTATATCATAATAAACATATCTCGTATTTTCTCTTACATAAAAATATTCATCTACTTCAACATCCTCTTTTTTAAAAACCAATTGTGTATCAACGACTGCATCAAAGAATCCTCTGTCAAAATAAAACTTTTTTATTCTTTCTCCATCCTGAATATAAGTCAGCCGGTCAAAAACATCCCCTTCGGAAGAGGCAAGAATATTTTTTAAATCATCTTCGGAGAAAGTTTTAAGTCCTTTAAAAACTATATTAATATCATCTATCTCATAATTATTTACGGTTTTACCATCGCTTTGAGAATAAATATTTTTCGCAAACAATAATAATAACAGATATAGAATTAAAACTTTATATTTTGAGTAATAAGCAATCAAATATTAATTTAAATAAAAAAACCCAATAATCAGAAATTATTGGGTTTCCACAACTATTGGGCTTTGTTAGAAATCCTTACTTTCTTCGTCATAGAAAAAATCTTCATCTGTCGGATAATCCAGCCAGATCTCTTCAATGCTCTCAAATGGCTCTTCAGTATCTTCCATGTCTTCAAGATTATAGATAACCTCTTTTGGTGCGCCTGTTCTGACAGCATAATCGATTAATTCGAACTTGTTGGCCGGCCAAGGAGCATCGTCCAAGAACGAAGCTAATTCTAATGTCCAAACCATATTAATATACCTCCTGAATTTTTAAATTAAATAAATATTTGTTAATAAACTTTTGCAATATTAATAATGAAGCATTAAAAGTCAATCTCTTAATCGTGGGTCTAAAGCATCTCTTAATCCTTCACCGATAAGATTATAAGTGACAACTGCAATAAAAATCATAAGTCCCGGAAAAATAGCGAGCCACCATGCATTAGATGCACCTCTAGCTTCATTAAGAAGCGAACCCCATGTTACTGTTGTTGCGCTTACGCCAAATCCAAGAAAACTCAAAGCTGCTTCCGTCAGAATAGCACCTGCAATTGCAAACGCTCCTGATACCAGAACGGGAGCAATCGCATTCGGGATAACGTGTCTGAATATAATCTGTTTTCCCGAGAAACCTATTGAATTAGCAGCAGTGATATACTCCATATTCCGGACTTTGAGAACTTCTCCCCTGATTAGTTTTGCGTCACCGGTCCATGAAGTAAATCCGATGGCAGCCATAATATACCATATACTTGATCCGTAAATTGCAACAATCGTGATAATAAGAAAAAACGTAGGAAGCGTCATCATTATCTCAACAAATCTCATGACAAGCAGATCTACTTTACCGCCGTAATATCCTGCCATTGATCCAAGTGCAATACCGATCAGCAATGCTATACCCGCTGCAATAAATCCTACTGAAAGTGATACCCTCGAACCGTGAATAAGTCCTGCAAGCAGATCCCTTCCAATGGCATCCGTACCGAGATAATGGTCTCCTCTTGGAGGACTGAGACTGTTCTTCAGATCGATCTCCCTTGAGCCGTATGGCACAGGTGTCCATACAACGCTTTCCAGTTTGTTTTCATTGTCAAGCTGTTTCCAGTTAACATTGATCATATCCGGAGACCATTTGCTGATCCCTATGTCATTCAGATAATCCTTTATAACCGGGAAGTAAGTTTCTCCTTTATAACTTGCATACAATGGTTTACTGCTGGACAGAAAATCAGCAGTCAGCGCAATAAAAACAAGAAAGATCACAATATACATTGAAAACATAGCAAGCTTGTTTTTTCTGAACTGGTGTTTTACCAGCGACCAGTATGAAACACCCACCTCTTTCTGTGATTCAATCTGCTCTTTAGTGAGCCCTCCGTTGGTATTAATTTTTTGTTTTTCTAAAGTTTCTTTATCTTCCATAAGATTTTTAAGCTGCTTTTTTAGTAAATGCAATTCGCGGATCCACGAACGAATATAAAATATCTACAAGTAATATTCCTATGACAGTAAGGAATGATGAGAGAACAAGTTCTGCCATTATAAGAGGATAATCCCTGTCGAGTATTGCCTGAAATGCAAGCTGTCCGATTCCGGGTATAGAAAAAATTGTTTCAATAATAACACTTCCTCCGATCATTGCCGGTAATATTCCGCCAATGAGAGTAATGATCGGAATTAATGAATTTCTTAATGCATGCTTTAATACAACTTTTCTCTCTGATAAACCTTTAGCACGGGCAGTTCTGATATAATCCTGACGTATGACCTCAAGCATAGAACTTCTCATCTGTCTGGAAAGAAATGCAAAACTGGCAAGACTTGAAATGACAACAGGGAGAAAGAAATGCATGAAATAATCTTTAAACTGACCGAAAGCGCTTAATGAATCAAAATCTTCAGAACGAATCCCTGATGTAGGAAAGATCTTTATATATTCGACATTACATAAAAATACGATTGCAAGAGTCGCTACCCAGAAATTAGGCAGTGAATAAAGTATGAAAAGAATTACCGTAGTTGTTCTGTCAATAAAAGAATATTGTCTGGCAGCACTGTATATTCCGATCGGAATGGCGATCATGTAAATCAGCATGAATGAAAGTATACTGATTGTCATAGTCACGGGCAGTCTTTCAAAGATCTTTTCCAATACCGGTCTGTTGTCTTTAAAAGAATTTCCAAAATCTCCCTGAAGCATGTTTCCCATCCAAATCAGATACTGCATGGGAAGCGGTTTGTCGAGACCAAATTTTTTCTTATAAAATTCCTTGGCTTGCTCTGTCATAAGATTCTTGGCATCCGTCTTTTGAGCTTCACCCGTCTGCCCTAATTTCATTTCCGTAGGATCCCCGGGAGCAAGCCTGCAGACAAGAAATGTTATCATAGTAATAATGATAAGCGTAGGAATAAAAAGTAAAATTCTTTTAATTACATAATCTTTCATCTGTTATTAATATAATTGATAAAATTTGAACAGCAGGAAATCAAACTAATTGATTTCCTGCTTAAATATTAATAGAATTAATTTCTGTATCTTTGATTTGCAGTCGGAGTCCACCATTCATTGAGCAGAGGTGAATCCGGATAAGCATACCACCTGGCATTTCTGAATCTGTCGCTGTAAACATATCTTGAAGGTGTCGTCCAAAGGAATGTAGTCGGCTGATCATCATAGATAATTTTTTGCCATCTGTTTAATAGTTCTACTCTTTCATTCTCATCAAATGTCACTCTGTTCTGTTCAAGCAATTTATCGCTTTCAGGATTTTTATAACTTATAAAATTACTTCCTTCACCCGTCGACTGACTGGAATGCCAGATCTGATAAGGATCTTCAGGAGTTACACCCAACTGCCATGCGCCATAGCAAGCATCATATTCGTGTTTCTTGGTTTTTTCAAGAAACACAGACCATTCATAATCCTGAAGATCTGCCTGAATTCCAAGCTGCTTAAGTTGCTCAATTATTATAAGCATTACTTTTTTTCTGGTTGGGTTATTATTATTTGTGAATGTAAATTTAAAATCTGTTTTCTTTCCGTTTATAACTTTGTCAAGTACTCCATCCCCGTCTGTATCTTTCCAGCCTGCTTCAGCAAGAATTTTTTTTGCAAGTTCTGGATCATACTTTACTTCAGGAAGGTCTGTATTATAATATTTACTCTTTATAAAAACAGGAGAATTTACCATCGTACCCATTCCATAGCTAATGTTGTCAATAATTGACTGTCTGTCAATAGCATGTCCTAATGCCCATCTTACATTTTTATCTGCAAACAACGGATTCAAATTATTCCATGCTATATAAGAATATGTAGGTTCAGTAACAAGCGCTTTTTTCAGACCGAACTGTTCAGGGTCTTTTAAATTTTCTACAAAATCAATCGGCTGAATTACATACATCTCGTCAACTTCTTTATTCTTGGCAGCTACGACCGCTGCATTCTGATCCTGAATGGTTTTAAATATAAGCTTGGCAGGAAAATTTGGGATCTCCTTTTTGTTCCAGTAATTGTCATTTCTTGATAAAGTAACTGACTGACCTGTGATCCATTTATCCAATATATAAGGACCACTGCCTACTAAATATTCCGGCTCTCTTGAAACTTTCTGAGAATTTAAGAATTCAGCATATTCCTGCATTTTGGGATACTTTTTAGGATCCATGCTAAGAGCAGCAGCATTCAGATCTTCCCATGTAAAACTGTCATTCATATTGTCTTTATCAAGTATATGCTTAGCTGTAATTGCAGTACCGCCGATTGTGTAGATAGCTTTGAAATAAGGCTTTGACATGTTGATCCTTATCTTGTATTTATTTCCATCAACCAGTTCAACGCTTTTTACATCATTGAAATAATTCCTTAAAGCCTGTGCATCAGTAAAAGGATTCTTAATCGTCTTAATGGTAAAAATGACATCCTCTCCAGTAAGCGGCTTACCATCTGAGAAAGTAACGTTCTCTTTCAGATCAAAAGTATAAGTCATATGATCTTCACTAAGTGTAGGAGGAGCTTTTGCAATTATAGGCTTGATCTCATAAGTGATTCTGTCAATATCTATAAGAGGTTCGAATATGTAGATGTAAATTCCAGATGCTGCAGCATCATTAGTTACGGTTGGATTTAATTTTTGAGCATCTGACATTTCCTGTCTGATGATCCAGTCACCGACTACAGCACCTTCAACATCCGGTGGAGCAAGTTCGGTTAACTCAAAATTTGAAGCATCTTTTGTTGCTTCCTTTTTTGCGTTTGTATCTTCCTTTTGTCTGCCGCAGGATGAAAAAAGCATCATTCCTGTAAGCAGAAAAGCGAAAGCATAAAAAATTTTTCTTTTCATTTTAGTATGTTTTAATTAAAATTGTTTAAAAAATATATACTGAATATATAACAATTTGTTCTGCCCTGTTATTCAAAATCATGTTCGAAATATGCTGTTGATCTTTCAAGACTGTCATTATTTGATTTTGAAGAATTTTTTTTGGATTTGGAGTTAATTTTATCTTCCAGACGTTTACGGAATATTTCCGCAGCATTATAACCATAATGTTTGCATAAATAATTCAATGCAATAACTTCAGCTATCACGGTAATATTCTTTCCGGGGAAAATAGGTAACTTTATCAGTTCAACATCTACTTCCAGCAGATTCAATGTCGAGCTGTCAAGTCCGGTTCTGTCATATGCTTTATCCTTATCCCAGTCTTCAAGTTCCACTATTACTTCAACTCTCTTCTGATATCTGATAGACCTGATCCCGAAGATCGTCTTTACATCTATTATTCCCAGTCCGCGGATCTCCATAATATGCTTTGATAAAGCTGTTCCGGATCCCATTAATACGCCTTCACCTTTTTTTGCGACAACTACTACATCATCAGTTACAAGCCGGTGACCTCTTTCTACAAGATCCAGTGCTATTTCACTTTTTCCGATCCCTGATTTTCCGGAGAATAATAAACCGACTCCGTAAACATCCACAAAGGATCCGTGTATGGTAATCTGCGCAGTAAACTGATCATCGAGGAAGTCGCTTATGAAATATGATAATCTTGTAGTAGGATAAGGTGTTTTAAAAACAGAAACATTTTTTTCCTCAGCTATTTTTATTAATTCTTCGGGTATCTTATTATCGTTGGTTACTATAATGCATGGAATGTCAAATGAGAATATCCTTTCAAGTATTTCTTTTCTTTCCTTTGAATCAAACTGTCTGAGATATCTGATTTCAGTATTTCCGAAGACCTGAACCCTGTTATATGTGAATAGCTTTACGTAACCAGCCAAAGCCAGCCCCGGTCTGTGAATGTCTTTTTCTGAAATTAATTTTTCGGGACTTATTTCGGGAGTCGTGACCTTCTGAAACTTAAATCTGTCCCTGCATTCAGAGAAGAAAAACTCAACTGTTATGGAATTTTTCTTTAACTCCTTTATATTCTCAAACTTTCCTGCCAAATTAAATAGTCTTTATTATCTCTTTCTTTATATTGTTTTTTTCTTTCTTGTTCTTGCTTTTATATTTTAAAAGCTGAGTTTCAATTTTATCTATAGCTTTGTCTATCGATTTATGATAATCATCCGAACTTTCACTCGCGGCAATCAATTTATCCCTTAACTTTATATTTATTTCACAACTTTTAATACTGTTTACTGCTTTTTCATATGAAAGAATTACATCAGCATGCAGAATCTCTTCATGATATTTACTCAGAGTTTCAATTTCATTTTTAATGTAATCCTGCAAAGTTTCATGCGCCTTAAAATGCCTGGAGGTGATGTTAATTTTAATCATTTTCGATTTGGATTAGATTATTAATAAATAGGGTTGATTATGTTGCGAATATGGTAAAGAATATATTTAATTTCAACTGTAAATTTATGTTTTCCAAATATTTCTTTGAACCCGGTAATTTAAAATTCTAAATTACCGGGTATATGAAAATATCTTTTAATAATTTTATGTAAGACCGGGACAGTCCAGTATAAATTGTGAAGTATAGTTTATATTTAATTTTTACTGCGAAACTTATACTTAATACTTAATACCTAAAACCCAATACTTAATTTTTATAAAGCTGTCTCGAGCTCGGTACCCACCATTCATTAAGTAAAGGAGAGTCCGGATAAGCATACCATCTAGCATTATTATATCTGTCACTGTAAAGATATCTGACAGGTTCGCTCCACAGGAAAGTAACCGGCTGGTCATCATAGACTAATCTCTGCCATTTATCAAGTATCTCTTTTCTTTTTTCGTCATCAAAAGTGATCCTGTTTTCTTCGAGTAATTTATCGCTTTCAGGATTATTATAACTGAAATAATTGCTTCCTTCGCCCACAGACTGTGAAGAATGGAATATCTGGAACGGATCATCGGGAGTTACTGAAAGCTGCCAGCCTGCAAAACATGCGTCATAATCATGCTTCTTGATTTTATCAAGAAAGACCGACCATTCATATTCCTGAATGGAAGCTTCAATGCCGATCTGTCTTAGCTGTTCTATTAATATAAGAATGACTTTCTTTCTTTTGGGATTAGTATTATTTGTGAATGTAAATTTAAAATCTACTTTCTTTCCGTCAATTTCCTTGTCGATTATTCCGTCACCGTCTGTATCTTTCCAGCCTGCTTCTGCAAGTAACTGTTTTGCTTTATTGATATCATAGGGGATATCCGGAAGATCGGCATTAAGATATTTGCTTTTTAAAAAGACATGTGACTGAATTGGAGTGCCCATTCCGTAGACGATCTTATCAATAATGTCTTCCCTGTTAATTGCATAACCCATTGCCCATCTGACCCTTTTATCGGAAAACAACTGACTGGAATTATTCCATGCAATATAATTGTAAGAAGGCTCTATGACCAGAGCCTTTTTTAAATTATAATCTTCCGGATTTTTAACATTCTCAACAAAATCAACCGGCTGGTAAACCTGCATTTCATCTATCTCTTTATTCTTCGCAGCTACAACCGCTGCATTCTGATCTTTGATGGTTTTAAATATGATCTTTTCGGGATAGTTGGGAAGTTCCGATTTGTTCCAGTAATTTTCATTTCTTTTTAATGTAACAGACTGACCTGTTATCCATTTATCAAGGACATAAGGACCGCTTCCTACAACATATTTGGGATCTCTCGCTACTTCCTGTGAATTAATAAAATCAGCAAACCTCGACATCTCGGGATATTTTTTTGCATCGAATGTCTTTTGAGCATCTTCAAGATCTGCCCATGTGAATTTTTTATTCATCCCGTCCAGATCAAGTAGATGGCTCGGAATGATTTCAAGATCTCCCAGCGAATATATTGCCCGGAAGTACGGCTTTGCCATTGTAAATTTAACCTTGTATTTATTTCCATCCACAAGCTCTACACTCTTTACGTCATTAAAATAATTTCTTAATGCCTGAGCATCTGTAAACGGATTCTTTATAACTTTTACGGTAAATATAATATCCTCTCCTGTCAGAGGAGCTCCGTCTGAGAATGTAACATTCTCTTTCATGTCAAATGTATATGTAAGATGATCTTCGCTGATTTCAGGCATGGATTTGGCAATAAGCGGTTTTAATTCATAAGTTACCCTGTCAATCTCAAGCAGGTTTTCAAATATATATGTAATAATACTCGAAGCTGTAGCATCATTGGTTACAATCGGATTTATCTTTTCTGCATCTGACATTATCTGCTTGATTATCCAGTCACCTTTTACTGCGTTTTGTGTGTCTGCCGGGGTTAATTGTGTTATAGGGAAAGTTGTGTTTGTGGATTCCTGTACTGTTTCTTTCTGTCTTCCGCATGAAATCATTATTACAGGGAGGATCAGAATTGTTATCAGTAATTTTATTTTGGTCATAATTAATTTTAAATTTGTAAAATAGTAAATATTCTAATTGATTTATTCAAGTTATTGTAATATTTTGAACGATGAACAATAGTAGTAAGAATTTTTCAGAAAATGAATACATTGATTCGGTATTTTCAAAAAAAATCTATCTTATCATATTATTACTTTCAACTCTGTGGGTGCTGCTTATTTTCTTAGCGCCTTTTCTTATGACAACCGGAGGAACAGGCGAAAAAATTTCTTCTTTCATATATTTGTTTTTTTCAAAAGTCTGTCATCAGGATGATGGAAGATCTTTTCATTTGTTCGGACATATTCTGGGCGTTTGCTCAAGATGTGTATGGATTTACACAGGCTTTTTTATCGGCATTTCCTCTTATCCGCTGATCAAAAAGATAAATAATGTAAGAATACCTTCTATATGGTATCTGATAATACCGGTTCTTATACTTGGCGCTGATGTACTGGCAGATGTTACGGGAATTTTCCCGAATACATTTGTTTCAAGATCTGTTACGGGATTTTTAATAGGTTTCGTACTGGTATACTTTTTATATCCCGGGTTTTTGAAATTTTTCTATGAAGTTAATCATTTTTTAAAAAATAAATTAAGCACATAATCTGATATGAATTTACCTAACCGGTTTACGCCTGTATTGTATGGAACTGTTGTAATGACTCTCATCGCTGTATTTCCTTTGCTGAATATGATAAATCTTCTATGCTGCGCAGGCATAATTGCAGGAGGGTTTGCCGGAGTGTATTCTTACAATAAACAGCTTCAGAACACCGGCATTCCGCTTACTCATAAAGACGGCGGGATGATCGGAATTCTCAGCGGAATTTTATCCGCTGTATTAGTTACGGGTTTCGGACTTATAATCAGTTTGTTTTCTGATTCAAATCCAATACTGGAAGTAATGAAAGCCTTTGATGAAATGAATATTCAGACACCTCCCGAAGTAGCGCAGTATGTGGAAAAATTTTCCGAGGAATATAATCAGTACGGATTCTCACCATCGATCACTGTAATTTCTTTCATATCCAACATTATACTTTATCCCCTTTTCGGCGCCATAGGAGCATTGCTTGCCGTAAATATATTTAATAAGAAAAATACTAAGCAGGTTTGAAATTCCTGACCATTGAAAAGATAAGTTCTGCCGAAGCATGGAAGATAAGATTATTACTCGCCGGCTTTATTCTGTTTTCAATTCTGTCAGCAGTCTTTTATCCCTATGATATTTTCATGAAATTCTTTCCGGAATATTTCAGGAATGAAAGCACCTGCATAATGCTGAATATTTTCGGTATCCCCTGTCCTTTCTGCGGAATGTCTCACGCTTTTTATGAGTTCATTAATTTTAATTTTATGAAAAGCATTTACTACAATCCCTTTTCGGTAATTTTCTTTTCATTTTCTGCATTAATTTGTTTGAGTATTTTTGTATTAAGTTTATTCAATTATAAATTATCTGTTTCCTTCAGCAGAAAATCTTTAATTATTTCCGGAATTGTTTTAATAGCTTTTTGGGTTCTGAATATTTTTTTCGGTCATCTTTCATGACCACAGGTACATTTAAATTAGAATTTTTTAAAAATACTGAATAAGTTTATATATATGTTCGAATACACAGGTTCAATTCACATGCATTCAAGGTTTTCAGACGGGTCCGGCACAGTCGAAGAGATTGGTAATTATGCCGGCGAATCTGAACTCGATTTTGCCATTCTTACGGATCACAACACTTTAAAAGCTAAAGAAAAAGGTTTTGAAAAATGGTTCGGCAATACCATGCTCATAGTCGGATACGAGGTAAATGACAACAAAAATCAAAATCATTATCTCGTCCTTGATCTTGATGAAGTTGTCGGTACCTTTGACAAACTTCCTGACGGTGACCTCGGCAACAGACTTTCCGCCAAAGAATATGTAAAAGCAATAAATGACAAAGGTGGATTTGGTTTCCTTGCCCATCCCGATGAAAAGCGATGTCATCTTCCCGAACACCCGCCCTATCCATGGACCGCATGGGACTGCGAAGACTTTAACGGAATAGAGATATGGAATCATATGAGCGAATGGGCTGAAGGTCTTAATGACTCGAATAAACTTCAACGATTCATTCATCCTCTGAAATCGATCATTGCTCCGCCCGAGGAGACTCTGAGGAAATGGGATGATCTGAATAAGAAAAGAAAAGTTGTCGCACTCGGCGGCGTTGATGCTCATGCACATAAACATTCCGTAATGGGTTTTGATTTTGAGATCTTTCCTTATAAAGTTTTATTTAAATCCATTAGAACCCATGTGTTGGTTCAAAAGGAAATAGTTAAAGGCGATAAGAAAAATTTCGAATCCGACAAAAAACAAATCCTCGATGCTCTCAGAAACGGAAACAGCTTCATAGTAAATAATTATCATGGAAGCGGTAAGGGATTCCGTTTTGTAGCCGAATATGAAGGTGTGAATTATTCAATGGGAGATGAGATCAAATTCGATCCGGAGAAAAATAAAAAGATCATCCTCCGAACTTTCGTTCCGGAAAGCGGATTGATCAGACTTATTCACAACGGGAAGAAAGTTGATGAACTCACAGGTCTCGAAGGTATTTGGGATTCGGATGAAAAAGGATCTTACAGAATCGAAGTATGGAAAGCTAATAAAGGATGGATCTTTTCTAATCATATCAGAGTGGTTTAAGTTTTGTTGAGTTTGTTAAGTTTGTTGAGTTAGTGAGTTAAGTTAGTTGAGTTTGTTGAGTTAGTATAATTTGATTATTTAAAAAATGCCAGACCCGCTCCGGATTATCGGGGCGGGTTTTTTATTTGCGAATTCATATACTCAACACTCCGCCGCGGCGGATTTGTCGTGAATCCATTCAACAAAAAAAGCTAAAGTAAATTTCAATTTTTAAGAATAGTTTTTGTATACACTTTGAAAAACGAAAATTTCGAGCCGTCGGTAAATTAACAAAAGGGCTCACTTTCTTTTAGAGTTAGTACGAATTAATTTCGTAGAAAAATGAACTTCAAAAAAGAAAGGAACCCATTATGAAACAAATTACAAAAAATGAAATTTACAAGCACTACATTGCTGTAGACTGGTCAAAGGTTAATTTTGCAATTTCATCAATGCGTGATAATGGTATTGCAATAAAGACGGAAGAACATCCGCCTAACATCAAGATTTTAAAGAATTGTTTAAAGAAGTTTGCCGGTAAGAAAATATTAACAATAGAAGAAACTACCAGCACTCACTGGCTCTATGTTGAGTTAAAGGATACAGTTGACAGGATACTTGTGTGTGATCCTTTTAGGAACAGGCTATTGTGGGATGGTCCTAAGAATGACAAGATTGATTCAAAGAATCTATGCATACTATTGAGAAATG
>JAGQWH010000095.1 GCA_020437545.1 Ignavibacteriota bacterium
TTGATGATTGTTCCGGTTGTTCCTACTGCATAGCCGACATTTTCATTCACAAAGTCCAGACCGTAAAGCAAATTCCCCGTAGGCAAAGGCTGCTGCCAGAACCAGGTGGACTGGCTGTGGGCCGGTGTTAAATTGATTAATATTACATAAAGGAGTAAAAAAGTTTTTTTCATACGCTATTAATTTCAAAATCTGTCTGCATTATAATATTTTGAAATTAAAATGTCAAATGTTAATTTTTGAGATTTGTGAAAACAGATTTTGAATAGAAATGAACAAGTAAAAGACTTTGATCAAATAAACTTTCTTAATTAAGTTTAACTTATACTTCACGCAAAGTCAGCAAATACAGTATTCAGACGATAATTCTATTCTAAATTCACAATATATATGTTTCCGGATCTATGTTTAAACCGCTCTGAAAAAGGTTTGATTTGTGAAAATGCTTTGTTATAAAATTCAGAATAAAGCACAAAAGTAATCTGTGAACCTTTGTATTCACACTTTAATTCAATTTCTAATGAAGACTTAGTTCAGAATTCTGTTTACAAAATATAGTTCAAACATGCCTGAATAGACTCTGATGTTAACCTACACGAGCACTGACTCAATTCTATGTTAAAGGGAAACACGATCCTATTCTGTTAAAATATCTTCGGGCAGCATAATCTTACATATATCCCAGTAGCCATATTCAGAAAATGCAAAATCAAATCTGAATTTCCCGGAAACTATATCCGGATCTGATTTAAATGTGATAACACCTGACACATCTGCGATACCTTTATCTAGATCATATTCTACTTCTTTAACTTCCTTTGAGATCAATTTATAATGATTAAAAGAATTCTGAAAATCCATTACGAGTTTTCCGAATTCTTCTCTTGTTAATCTCCTTCCTGCAAATTCTACTTCTTTAGAAATATGTAAACCATCAAATTCAGTATTCCACTCACTTTTAAAAATATCCATTATCAGTTCTTCTGATATATTCGTGAGATCATATTTGTGATTTGGATGAAACTCCTCATAAATAAAACATTGATTCATACCTTCGATTCTCATGTCATCGACTTCTTCCTTGAATAGTTCACCGGTAATAAATCTGTATATAAGTTCGTCTTCATTATCATATTCACATATTACATCCAGCCTGATACCGTTTTCTGACATAATATCTACAATTCGTTCAAGTTCGGTTGAGATCTCACTCTCGGATAACTTTTCATTTTCCGGAGATCTGTATTCAGGTTTACCGATGAACTCATATAGAGATATCCGCTTTGCATCCTTGTAACTGTTCTCAAATTCGTAAATATACTTCAGCCACTGATTTTCCATTTCAGAATCAAGCTTGGAAGTATCGCTTTCCTTCATTCCGAATTCCGCAGTTAGTTTGGCTTTTAAAAGATCGTTTTCAAATTTTAAATTTTCCTCAGGCGTGAGAACGGGTAAGTTTTTTTGCGGTTTCATAGCATCCTTTCTTTAATTTTAAAAATTTCAATTATAATTTTATAATAAAAAACGGTTATAAATTACTTTTCAGTTAAAATTTAATCAAGAGTTATTTTCTGCTGTTTGTGAAAATGATTTGAGTTAAATAAATTAAAGCGGAACTAAGAGAAAAGTTTAAAAAAATTATTTAGCTTAATGTTTTTGGGACTTCTTAGCTAAAAATATTTTTTTGGTATTGAGACACTTTGGAAGAAGGGGTTTGGGGGAGGTTGCCGGGTCACGCTAACTCTGTTCGTTCGAAACCTCACCCCCAACCCCTCTCCACCGGAGAGGGGAGAAAAAAAAGCCCCCTCTGAAGGAGGGGGTTGGGGGGAGGTTGCCGGATGACGCTGACTCTAACCATTCTCAACCTCACCCCCGACACCTCTCCGCCGGAGAGGGGGGAATTAAAAGCCCACTCTGAAAGAGGGTTGGAGGAGTTTTTTATAAATCCGTTTTTCAGGAATGAATCATTACTTTACAAGGATCATTTTTTTTACCTCCGTAAAGTCATCTGCAGAAATTCTGTAAAAGTATATACCGCCCGCAAGATTATCTCCTGAAAAATTAACTATATGATCTCCTGCAGATATGACACCATTCATTAAAACATCAATCTCTTTACCCAGAGAATTATATACTTTCAGTGAAACAAATTTCTGAACAGGGATATGAAAACTTATTTTGGTTTCCGGATTAAATGGATTAGGATAATTCTGATACAATGAATATTCTCCGGGCAGATATTCAGTCGGATCTGATACTGCAGTAAGACCTCCGTTGGTTGTCTTAATAATTGTCCCCAGATCTCCGGCAGCATATCCGGTAAGACTGTCCGTAAAAAAGACGCTTCGTAATGTTACGTTGGTACCGCTCTGACTACCCCATGTCAGACCTTCATTTGTAGTTTTTAAGATCAGTCCCTGCAATCCTACACAGTATCCGGTATTGATACCGGCAAAGTCAATACTGTAAAGTTGTCTTTCAAATAATTGCGTGGACCAACTGCTGCCGCCATCTGTAGTGCGTGATATCCCGCCCTGACCGTCAAATACTCCTGACGCTGCGAATCCCGTATTTTCGTTTATAAAATTAATATCATAGAGATTACCTTCATTACCATTCAGATAAAAATTATTGAAATTCCAGTTAGCACCGCCGTTTGTCGACTTAGCAACAAAAGGTTGAAAAATAGTATTAACCCCTGCTGCAAATGAAATGTTTTCCGATAACATATCAGCCCCATAGTAAATCACAAAAAATCCGTTTTCCGCAATTGTCCAGTTAAGTCCTGAATTTGATGAATACAAAAGCGTTCCGTCTGCTCCGGCACAAACTCCTCTTGAGCTTGAAAATGAAACAGCATATAAATTTCCGGTAACTCCGCCGGGAATTGATGTCCAGTTAATACCCGCATTAGAAGTACGAATAATCATCCCTTCATTCGCACATGCAATGCCGTTGCTTTCATTGAAAAAATATAATGAGTTTATGTCACGGATTATACCTGTGTTTAAAGTATCCCAGCTATTTCCGCCGTTAATAGTTTTATACATCTTGCCATATTCACCTGCAACGTATCCTGTTTCGGAATTTATAAAATAAATGCTTCTGAGATTTTCAACCGTCCCGCTGTTCAATGTGATCCATTGAGAAAATATTTTACACGGTACGATGAAAATTAAAATAATTAATAAATGTCTCATAATACTTTTTATTTTAACTTAATTAATTCCATGTTCAAAAAAAATAAATTTTCAAATGAGTCTTGTCCATACATTACCTCACCCCCGACCCCTCTCCGCAGGAGAGGGGAGAAAAACAAAAGCCCCCTCTGAAGGAGGGGGTTGGGGGAGGTTGTTCATTGAAGTGACTCTGCCTGTTCAAAACCTCACCCCCGACCCCTCTCCGCAGGAGAGGGGAGAAAAAATAGAATTTGAATAATTAAAAAACCCCCTCCTTGAAAAGGAGGGGGCTGGGGGAGGTTGTTTAAAATTCTGAAAATGCTTATAAATTTATTTCCCGATACTTACCTTCACCGTATCCGCATTCAGCAGCCTCAGATAATTATTATGAGCATGCTCAAAGCCGATCCAGCAGAAGTAATTATCTACTTCACTTCCGCCCGAACAGTTTGTCGGTGTCAGTGTTCCGATATCCACTCCTTTATTAACATGCACATATTTTACTCCAAGTGAATCAAGGTAAAGATCCAGTGCAATGATCACTACTCCTATCTTTAAAGGAACAAATGTCGGGATCTGATCCGGTATGATCTTATCAAGTCCCGCCCATCCGAACGGTACAAAATCTTTTGAATTGTAAACTCTATGTGACGGTGCATTTGAAGCTAGCATTATGCTGTTGTAGTGATCGACAAATGACTGATTGCCAACAGTAGGTGCAGCGAATGTATAAGTCTCAAGCGCAAATTTACTTGTATATCCGTTATCAACAAACCATGCCGACACCATCGTTGCCATAGCACCACCGAGACTGTGACCCGTTATATACATTTTAAGTTTTGTCCCGTTGATCTCATTCAGAAACATTGCGAGTGTCTTTCCATTGTCAGTAAGAGATAAAAGTGTATCGAGTCCGTCAAGGGATCCAGCTGCAACGGAATCATTTCCTCCCCCGCCGTATGGATATTTATCAAGTTTCCAGACTTCCATATCCTCCTGAATGTTGGATGGAAATGCCCAGTCTGTTCCCCTGATCGCGATCGCATAATTTATAGTATCCGATGTAGAATCAACTGCAACATACATCATATTCCCGCCGCCCGGACTGATGCCAGGACCCCATGCAAGTTTCCATTTTCCGCCTGTGGAATAATTAGAATCAGCAAGCTGAAGAATCAACGAGTCCTTAATTTCAGCATGGTTAGGATTATTCTCGGCAGTATAGCAAAGCGAAGCGAGTGTCATGATGATACCGGCTTCTCCTGTTTCATAACCGCCTAATTCGGGTGGCGGATTGTTGGTATTTATTATATTATTTGAATCATCGCTGCAACTATTGATGGATAAGATGAACAATGAACAAAATAAGATTAGTATTGCGGGTTTAAGTAATTTTAAAGTCATATAAATTAAATTTCAAAAAACTAACTTCTGATATTTTTTAAATCAAGTTAGATTATTTGAACTATGATATTAAATGATTTAAAATTTATAATTAAAAATTTTTCAAACTGACAGAGTTAGTAAATTTTCTCTGAAGGATTCATATTTTAAAAAAAACTGTCTCTCGAGTTAAAGGTTGGGGGAGGTTACCGGATGACGTTGACTCTGCCCGCTCAAAACCTCACCCCCGACCCCTCTCCGCAGGAGAGGGGAGAAAAAAATAAATTATGAACAATTTAAAAAGCCCCCTCTGAAGGAGGGGGTTGGGGGAGGTTGTTCATTGAAGTGACTCTGCACATTCAAAACCTCACCCCCCGACCCCTCTCCGCCGGAGAGGTGAGAAAATCAAAAGCCCCGTCCTTTCAAAGGAAGGGGCTGGGGGAGGTTTTTTTATAAATCCGTAATTGTCTCTTAATTTATTTTTCGCACAAACTATCTCAATAAGCACTCTTCGTACAATATCAAAGTACTTTTATTATTTCATTTCCTGAAAACTCTTTTTCATTTTAATCTTCAGTTTTTCAGCTTAAAGTAAAATGGTACGCTGACCCAGCAGATGACCGGCTGCCCGTTCATGAGCGCCGGTGTAAACTGAAGTTGCATTATCTTATCTCTTACCTCTTCATGAAATATTTCAGGTCCGCTTATACCGCCGATCCTTTTGATTGAACCGTCCGTATTTACAAGAACTTTTACAACGACTCTGCCTTCCATACCGCTTTGTAATGCAATTTCCGGATATCTCATCATGTTCTTAATTTGCTGAAGGTTGACTGCAGCAGGTGCTTTCTCAACTTCAAATTCCTTAAATTCAACTTTCTTCTTTTTTTCCTCTTTCTTGACTACCTTTTCTTCAACTTTTTTCTCTTCTACTTTTCCGGTGAATTTTGCATTTGGATTTACTTTGGTAGGATCATCCGTTCCGGTGGATGCAACCGGCAGTGTAACTTTCTCAAGTTCCTGCTGATTCTTTAAGACAACTTCCTCCTCTACATACTTTTTTGCTACGGGTTCAGGAGTAAGTGCCGAAAGATCTTTCAGTGCGACAAATACTTCCTGAATTTCGACAGGCGGTGTTTCTTCTACCGGAGGAGGAGTATTCAGATCAACCATGGTCACTACTCTGTCATTAATTTCTTTTTGCGTTCCAGAATCTGTATCAAAATAATTTACTTTGGCATAATAGCCAAACGAAATTATTAAATGAAGAAGCAGAGCAATTATTAATCCTTCTGTAAGATACCTGTGATAAAGAGTTAATAATTCAGGTTTGTGAAATTCCGGAGTCTGTCCGGTATCCCGAAAAACTTCAGGATGATGTTCTATGTAAGCATTCATCTCAATTTCTCCTTATCTGATGTTTCAATATAACTTACTGATAATTACCGGATATTGTCAATGACACCTGACAACTTATTATATGATTTTTGTCATAATGCTTTTGAGACGGCGCTTACAGTCTCTCAACCTGTCCCTTATTAGGAAGTGACTCAGGACTAATAAAATAATTTTACCCTTAAAGCAAAAATCCGCTGAGGCGGATTTTATGTTAATTTGAGTATTCAATAAAAAATAGAAATTATATTTCAATAATCTTAAAAGATAAGAATTATTATTCGTTACCGGAAGTGATTTTCTATATTTTTATATAATATATTACTGAAAGCAGAATTAACTTTAAGTAATTTTTTATAAGCAATTATTTTCCAGTTATGAACGTCGCAGTTGGAAAATATTTAATCAAACCCGTATGTAAAATTCAATCCAAGCACATAATTCAGGAAATCTCCAAGTTCAGCGTTAGGAACTTTGATACTGAATGCGGGACGGATGTTCTTGTACGGAAAAGTTACGAGCAGTCCGTACTCAATGTAGTTTTGTTTTTCAGGATCGTTTGTACCACTGTCCATTACATAATTCCCGTTCAATCCGAAAATAAAATGAACATTTTTTTGAATGTAACCGGCCTGAAGTGTGTACAAGGTGTTAAGCAAAGGCTGGTTATAGATGCCAAGCTGCTTTGTATTAAACCAAAGATCAGCTCCAACGCGTGCTTTAAAAAGAATCTTTGAATCTGAAACTGCCCTGTAATTTACTGATGCGGTAAAAGGTACAATGTCTTTAACAAAGGCTTCCACTCTGTCTACGTCTGCCAGCGAACCATATGTTGATGCCTGAATTTTGCCTTCCGGTGTTATCGGTATTCTGAATCCGAAATCCACCATTACGGGTGTCTCCGGAATATAATACTCCATTCCCAAATAGGGATTTCCGACCTTAAAACCTCCTTCATTATATATCTCAACTGTATCATCCCATTTGCCGTTAACCATCGGAAATTCAGCAGTAAGAGTGAAATATTTTGAGACCTCATATCTTCCGCTCAAAAAAACAACTCCGGAAAAAGTAGTATATTCGGGTCTCACGCCGGCTATGAAGGAACTTTCAAATACTGGTATGATCGGTTTGTAGATCTCGATAGATGCTGAGTTTCCTTTTCCATGGTCAAGCCATTGTGACTGTGCAACTGTTTCTTTCCCGGCTATGGTCAGGAATACTATTATTAAAAATGTAAATACATTTTTAATGGCGGAATATTTTTTTCGGGAAAACAAAATTAGTTTTTTCAAAGTAATTATATTTTAATTTAATACAGTACAAGTTGGATTTATAGACGTATTGTTGCAGGTAGGCGGACGCGGTACATTGGTATTCAGAAAAATATTAAAATCTTCACCGCACATTGTCGGGACATTTTGACTATTGAAAGGATTCCTGTTCTGATTGCAGTGAACTCTTGATGCATAAACCCTTGGAATGAGAAATCGTGTAAGTTGTTTCGGACAGGTTCC
Source organism: Ignavibacteriota bacterium (assembly GCA_020437545.1). Taxonomy (GTDB): domain Bacteria; phylum Bacteroidota; class Ignavibacteria; order Tepidaquicellales; family Tepidaquicellaceae; genus JAGPCH01. The sequence goes on from JAGQWH010000095.1 coordinate 7,475, forward strand.
ACTTCCGTATGGCGGCGGCTCCGGCAGCTGATACAGAGGACCGTAACTCGGTGGGTTTGATATTTGATAAGTATTGTCAGTAAATTCAAATGGCACAGATACCTGCCAGTCACCGTCGATGAGGCAAAGAGTAACTGTTCCATATCCAATGAACCATTGATAGTCATAACTTGCGGCCACAGTATCATAATTGTAATTCAGAGTCATGCTTTGATCCTGATAATGTGTCCCGCTTGGTGTACACCAACCGGTTCCCGCTACAAAAGAAGTCATCAGAGTCCGGATTGCCGTAGCATTGAAATATCCTGCATATTGTGCTCCTCCGACAGTAAATGTTTTCTGATCAGTTAAAAAAAACGGAACACTATACAAATTCTTTTGTGAGTTTTCATATTGAAACTGAAAAACGTCCTGAGCCATAACTGTTTTATCGCTCATGTTAATGAATCCTATGGATTCGAGATAAGCGCCGTTTGAATTAAAATTACCGGAGGAAGCCGGATCCAGAAGGTTATTAAGATCATTGCCGGTTGCGTAACTGAAACCGGAAGTACCTCTGTAAACCGTATCTCCTAAAACGCTGATAACGCAACCCATAGTAGGTCCGCAAGGCTGCTTCCTTACATCTTGTGAAAGTGAATTTGTCAGAGTGTCCGGACAATTATAACCTGACTGTGAAGTAAAATCCTCCAGAGATCTTACCCATACAACCGGATTGTTATTTATATTTTGCAGTATTGTATAATTGTTGGTATAGGAAGCTCCGCCATAGGAAAACTGGATAAGAAGTGAGTTATACAAGTCATTTGTGTTTACCATGACTTCATTGCAGTAAAATTCCGTGACTGAGTTATCATTACAGACTGCCTGCACAGAATCCGACGAGAAAGTACTGCTGCCCGGAGAGCCTGCCGCCTGCCATGCGTAATAATGATATGCTTCGCTCAGCATAAATAATCCGAGCGCCTGCCAGTAATAGTAGTAATTTACAATTGCGTTAACCTGGTTATAATACGTTGTGTCATATGAAAATCCGCTCTGTGAAGGAGGCGGAATTATATTTATACATGAAACCAGCGCGCCTGAATTGAGATTTAGATTAGCCTTAATTGTACTTAAACATAGTCCGACGCTGGGACTTGAACCCGAACCATTAACTACCAGATTTGCCCATGTTGAAACGTCCGCTGTATCGATCGGATGTGTTGAGTCAGCTGTAAAACCGTTATATGTGTCATACAGATGATTCAGAGTCCCAACTTCATTTTGGATCGAAGCTGTCTGGTTACCGCAATTAATTTCCCCGAGTGTCTGGTTGATTGTGTTAAGTTCATCATCAATATTCGTGAGCAGGGTGTTAATCTCCTGAAGATCATCTATTATTTGATTGAACTGATTGGTATAGTCAGGGCTGTTACCTGCAAGTCCCAAAGCACCAAGGGACCATCCTACAAGATCGCCTCCTATGGTACCCAAAGCTCCCTGACCTATACCGTCAAACATATATGATAAAGCTGTGGTGGATGGATCGTCAAGCGTATGTAAACCGGGACCATTACTTACAGGATTCGGTCCTACTGAAATACCTCCATCTTCTGAACAGCTTACAAGAATAATCCCTAAGGTCAGTAATGAGGTAAGTAAAAAGCCTATAACAATATCTTTGATTTTATACTTTTTCATATTCTTTTTCTTTAAATAATTTTTAAAGCTCTATTTTTTTTACAAAATCACAGTAATCAAATTTTACAGATTACAAAATTTCGGACTGATCTGCTATTAATTTTTGTTAACTTTAAATTGTTTCCAACTTATACAATTGTTTCCTGAAACGCAAAGAATTTTTTTTCAATTATTACACAATTGAATAAATAATTATGTTTTTGAATTTAGTAACTTACAATAAAACAATATAGTTAATGACTAAAGAGGTTGATTAAAATTACACATAACAATCATGCAAAATTTCAATAAATTGGATCTCTTAAAAACTTTTTCTAAAAGAACTCAATGAATTGAAATTTTGCTGTCACTTTATGCAAAATTTTTTAATTAACATTACTATCATCCGGTTCATTCATGTAAATCAAACCAGGATTAAAGTCTGATCTGTATGATTCAATACTCAATACTCAATACTCAATACCCAATACCCAATACCCAATACACAATACCCTTATAATTTTAATTCAATAAAATCTGATAAAAATGTCTTTCTTTAACAGATGTGATTTTTTAAATTTCTTTTAGAGTTAACATTAATCCAAAAAAATATTATGTCATCAACTTACGATGCAATCATTATAGGTGCAGGTCACAACGGATTAACGTGCGCTTGCTACCTTGCAAAAGCCGGGCTGAAGGTTCTGGTACTGGATCAGTACCACACCGTTGGCGGTATGGCAACCACAGAAGAAGTTACATTACCCGGATTCAGATCTGACATGCATGCCGTTGGTTATCAGTTCGCAAGTCTTTCACCCGCACCTCAGGAGCTGGGGCTGGCGTCCTTCGGTTTCGAACTTAATCGTCCGGAAATTAATTTCTCTCACGTATTCCCCGATGGAGGAATAATATCGATGCACAGGGATGTAGAGGATACAGTTAATAGCATATCACGTTACTCAAAGAAAGACGGCGAGACCTGGCGGCGCTGGGCTCAGCGTTTCGTTGAACAGAAGGATCAGATAGCAGCCTGGTTGAATTCGTCTCCGGCATCGCTTGCTGAAGCAACAGATCAGTTAGCCGGAATGCCGGGAGGAATGGATGAATACCGTTTCGAGAATCAAAGTCTGCGGTCGTGGCTAAATGAGCAGTTCGAAGCGGAAGAGACGCGGATGTTTATGGGCTCATTCGCCTGTCACTGCGCTGTAAGTCCGGATGATGATGGCGGCGGACATCTTGCATGGCTTTTTTCAAGCCTCATTCAGGATCTGGGAAACCGTTTCGTCAAAGGCGGCATGCACAATCTTCCTCTGGCGCTTGCTTCATATCTTCGTTCGAAAGGAGGTCAGATCCGGACAGGCGAACGCGTAAGCAAGATAATAGTGAAAGATGGAAAGGCAACGGCAGTAAGACTGACAACCGGTGAGGAAATTGGTGTCAGCAAAGTAGTGTCATCAGGTACTGATCCGCGGCAACTCATAGTTGATTTTCTCGGTGAAGAGCAGGTAGGCAGTGAATTGATTCAAAAGATGAAACGGTATGAGTGGGGTGATGGCTACATGGCTGTTTATCTTGCATTGGAAAAACCGCTCAGTTATAAATCCGGTCCGGATGCTGGCGTTTCATTATATGCACATCCGTCACCGCCTTCTCTTGAATACTTTTCGAAGATCTACAGCGAATGCCGCAGCGGTATGCTGCCGGCAACTCCGTTTACTGTAATGTGCAATGAATCCGCAGTGGATCCCGAAAGGGCTCCGGAAGGCAAAGCTGTTATGAAATTTATTGTTCTCAATGTTCCGTATGAGATAAAAGGTGATGCAACAGGAAAAATCTCAGCCCGGACCTGGGATGAAGCAAAGGAAGCATATGCCGATCATATTATCGATCACATCACTGATGCATATGCACCGGATCTTCGTGATCTGATACTCAAGCGGGTAGTTCATTCGCCGCTCGACATGGAGCGAACGATGATCAGCGCCGTGCGCGGCACAGTCACTCACGGAGCTTTCCTGCCTTACGAGTCAGGAGACCAGCGCCCCCTTCCGGGACTGGGACAATACCAAATGCCTGTGCCAAATGTTTATCTGTGCGGATCAGGAGCTCATCCGGGCGGAGGTATTTCCATGGCTCCGGGCAGAAATGCTGCGCAGGTCATACTCCGGGATCTGAAATTACAATAAGGAAGTTTAAAGGTTAAATTTTTGGAAAGTGAAATTTTTATTGAATCAAATGATCGAAGGTCATAACTTTAGTCATAATAAACAAAAATTATTTAAGAGCCACTGAACTGATTTATTAAAATTAAAATACATTCATTCATAAATTTCAATAAAGTTGCCCGATATCCTGTAATGTCCCTTTGAAGTCTGATCCTTTACAACTTGACTTGCAATAAAAGTCAGAATTTCATCCCTTGATGACAATGGACTGCCTGTAACTTTCACCCAGTCATCCGCAGATGGTATGTTAACAATTGCAACACAGTCGCCTCCGCCGAATTCATAATACATACTGAATCTTGTATTGTCATCGGAATAGATCACATAACCGCTCCGACCTTCGCTTTTGTATTCTATCTTTCTTTTCATGAAAAACTCATTTTGAAATTTCTGAATATTCATTGTAAAAATAATTTTTTTTCCCTCATTCAAACCTTTAAAATTCCTTACTTACCCGGACAACAGATATATATTTTTTTAATACATTTCAATATGATGTTCAAATCTTTAAAACAACATATAAGATTAATATTTTTTATTATTATTTATATAACAGATCACTCACCCGCTTCAATATTGTTTCAACAGTTTACATACTTGCTTAAAAGAATTATTTCGGAGAATTAATTATGATAAGTTTTATACTCAGATCCATCAGGAAAATTTTATTTATTACAATATTAACTCTTCTGACTCAATTTCTTCCGGACAGCTTAATATTCTCTATATGGTATCAGGCGTATTCACATTCTCCTTTACAATCTTGTTTTGCATTGAAATTCTACGACAACAACACATGGGTTAACTCAGATGTACAGTACAATAGCAACGTGCCGGGTTGCAGTTTAATTTAGAAAATGCAGGCAAGTATAGTCAATTAATCCGAGTTTATTAAAAATAATTTCACTATTTTAGTTCAGATTATAATGCTCTTGAATGAGCAGTTTAAGAATTTGGAAAATGCAACTTATATGAAAGTAATATCAATTACAATAATTTTATTGGTAGCAGGCAGCCTAAACTTATTTGCTCAATGGGAACCGGATTTCCGGCTAACAAATGACCCTGCAAGTTCCAGTACTTATTCTACTTTGGGTAATGCAAAGACAATTGCAGCAAATGGAAATGTTCTTCATGTTGTCTGGAGTGACGATCGAAATGGAAATAACGAGATCTTTTACAAACGTTCAACAGATTGGGGTCAAAGCTGGGGACCCGAAATACGACAGACGAATGACGGCTTGCATTCAGTTTGTCCTTCAGTAGCAGTATCCGGTTCTATGGTTCATATAGTCTGGAAAGTTCATAATGCAGGGACCTATAATATTTTTTATAAACGCTCTACGGACGGCGGTGAAAGCTGGGAAGATGGTAAAATTCTGTCAAATCTCACGGGTTATTCTACGAATCCCTCTGTTGCAGCATCCGGAGTGGATGTACATGTAGCCTGGTTTAATTATTTTATACCATGGCAAAACAATTGGATATATTACAAGCACTCAACTGACGGTGGAGAAAGCTGGGCTCCGGACACATTACTATCCTCAGTTAACGGTTACTCAATTCTTCCTTCATTAGCAGTATCAGGCTCTAATGTGCATATGGTTTGGCAAGACGTTAATATAAGATCGATAATCTACAAAAGTTCAACTAACGGGGGAGAAACCTGGGGAATGAGTACAAGATTGACAGATTACTCCGGCGGTTCAATGCGTCCATCAATCTCAGTATCCGGATCTTTTATCCATGTTGCCGGTGAAAGTTTCCGCGACGGAAATTTTGAAATTTACTACAAACGTTCAACTGACGGAGGTACAACGTGGGGAGCGGACACATTGCTTACATATAACATTCTTCACCAATTTTGTCCTTCCATCTCAGCATCAGGAGCAACAGTGCATATTGTTTGGCAAGACAATCGAGACGACAATTATGAAATCTACTACAAACGTTCACTTGACAACGGTGCAGACTGGGAAGAAGAAATGCGGCTGACTAATAACTCTGCAAGTTCTATCAATCCTTCAATTGCAGTTTTAGGTACTGACGTGAATGTCATATGGAGTGACAACCGTGATGGTAATGATGAAATATACTATAAACGTAATCCTACAGGTAGTATAATAGGAATTAATAACATTAGTTCTGAAATTCCGGATCATTTCAGCTTATCACAAAACTATCCGAATCCTTTTAATCCGGTTACGGTAATTAAATACTCTTTGCTTGCTGATAATTATACAACTTTAAAAATTTATAATATTCTGGGAAATGAAATCACAACTTTGATTGATCAAATCCAAAATGCGGGAAGCTATTCAGTTGAATTTGATGGATCGAATTATGTCAGCGGTTTATATTATTACAAGCTTGAATCGGGAAACTTTATAGGTGTAAAAAAGATGATTCTGGTTAAATAAGTTTATCCCGGTGGTAAGTCTGAATACTATTATTATAAAAAGTAAAATAAAACCTGCCTCACAATCTTCTATACCGAAGATAACTATCAAATTGTTCTCTTGTAAAATATATTTTTTTAGATTCGGCTTTTTTCTGCACCTTCTTTACTCATGGACTTTTCAAAATCATCAATATTGTTTTGATAGTTTACAGACAAAATGTTAACTTGATGAAAAGAATTTAACAGGAGAATTTATTATGATCAGTCTTATACTAAGATCCATCAGCAAAAATCTGTTTATTACAACATTATTGCTGCTGTCTCAAATACTGCCGGGCAGCTTAGCATATTCACAGTGGTACCAGACTTATTCTCATACCCCTGGACAGTCCTGTTATGCGCTGAAGTTCTATGACAACAACACCGGCTATCATTCAGGTGTGCTTTACAACGGCAGCACGATGAACATATACAAGACCACTAACGGAGGCAATAACTGGACTGCTCAGAATTCAGGTCTCACTGCACAACGGTTCATGGCGATCGAGATCCTGCATCCGGACACTGTTTTCATTTGCGGTAATTACGGTAAAATTCTCAGAACTTACAACGGCGGACAGAACTGGGTTACTGTTTATTCGGATACAAATGTTCAGTTGTGGGATATAAAGTTTGTAAGCCCGGATACCGGATTTGTTGCAGGAAGTTCCGGGAGAATTATGAAAACTACAAATAAAGGTGATAACTGGATTACGTTACCAAGCGGCATCACCAACG
>JAGQWH010000096.1 GCA_020437545.1 Ignavibacteriota bacterium
AATCCTTTAAAACAGTTTTTATAACTTCTTTCTTTTTTCTTTTTGGGGGTAAGAAAATTTATATAAAATGTGTTGCTCGCCCCCGTGAAAACAATGTATATATTTGTGCTTGTTTTTAATGAGTATCATTTGAGTCTTAAATCGGATCCGCCACGGCGGATCGAAGATCAAAAAAATCACAAATGCAAATCCTCTCCTCAAAAATAAACCGACAATCCAAAATTAACATAATCAGGATTCAAAGAAATTTGGTTATAAGTATTATTATATACATTGGGGTTATATGAATCAACAGATTTATATACTGACTTTCCATATAAAAACCGATAACTGTACTCAGCAAAAAGACTCATTTGCTCAAAAACAAAAAATTCCGCCCCCGCGCCGAGAAGAAGTCCGGTTTGCCATTGATAATAATTATCATTTGAAGTTTCACTATGTCTCGAACTGCCTTCGTATATATATGTACCTCCCGCATATCCGAATATATTAAATTCTTTTTTCGGATTCAGGTAATACATATATACTAAATTTACTTCAAAAGAATTGTTAATTATGTTTATAGAAGTGTTGGTATCATTTTCCGTTTTATCATAACTCGCTCTGAATCCAAGCCTGAGAGCAGAGTTTGGCGAAAACTGACGTTTTAATGAAAATGTCATCCCTTCAAAATTGGTGATATTAAAATTACTTCCTATTGCAAACTGTATTGCCCACATCCCGTTTTTCAGAGAGTTGCTCACTTCTTTTTTACCTGTTGAGTCTGCTGTTAAATCACTAACTGCGGGTTCGGAATAAGCCCGAACCGATGGGTAACAGAAATTTAAAACAATTAACAATGTTGTTAAAATTGTAACAGTTAAGAAAGATTTCATTTTCATAATATTTATTAATTTTAAAAATATACTGATAATCCGAATTTTACATTATCGTAGTTAAATGTATTTATGCTTAATGTCTTGTAAATTGGATTTAAAGTGCCTATTAATCCGTTTTCATAAAAATCTTTCTTTCCGAATCTGAATTCAAAATTGTATTCTGCAAACACACTCATACTCTTAAACACATAGTATTCAGCGCCTGCCCCTATTGACGGACCGACAGAATATTCAAATGTATTTTCAAAAACATCATTCTTATAATTGTTGTCATAGATATATTCATATGTATATCCCGCTCCTGCATATCCGTAAATTTTAATTTTATCTATTTTATCAAAAGGATTTAAATAATACATATATATCAGTTCAGCCGTAAATAATGCATATTCATATTTGACAAAGCCGGATTGATCATTTTCCACACTGTTATATTTTCCCTTAAAACTTAACCTTAATGCGCTCTGATCAGCGAATTGTCTTTTAACTGAAAGCGTAGCCCCGTTAAAGTTTGACAAGGTCAGATTGTCCGATATGCCAAACTGTAATGCCCATTTACTGTTTTCGAGAGAATTTTTCGAATTTGTCGTATCATCATCGGGTTTTGTAAAAAAGTGATTTTTTTCACGGGAAAGCAAATTTCCGGATAAGCTCAGGAATAGAATAACGATCAGTAATTTCACATTAAGCATATCAATCTTTATTCTCTTTTGAAATTTGGTGTACAGATCGTTTAGGTATGGAAAACCGGAGTAATATCGTTCCGTAATTTATCCCAATATAAATATCATTTATAGGATAAATGCACTTTTCATATTTTATATATCCTTTAAAGATCAAACTAATATTCTCACATTATGTTAAGAAAATTTCTGCAGAATATCATTCCCGTCAATTCTTAATACAATGTAAATTTTAATGCTTCAAAAAATTATTTTCCTTTAAATCAAAAATCAAAGATCAAAAATCAAAGATCAAAGCAATCCCAAATCAAAAATCCAAAATCCCAAATCCTTTTTATTCTCTCTTTTTATAAAAATTTATTATACCTATTTTGCAGCACGTTAAACATAAAATATAAAGTAATTAATTAAACATGAAAATTTTCATAGATACAGCTAATCTCGATGAGATTCGTGAAGCTAATGATATGGGTTTACTGGATGGTGTCACAACCAATCCGTCACTTGTAGCTAAAGAAGGTCATAAGGATTTTAAAACAATGCTCGAAAAGATCTGCGATATTGTCGACGGTGATGTAAGTGCCGAAGTGGTTTCAACCACTTCCGCCGAGATTATCAAAGAAGGCAGAGAACTCGCAAAGATCCACAAGAATATAGTTGTAAAAGTACCATTGATTAAGGAAGGTTTAAAAGCAGTAAAAGTTTTCAGCGAAGAAGGCATCAAAACAAACGTAACTTTATGCTTTTCGCCGTCACAGGCATTACTTGCGGCAAAAGCCGGAGCTTATATTATCAGCCCGTTTGTAGGAAGACTTGATGATATTTCACACAATGGAATGGAGCTGATCTCACAGATAGTTCAGATCTACAGAAATTATAATTATCAGACACAGGTGCTCGTTGCTTCGGTAAGACATCCGCTGCATTTTGTTGACGGTGCGCTGATAGGCGCGGATATTGCAACAATGCCGCTTAAGGTCATCGAGCAACTGCTTAAACATCCGCTGACAGATATCGGACTGGATAAGTTTCTGGATGACTGGAAAAAGCTTAATGGTTAGTATTGTGTATTGAGTAGTGAGTAATGAGTAATGAGTAGTGAATAATATATAATTTTGAAAATAGTAATTTGACTTATTTATCATAAATAAAAATCATTTTAAAAAAACATTTATAAATTTTATTTTTTAATTAAAGTACTGCAGTTTGAGTAGTTTCAAACAATATTTACCCAATACACAATACTCAATACACAATACTTTTTATCAATTTGAAAAAGACAGCATTTTATAACATTCACAAAACCCTCGGAGCGAAACTTGTAGAGTTTGCCGGATACGAGATGCCCATACAGTATGAAGGGATCATCGCTGAACATAAAGCAGTCCGCGAATCAGTCGGCGTATTTGATGTTTCCCACATGGGTGAAGTCGAAGTCAGAGGCAAAGACGCATTTGAATTCGTTCAGAAGATAACTACCAATGATGTTTCAAAACTTGAAGAAGGAGACGTTCAGTATTCAGCAATGTGCTACAAGGACGGCGGAATAGTTGATGACCTTCTTGTATATAACTGCGGTGATTATTACATGCTCGTGATAAACGCATCCAACATTGAAAAAGACATAAAGTGGATGGAAGAGAATTTATCCGGAGACGTAACTCTGAAAAACATTTCAGACGAGACATCACTTCTTGCTGTTCAGGGAAAGAATTCACTTCCGACTCTTCAAAAGCTTACTGACATTGATCTTTCTAACTTAGCATATTATAAATTTGCCAAAGGGAAAGTTGCAGGTCAGGATGTGATAATTTCACATACCGGCTATACAGGAGAAAAGATCTGCTTTGAAATTTATTCTTCGTCAGATGTTAAACTCTCCGAAGAATTATGGAATGCAATTTTCGAAGCCGGAAAAGAATTTAACATTAAGCCCATAGGACTTGGCGCAAGAGATACTCTGAGACTGGAATACGCATTCAGACTTTACGGAAATGATATGGATGAGAATTCAAATACAATCGAAGCCGGACTCGGATGGATCACAAAACCCGATAAAGGTGACTTCAATGGTAAAGAAGTAATATTAAAAGCGAAGGAAAACTCAACTCGTAAACTTGTCGGGTTTATCGTTGATGACAGAATGGTTGCAAGACACGGACAGGAAGTTTTTTCCGGAGATAAAAAGATCGGTTTCGTAACAAGCGGAAGCATGTCTCCGATGCTCAATAAAAATATCGGTCTGGCTTATATTGACAACGGATACAATAAGACCGGTTCGCCGATAGAAATTGCAATAAGAGATAAAAAAATAAATGCAACAATTACTAAGACACCTTTTTTAAGTTAAAGAATTTAAACAAAGAAAACGTAAGGAAACCTTACCAATAATATGAAAAGAATAGAAATTTTACTGACACAATCTTTGATACAGGATGATCTGATCTTAAAGGATAAAAATGTTATAGTCCTTGATGTGCTGAGAGCCACAACTACCATGACCATTGCTCTTGCAAACGGAGCCAAAGAAATCATACCGACTGAAAATATAGCTACTGCTGTAAGAGTGGCTAAAGGTTCAAAGAATTCTATCCTGTGCGGAGAGCGTAACGGTAAAGTAGTGGAAGGTTTCAGTCTCGGTAATTCACCGACGGAATATACCCCGGATGTTGTTAAAGACAAATCGCTTATATTCAGTACGACAAACGGAACTCTAGCGATTATCAAATCCAAATTCGCAAAAACCTGTCTGATCTGCAGCTTCATAAATATATCTGCGATCGTCGATTATGTAAATGCGATGGATGAGGATTTTACAATTATCTGTTCGGGAAAATTAAATGACTTCTGCCTTGAAGACGCTGTATGCGCCGGAATGCTGCTGAATAAATTATCTGCCGGACGAACACTACTTATGGAAGACTCTGAAATAGCTGCAATGAATCTGTGCAATGATCTTGCCATGCTGCTCAACGTTCCGTCTCAGGATAAAGTATTAAAGATGTTCCATTTATCCGAACACGGAAAGTATCTGAAATCAATTGGTTTTGAAAATGATCTTGATATATGTTCAAGAATAGATTCTTATCCGTTTTTACCCATTTTCAGAAATGGAGTTGTAAGATTCAAAGAACAGTTTCAGGATGATTCCGAACAGCGTTCGAAAATGAAGAGAATAAATATAGGAGCAAAAAAAGAAGATATTAAAAAGGAAAAGGTAAGCGAAAAATAATTTGCAAATTAATTTTCAAAAATGAAAAAGAGCAAAGTTTCACGCTTAACAAAGAAAGAAACTCCGGTCAAAACTGCAAAGACCAAAAGAAGATCCTCTCAGGAAGATTTCAGTATTTCCACTGACATCAAAAAGCAGTTACTCGGTTTTCTTATATTACTTTTCGGCGTGCTGATATTTCTTGCACTGATCTCATATTCAGATAAAGATCAGGCTACTCTCGAAAAACTCAGTCTCATTGATGTTTTCAGAAGAGAAGCTTATTCTGCCGTGAATGTAACATTCAACTGGCTTGGAATTGCAGGCGCTTATGTATCTAACTTTTTCATTAACAGTTTCTTTGGATACTTTTCTATAATAATTGCAGTTGTGTTAATCCTTTTCGGTTTAACATTGCTTAGAAAAAAACCTCTCGGCAAGACCATTCAATTCAGCATTTATTCATTACTGTTAATGTTATGTCTTGCATCTTCATTCGGGTTGATCAGGATATTTACAGGTAGGGATTTTGTGTCTCCAAAATTGAGCGGGACTTCAGGGGACTTCTTTGCTTCCGTATTTTATCAGACTCTCGGCAGCGCAGGAGCTTCAATATTCTTCGGACTGTTTGTCATCCTGTTTACGCTGCTGCTTATAGACGGAAATATCATAAAAACATTTGCAAGAATGAAATTGTTCTCCGAAAAGATCATGGAGAGTTTTCACAGAGAGAAGAGCGACCTCAACATTGCAAAAGAAAAAAACAATAAAGATCTATCAGCTTCAGGGAATAACGATTTGTCTGATTCAAACATAGATGAACTTGAGGAAGCATTGAAAAAAGAACGTGAGCGGATTTTAAAGAGTAAATATTCCAGACAAAATACTGACGAGAATCCTGAAATTGACCGCATCAAGGAAACAATGATAAACCGTCCCAAACAGGAAGAATCTTCCAAGATCATTATTCAGGATAAGAAAAATAAAGATGCAAAACCTGAACTGATCAGCAATACTCTTTCAAAAGAAGACGCGAATGAAATTGACATAAATCCACAGAATTCAAATGAAGTTGATAAGCTGGAAAGTAACCGTGAAGAGGATTTTGCAGAAGAAAAACTTGAAAAGTATGTTTACCCAAATGCGGATCTGCTGATCGAACCAACCAAAGAAGAATTTGAAGCTATCCCAAATGAAGAGTTAACTGAAAACGGAAGACTGCTACAGGCGAAGTTATTGAAATTCGGAATTGAAGTTGAAAAAGTATTTGCAACGCCCGGACCTGTTGTTACTTTATATGAACTTGTTCCGGCGGCTGATGTGAAACTCTCAAAGATCGAATCGCTACAGGATGACATCGCCCTTGCCATGAAAGCAAAAGGTATTCGTATGATAATCCCGATACCGGGAAAAGGAACAGTTGGCGTAGAGATCCCTAACAGAAAAGCGCAGCTTGTAAGAATCAAGAGTCTGCTTTCTTCACAAAAATTTGATGACAGCAGGAAGAGTCTGCCGATCGCTTTCGGTAAAACCATCGACGGGGAAGTATTCATTGATGACCTCGCAAAGATGCCGCACCTTCTCATAGCCGGAGCTACAGGTTCAGGAAAGAGTGTCGGTATAAATACTATAATAGGAAGTCTGTTATATAAGATGCATCCTTCCGATCTGAAATTTGTAATGATAGATCCGAAGAAGATCGAGCTTAGTCTTTATTCAAAATTAAAAAAACATTTTCTTGCAACTTCCTCCGATATAAATGAAAGCATTGTCACCAGTCCTTCGAATGCTGTATCAGTGCTAAAGAGTGTGGAAAGTGAAATGGAAAACCGCTATGACAAACTTGCAAACGCAGGCGTAAGAAATATCGAATCCTATAATGAAAAATACGCACTAGGAAAACTAAAAGATAATGATGCTATCCGCCATAAAAAAATGCCGTTCATAGTAGTAATAATAGATGAGCTTGCAGATCTTATGATCACGGCAAAAAGGGAAATCGAAGAACCGATCGCAAGGATCGCCCAGATGGCAAGAGCAGTTGGTATTCATCTGATCGTTGCAACACAGCGACCGTCAGTGGATGTCATTACAGGTGTCATCAAGGCTAACTTTCCTGTAAGGATCGCTTATCAGGTTGCATCAAAAATTGATTCACGGACCATCCTCGATATGGGCGGTGCTGATCAGTTATTAAGAAACGGTGATATGCTTTATTTATCAGCAGCATCTTCCAAGCCTATCAGAATTCAGAATGCGCTTATCACAACTGATGAATGCGAGAAGATCGCGGAATTCATTGAAGCTCAGCAGGGCTTTACAAAGCCATACCTGTTACCTTCAATAGTTGAAAAGAAAGCGTACGCATACGGAGACATTGATGACAGGGATGAACTCTTTGGTGAAGCCGCTAAATTAATTTTCAAACTTCAGCAATGCTCGACATCTACATTACAAAGAAGATTAAAGCTCGGATATGCGAGAGCCGCAAGGATAGTCGATCAGCTTGAAGAAGCCGGCATTGTCGGTCCGAAGAACGGTTCGAATGCAAGAGAAGTTCTTGTTATGGACGAAGAAGAACTTATCAATATATTATAATCTGAACAGCTTTAAAAGCTTTCGTTATTGTACGTTCTGGCAGGTTAGGTATTTTCCGGTTTAAAAATCTTCATCATTGAGTTAATCAAATACAGATTCTTTATTTACCTTTTCATGTAGTAATTTCTGTGATCCTCCGTAAGCTCAGAATGCCGGGCTGGATGCAGCCGCATTTATAGACAAGATAATTTTTAAATTCCGTAATGAAGTTATTTATAAAGAATTATTTTTGCTTTTTTTTGTCAAAATGTAGTTTTTAAATACATAAGACCACGGTATAACCAGAATATCAATAACAATCCCTATAGTATTGACAGTTGCAAGTTCATATGAGGAAGAATCAGTTAACTGATTTGCTGTCCAAAGCGGTAATGCAGCTATTATTAACCATATCAGTTTATAAAAGAATTGCACCAGCAGCAGAGGGATCATTTTCAGAGGATGGAATATTCCTAAAATTGATAATAAAGTAAAAGCTCCCCAGAAACTATAAGCAACCGCTGATAAAGGTTTCCAGATTTCTTTGTGCGTAATTATTTCAGTCCATACTTCTATACCTAAGAACAGGATTATGATAATATAAAATGTTCTTAATAGATAGAACCGGAATTTTGAAACACCAAGTGACGGATCAGATTTAAAAAATTCACTCAAACCGGATCTTGTCTTTGTTTCTTCTGATGAATTTTCCCGCATTTTCATAAGTATTTTATCAAAATTAATTTTAAATATATTACTTACGGTTAGCAAACAAAAAGTTCAGTAAGCTATTATCAATCAGTTCTCTGTGCCGATCACAATTTAATCAGGTATTATCAAAATATTGAATGTTTCATTCAGAAAAAATTACCTCTATGGTAATCTGTTAAAATTCAAATTTTCTTTTTCACCAAAGAGATAATTAAAAAATATATATTATAAGATAGAATATAAAAGTATTCAGTGTGTCTTTGCATCTTATTGTAATTTTATACATTTTATGAATCATTTAATAAATAAGAAATATGCCACACGCATTGATAGTCGGCGGCACGGGAATGCTTGCAGGGGTTACGGATTATTTTACTCAGCACGGCTATACTGTTTCAGTCATTGCCCGGAATCCCGCAGGACTTAACAAGCTTATTGAATCTAAATCAGAACACGGTTTTATTAATCCGGTAAAAGTTGATTACACTGATTATTACAGTCTTGAAGAAAGACTCAGATCTGCAATTGATAATTACGGTGAAATAGAAACTGCCGTATGCTGGATACATTCTACCGCTCCCGAAGCGCCGTACATCATTGCAGATGTCCTGAATGATCAGAGCATAAAATGTAAATATTTTCATGTGCTGGGCTGTGAAGAGACTGATCCGGAAAAAACAATACCGGATATTAAATTCACATTTGAGCGTTTTGTAAATCTTAAATATAAGAAAATAATTCTGGGATTTGTAATTGATGATGAATCAACCAGGTGGCTTACCAATACCGAGATCAGTAACGGAGTGACCGATGCAATTATCAATGAAAGGGATTCATATATAGTTGGAAAAGTAGAACCATGGGATGATCATCCTCCCTTTTAATTTAACATCAAAACAATTAGTTTTGCATAGTGAAAAAATCATATCTAAAAAATATAATTACAGTCTGTCTTTTACTCGCATTCTCGCTTTCGGGTATTTCCGGTATTTCGACTTTTTGTATATCTGACAACTGCTGCAAGACTGTATGCTGCGATGAAAATTCTGCCACTGATAATTCTGCGCCGGTAGAATCTGTTAAAAAATCCGGTTGCTGTGAATTCACTCAGACCTTTCAGATTGAAAATCAAGCTGTTACTCCATTTACATTAAACGTTTACAAGTTTATATCTAAAGATATAATTCAATACTCTTCTGCCAAATTTTTAAATGACAGAATTTCTGTTCCTGAAATCTCTCACAGTTCCATCCAGCAAGATCAATCCAAAACAATCCTGAGAATTTAGAAATCCGGGTATCCGCTCAGTTTCATTAACTTTACTTCTTCTATTATTTACCTGAGGAAGTGACCTGTTACATTTACAAACATTATTAAAAACTTAAACCAAATAAAATCATTATGAAAAAATTCATTTTATTGTCACTTTTTACATGCGCAATTTTAATTTCATCAAACAACAATACCTTTTCAAAATACGGCGCTTCCGATTCAACAGAGACAGTCTCTAAAGAATTATGCATTGTCAGCGGAGAGACTATTGAAGGTAGTGGTGTAAAGTATGTTTATCTTAACAAGGAAATTACCTTTTGCTGCGAAGGCTGTGAAAAGTCATTCAAGAAAAATCCGGCTAAATATCTGGGCAGCGAAGGACTATGGTGTCCTGTATGTGATGAGGGTGATGCAAAAGCAGATATCTCCGAAATAACTGACGGTACAAAATATTATTTCTGCAGTGAAGGCTGTAAAGAAAAATTTACATCTGATTCTGATACCTATCTGAGTAATTATAAAAAATAAAAATAATATTTTAATAAATGGGTAAAGTATTCAAAAAAATATTATTTGTAATTATACTTGTACTCTGTTCAATGGAGATTTCTTTTGGACAGAGTCTTACAGGTATCGTCAAAGGTGAATCCGGAAAAAGGACAGAGCCTCTCGACGGAGCTGTACTTAAATGGATTAATACAACTAAAGGTACTGCGACAGAAGAAGACGGAACTTTTGAAATTTCAAAAGAAGGTATTACTGATCTCAGGATCATCGTTTCATATATCGGCTTTAAAAAAGATACTATTAATACAGAAGGAAAAGAATATCTGGAAATTGTCTTGTCACAAAACGCTACTACTGAAACCATTGAAGTTGAAGACAGACAAAGTTCGACTTTCATCAGCAATGACAATGCAAAGACTGAGGTTATCACTTCTCAGGAACTGGTTAAAGACGCCTGCTGTGATCTTTCCGGTTGCTTCGGAAAAAACTCTTCAGTGGAAGTTGCTGTCACTGATATCATTACTGATAGTAAAGAATTAAAATTACTCGGTCTTGAAGGTGTTTACACTCAGATACTTGTAGACAATATGCCGTTGATGAACGGACTGAATGTGAAATACGGTGTGAGCAGTTTTCCGGGAACATCGATCGACAGGATCACAATCTCAAAAGGCTCGAATTCTGTTCTTCAGGGTTATGAATCAATAAGCGGTATAATGAATGTACTTCTGAAAAATTATGACAACTCGGACAGATTCCTTGTAAATGGTTTTATGAACAGTATGCTCGAAAAACAGTTGAATATGAATCTTACAAATCAGCTCAATAAAAATGTAAATACAATACTCACATTGAATACAGCACAGGAATCTCTCAGAATGGATGAAAACAATGACGGATTTCTTGATAATCCTCTTATAACAAGATATATGCTTTTTAATAAATGGAATTTTAATGATGAAAAAAACAGAAGTCAGATCAATCTGGCAGGAAGATACTGGAATGAACAAAGAGTCGGGGGTCAGACCGGATACAATCCGGATTTAAATGCCGGCAGCGATCTGATCTACGGACAGTCTGCAAAAATTAATTCCGTTGACGGTTATTTTAATTATTCGAAGACCATTGATGCTACAAAAGGTGTAAAGCTTTATATGAATGCAAATTATTATGATCAGAATTCATATTACGGGATCACAAAGTATGATGCATCTCAGTCAAATTTTGTTGCAATGGGATTTTATGAATTCGAAGCTTTTGATCAGATCGTTTTTAAAACGGGATTAAGTTATAAGTATTTAAGCATTGATGAAAACATTAAGTATCTTGATTCAACATCCAAAACTTATTCCGGCAATTACCTGACCATGGAATCAATTCCAGGTATCTTTGCGGAAAAATCTATGAGTTTATTTGATGATAAGGCTTCACTGATGACAGGCGTCAGATTTGATCTGCATAATGAATACGGACTTGTATTCACTCCGAGAGTTCTCTTGAGATATCAGCCTGAGGATGAACTGGTATTCAGATTTTCTGCCGGTACAGGTTTCAGAACAGCGGATGTCTTCATTGATAATTCAAATCTTCTTGCAAGCTCAAGAAATATTATAATAGCGGAAGAGCTGGATCCTGAAAGAGTTATAAATTACGGTGCCGATATTTTATACTATTTTAACTTAGGTCAGTTTGCCGGAAGTCTGAATCTTGATTATTACAGAACCTTCTTCAGTAATAAGATAATTCCTGATTATAATGTAAATCCATCTGAAGTTGTTTTTGCAAATCTTAACGGATCAGCATTTTCAAATGTATTTCAGTCTGAAGCCAATATAAATTTCATGAGATATCTGGATGTTAAGCTTGCTTATAAACTCATTGATCTTCAGTATGAAAATAACGGAGTTTTCTATCAGCAGCCGTTTAATTCCACTCACAGATTTTTTTCGTCTTTTTCTTATACAACAGATTCATGGAGTGTCTCTTCAGGATTACAATGGTTTGGTGTTCAGCAATTACCTTCAACAGCTTCAAATCCCATATTATATCAGAGACCTACAGAATCTGAATCCTATACAATGATCAATGCTCAGTTCAATAAATTTTTTGATTTTTTTGAAGTCTATGCCGGAGTGGAAAACATTCTTAACTTTACACAGGAGTTTCCGATAATCGCAGCAGAAGATCCTTTCGGACCATACTTTGACACATCTTACATCTGGGGACCGACAAGCGGCAGAGAGTTTTATTTTGGATTCAGATATAGTATCAGATAATTAGAATCTGGAATGGATTTGAAATTATTTAAGAAAAGTCTAAAAATCTTTTTCATTTAATAATCTTGAACTATGAAATACGGTTAAAATTTCAACACAGTTTGAATTTTTCATTTGATAAATTATTCTGTAACTTCCTTTTATAATTTCCCTTATGCTTTTGTCATTTAATTCCGGAACAGTTCTGCCAATCATTGGATTCTCTGAAAGTAACAAATCTGTATCAACTAATTTACTTAAAGTAAGACGAGCATACTGAAAAGAATCTTTAGAAATGTAATCTCCAATTTCCTCTAAATCATTTAGTGCGCGCCTGGTCCATATTACTTTAACCATTTTCCTAATTTATCTCTGACCTTTTCTCCTGTATATACATTCCCTTCATTTACATCTTTTATCCCTTGTTCAATCTTATCAAGTAATAATAATTTTTCTATTACAAGTTCTATTTCAGGATTTTCCGGTAAACTTTGAATAGTCTTTTGAATTTTTTCTTTTGTTAACATGATTTACTACTTTTTTATTATTTATTTGGATATGTAAATGCGTTTATAAAATAATAAAATCCTTTTCAAAAAGAAAAGTTTTTTAATTTCTAAGGGTTTGATTCTTTAACACTTGGGGTGAAGTTAATCATTAAGAAATTAAAAAAATAAATTCCAAATCCAACATCCCAAATCCCAAATCTAAAATCATTCCCCTTCCCACTTAAAAACCTTCACTGCAATAGCATAAACAACTACTCCCCATATCAGCATTATTAAAATATCATAACGCACATCCAGTAAACTTGCTCCTTCAAATGAGACTTTTCTTAATGCTTCATTCAGATATGTAAGCGGAAGTATCCTGCTGACAGGCTGCAGCCAGTCGGGAAAATTTGAGATGGGAAAGAATGTTCCGGCAAGTAAAAACTGCGGGAGAGTAATAAGATTAGCAATCGGCGGAACGGCACTTTCATTCTTTGCTATTCCGGATACAACAAATCCGAATCCCAGAAAGACGATAAGTGCAATGATAGACAGGATCATCATATTGATAAAAGTGACAAATCCATTTACAAGAGTAAAACCAAAGAAGAATGTTCCTATCAGTATGATTATAACCGAACTGAACATAGAAAATATCAGTCTGCTTAATGACTCACCTAAAAGTATGTAGGTCTTGTTGATCGGTGTGGCGAAAAATCTTTTTATGACCAGTGTCTGCCGTAAGCTTATAAAAATAAAAGCTGTTCCGAAAACTCCGGCGCTAAGCAATGAAAACCCGAGCTGTCCGGGAAGTATGAAATCAATTGTCTTAAACTTTCGACCTTCTACAACTTCCTCTTTTAACTCAGTCATCGGAACCTGCGGTAACTCGCTTTTTGTCATTGCAAGATTCTGCTTGTCAATGATCTCATTGAGCATCATCTTAAAGATCCTGCCTCTCTCAGGCGATGCTTTTGTTGTTTTCAGATTTATAATTACAATACCATTCTCGTTTTTTTCTAAACCTATTATTGCATCCACTCTGCCTTTCTCTAGTTCTGATAACATTTCAGAATCAGGTTTACCTTTGATAATCTTAATAGAACTAATTTTTTCCAGATTCTCAATAACAGGATTATTCATATCCGATCCCTCTTCTAATGCGATATCGATCCTGAAACTTCCGCCACTGATAAACCCAAATACAACAATAAATATCAATGGAAATATAAGATTAAATACAACAGCAGATGGATTTCTCAATAATGCACGCAGACTTGCCTTGGTGATCGCAAGCATTGCTTTTAGTTGACTGTATTTGTTCAAAAGTATTAGGTATTAAGTATTAAGTATTAGGTATTCAAATATAAATCGTAACTCGAAACTTGTAACTCGTAATTTGTTTCGCCTCCGCGGATTGTAATTTGTAATTTGTAATTGATTTACTAACTCTCTCTAAGACCATGTCCCGTTAGATTCAGAAACACATCCTCGAGAGTCGCTAGCTTCATCATTTTAGGTCTTTCAAACCCTTTACTTATAAGATCATCTATCAGATTATCAGGAGTATCTATCGTAAGTATCTTTCCGTTATCAATGATCCCAACCCTGTCACATAAAACTTCAGCTTCATCCATGTAATGGGTCGTAAGCATAATGGTCGTTCCATTCGATTTGATTGTTTGTATAAGTTCCCAGAGATTTCTTCTTGCCTGCGGATCGAGGCCGGTAGTCGGTTCATCAAGAAAAATAATTTTCGGATCATTGATGAGTGTCGTGCAGATCGAGAATCTTTGCTTCTGTCCGCCCGAAAGCTCCTTGAATTTTGCTTTGGCTTTCTCCTGCAGATCCACCATCTTCAGCATTTCCATCGGATCAACATTTACATTGTATAGTCCAGAAAATAATTCTATCAGTTCAGGTAAATATAAGTTCGGATAAAATCCC
>JAGQWH010000097.1 GCA_020437545.1 Ignavibacteriota bacterium
ATTTATTCTATAATATTATAAAACGTTTTGGAAAGAGTTGATCATAAATCTTAAATATTCTTCAAAATTAAATTTCTAATTAATCTTACTTTGTTTAACTTTAGAAAAATTTAATGCACTATACTAAACTTTATTAACTTTCAACTTTCAACTTTCAACTTTCAACTTTTAACTTTTAACTTTTAACTTTTAACTTTCAACTTAAATTGTCCGAATTCGCAAAAATATTCAAAAACAAGATCCTTCTCGCTCCCATGGAGGATGTAACCGAACCCCCTTTCAGATTGATCTGTAAAAGGCTCGGCGCGGATATTGTTTATACTGAATTTATTTCTGCTGAAGGTCTTATTCGTGATGCGCGAAAAGCACGGGCAAAGCTGTTTTTTTATGAAGAAGAACGACCTGTAGCAATTCAGATATTCGGAGGAAATGAAGATGTATTGGTAGAGGCAGCTAAAATTTCCGAAAGTGTGAATCCTGATTTTATAGATATCAACTGCGGTTGCTGGGTAAAGGATGTTGCAATGAGAGGCGCCGGCGCAGGTTTATTAAAGGATATTCCTAAAATGGCGCGTATAGCTGAAAAGGTTCTTACAAATGTGAATGTTCCGGTTACTCTTAAGACAAGACTTGGCTGGGATGAAAATTCAATAGTTATAGTAGAAGTTGCAAAGATTCTTGAAAAAGTTGGAATAAAAGCTCTGACTGTTCACTGCCGTCTCAGACATCAGGGTAACAAAGGCGAAGCTGACTGGAGCTGGATCAAAAGGATCAAGGATGCAGGAGTACAGATCCCTGTTGTATTGAACGGAAATGTTAAAACTCCCGAAGATGTAAAGTTTGCATTTGATAATTTTGAACCTGATGCTGTAATGCTGGGTCAGTCTGCTATTTCAAATCCATGGATATTCAGACAATCAAAATTTTTTATGGAAAATGGTTATCACGAACCGGAACCATCACTGGAAGAAAGAATTGATATATGTATTGAACATCTGAAACTTGCAGTTGATTTAAAAGGAGAAAGACTCGGAACAATGGAATTCCGAAAACACTACTCAGGATATTTAAGAGATCTTAGGGATGTAAGTAAATTCAGATTAGAGCTTATGCAGTATTATGAATATAAACCTATTGAAGAAAAGCTGTTGAAATTTAAAAACGAGTATGAGGAAATTTATAGTTAGTAGTTAGTAGTTAATAGTTAGTAGATATATTCTATTAAAAAAATTCAAAGACTGACAATCAAAGTTTTATAATCTAAAAATGTATAAATACACAATACTCAATACTCAATACACAATACTTAATACTTAATACTTAATACCTAATACTTAATACCAAAAAAATGGAAGCATTTGCAGGTTTACTCGTAGGATTCGGTGGGATCCTTGGATTTATTTTTATTATAATGATCCTTCGTTCGTTCAGAGTTCTGAATGAATATGAGAGAGGTGTTATATTCAGACTCGGTAAGTTCTCTGCGGTAAAAGGTCCCGGACTGATTATTCTTATTCCGATCCTTGACAGAATGATGAAACTCGGGATGAGGACAATTGCTCTTGACGTACCGCCGCAGGATATTATCACAAAAGATAATGTTTCTGTGAAGGTAAATGCTGTAGTTTATTTCAGAGTAGTGGATCCGAACAAAGCTATCATACAGGTTGAAGATTATATGTATGCTACTTCACTTATTTCACAGACGACTTTACGGACAGTTACAGGTCAGGGTGATCTTGATGATCTTCTTGCTCACAGGGAACTGGTAAACAGTAAGCTAAAAGAACTCATTGACCGCGAAACCGAGCCATGGGGAATTCAGGTTATGAATGTAGAGCTTAAGAATGTAGATCTGCCTCAGGAAATGATCAGGGCTATGTCACGACAGGCTGAAGCTGAAAGAGACAAACGCGCAAAGATCATTAATTCAGAAGGTGAATTCATGTCAGCTCAGAAGCTTACGGAAGCTGCAGATATTCTCGGTAGTTCTCAGAGCGCATTGCAGTTAAGATATTTACAGGTAATGACAGAGATAGCTGCAGAGAAAAATTCAACTCTGATTATTCCGCTTCCGCTGGAGATAATGAAGTTCTTTACAACCATGACCGAAAAGATCGAAAAAGAAAATAACGCAGGCAAGGATAAATAAAATTAAAAAATTAAAAATTCAAGAATGAAAAAATATCTTCCGATCACACTGATATTAGTGGCAACTGTAACCTTTATATTTTTTACAGGCACAGATAAAATTAATGATGAAAAAAGTCCGGACAAAAAAAATAATATTATTACCGGTAATCAAAATATTTTTAATGAACGGAATGAATGGACAGAGAATAAACTCAGATCCATGTCATTAAGAGAAAAGATCGGACAGATGATCATTACATATTCAGATGGATATTCTTTAAGTGAAAATTCGTCAGAATATCAGAGACTTTCAAATCTTGTTGTAAATGAAAAAGTTGGCGGAGTTATATTTTTTAAAGGAAATGCAGTTCAGGAAGCTGAACTTATCAACAGTCTTCAGGACTTAGCCGAAACACCGCTTCTTATGTCAGCAGATTTTGAAAGAGGAACAAAAATGCGTCTTGATGACGGAAGTTTGTTTCCGAGCAGTATGGCTTTAGGCGCAACGCGTAATCCTGACCTTGCTTATCAGATGGGACTTCAGATCGCAAAAGAATGCAGAGCAATCGGTATCGGGCAGAATTATGCACCGGTAGTAGATATAAATAACAATTCGGATAATCCAATCATCAATGTGCGTTCTTATGGAGAAGATCCTGAATTAGTTTCAATGATGGGTGATGCATTTATAAAAGGGTTGCAGGATGGGAATGTGATAGCAACAGCAAAACATTTCCCTGGTCACGGTGATACGGATATTGATTCTCACAGCGATCTTCCTGTTTTGAATTTTGACATGGAGAGACTTAATAGTATTGAGCTTATCCCTTTCAAAAGTGCGATTAAGAATAATGTAATGTCAGTCATGATAGCGCATCTTTCACTCCCGTCTCTGGACAATGAATCAAACGTACCCGCTTCATTATCAGGAAACATCATTAACGGCCTTCTTATCGATGATATGAAATTCAACGGATTAGTTGTAACTGATGCTCTGAATATGGCCGGTGTAGTCAAACATTTTTCAACCAATGATGTTGCTTTAAGATGTGCAAACGCAGGAGTCGATCTGATACTGATGCCTCAGGGCGAATCCAAGACAATTACAGCCATAGAAAATGCAGTTAATAACGGATCCATCCCGGAAGAAGTAATTGACAACGCTGTCAGAAAAATCCTTAATGCAAAGAACTGGCTTAAATTAAATCAGAATAAGTTTACAGATGTAAACAAAGTTTCCGAAATAGTTAATTCAGATAATGCAAAAAAAATATCTAAACAGATCGCTGATGAGTCTTTAACGCTTGTCAAAAATGAAGGAAATATTGTTCCTTTTAATAACGCATCTGAACAGACCTGTCTGATAGTATCTTTGAATAATGGAAATGAAAAAGCAAATTCTGATTATTTTCTTAACCGGTTTAATGTATTCAATAAATTCAAATCCTATTCATATTATGATCTGAGCGGAAATCTGAGCGGTACAGGTGAATTGGTTGCAGATGCATCCAATTATGACGTGATTGTCGTTCCTATTTATGCAAAGGTCAAAATAAATACAGGTACTGTAGGTCTTCCGGAATCTCAGGTATCTCTTATAAATTCATTAATTCAAACCGGAAAAAAAGTAGTAGTTATATCTTTTGGAAATCCTTATCTGATACAGGGATTTCCCGATGTCAGCTCTTATATATGCGCTTATGCCGATGCCGAATCTTCCATTGATTCGGCAATTGATTCTTTCTATGGAACTATTAAGTTTAAAGGTAAATTACCTGTATCTATCAGCAGCAGATACAAATTTAATGACGGCATTACAAACTGATAATCAAACTACAATCTGAATTTTCAGCTTTATTTAAGATTCAATTCTTTAAATCAAATAATAATCAGAATTTGAAAATAATATTTACCGCAATAATCCTTCTTTTTGCAGGGCTTTCCTTTTCACAAAATCTAATTCAGCAGTTTGACGGAATCAATTTTAACATAAATGGAAATCATTCACCTGCCCCCTTCAACGGTGGCGTAAATAATGCAAGATTCCAGTTTATCGATATTGACGGAGATTCGGATCTTGACCTGTTTACATTTGATTCTGACACTTCACTGTATTATTATCAGAATATCGGAACTCCGCAAAATGCTTCTTATAAATTGATTACACGGAAATTTCAGAATCTTTATTTCAAGAACTGGTTTTATTTTGTTGATATAGATAATGATAATGACTTGGATCTGTTTACAGGCGGTGAACTTCAGACAGTTAAATATTACAGAAATGACGGTAATGCTTCTTCACCGAATTTAAAGCTTGTCATTTCCGAATTAAGAACCAATTCTGATACAGTTATCTACAGTGAATCAAACTGTGTTCCTTCATTTTGTGATATTGATAATGACGGAGATAAAGACTTTTTTACCGGGCAGTCTCTCGGAACAATTACTTATTATGAAAATATCGGTACACCAGGTAATTTCAGTTTAAAATATATTACAGACCTGTGGGAAGATCTGATCATTATCTCTCCCGCATTCAACAACAGACACGGAGCAAACTCACTCGAATTTACTGATATTGATAATGACAATGACTTTGACCTTTTCTGGGGTGACCTGTTTTCCAAAGGCATTTATTTTATTGAAAATACAGGAACACCTTCTGATCCGGCAGTAGCGATTATTGATTCTACTTACCCGGCTAATTCATCTTATATTTCACAGGGATACAATTCTACAAGATTCGTAGATATTGATAATGACGGGGATAAAGATATGTTTATTTCTGTTTTATATCTGTCACAGAATAAACAGAATTTTACATTTTATGAAAATACAGGTAACGCTTCGAATCCGAACTTTCAGAGGATCACTGATGATTATCTTACGCTTGTAGATGCAGGCGGTAACAGCAGCATTGCTTTTACTGATATTGATAATGACGGGGATAAAGATATCTTTATCGGAAATGATTACTCTACAATTTCATTTTATCAGAATACAGGAACAAGCACCCAGCCTTCATATAATTTAATTACTGATTCCCTGCCCATTCTATCTCAAAGCTTTAATTACGCACCGGCATTTGCAGATCTTGATAATGACGGCGATATGGATATGCTCCTTGGTAGTTATATCAGAGATTCCCTCTGGTTTTTCAGAAATACCGGAACTCCGACCCAGTTCAATTTTACACTTGAAGCAAGAGGTTATGAAATAGGACTTGTGAATCTTGGTCAGAGCAGCACTCCTGCTTTTGTTGATATTGATAATGACAATGATCTTGACCTGTTTATGGGCGGAACAAACGGCAGACTTATCTATTATGAAAATACCGGATCAGCCGGTAATTTTAATTTTGTTTATGTCACAAATTATTACGGAAATATAGATGCCGGAGACGAAAGTGTTCCGAGATTTTTTGATATAGATAATGACGGTGATTATGATATGTTTATCGGAAAACAAAACGGGCAGATTTCTTATTACCGTAATGAAGGAAGCCCGTCCGTACCGGCTTTTGTGTTGCAGACAACCGAATATAAGCAAATAAATGTTCACAGCAATTCTTGTCCTGAATTTGTAGATATTGATAATGATACCGATCCTGATCTTTTTGTCGGAAACATAAAAGGCGGATTGTATTTTTACAGAAACGATGATGTCAGTTCAATAAATATTGCATCTTCGGAACTGCCTGAAGAATTCAGTCTCTATCAGAATTATCCAAATCCTTTTAATCCGTCAACTGTAATTAAATTCGTCCTTAAGAACAATGCTTTAGTAAAACTTTCAGTATTTGATTTGTCCGGTAAAGAAGTAAATGTGCTAGTAAACGATAAACTAAACAGCGGATCATACGAATACACCTTCGGAGCAGAAGGATTATCAAGCGGTATATATTTTTACAGATTGGAATCCGGAAATTCCGTGAAAAGCAAAAGTATGCTGTTAATTAAATAGAAATAAGTTAAATTTAAGTATCCCAATACTTTAATAAACAAATAAATAATTAAATAAATTAAAAATGAAAAAAATAATTTCATCTTTGTTTGTCTTGTTAATGTGTTTTTCATTATACACTAACAATGCAAATGCAGGAGACAGGATGATCCTTGTAGAGAGATTTACAAGTTCTACCTGCTATCCCTGTGCTTTAGCAAATCCTACACTTGATGCATTCCTTCAGAATGCTGACCCTAATAAGTTAACCAACATTAGTTACCATATGAACTGGCCGGCACCGGGAAATGATCCTATGTATCTGATCAACCCAACCGATAACAATGCCAGAAGAACTTTATATGGTGTAAATTCCATTCCGGATTGGTTTTTTGACGGAGTTATAAATGTCGGAACTTCACAGTCTGCACTGCAGAATGCATATAATCAGAGAACAGACATTTTAAGCCCGGTTTCTTTGGTAGTTACTGAAAACACAAGTGGAAATCAGGTAACTGTTAAAGCTGATGTTTATTGTGAGGGTTATTTAAGCAATCCGAATGCTACTCTGCAATTTGCAGTAGTTGAAAAAGTAGTTTATTACAACGGTACAAACGGTGAAACCAGTTACACTTATGTAATGAGAAAATTATTACCGAATGCTTCCGGTACTTTACTAACTCTTTTACCGGGCGACAGAGTAACACAGGAGTTTACATACACAATGGATCCTGCATGGAATCCTGATCTGATCGAAACACTGGTATTTGTTCAGGGCAGACCATTTGAAATTTTAAATGCTGCTTACGTAACAAGGGATTTTAATCTTGTTTCATCGCCAGGATTTAAAGTCATAGAACATGGTGTAGCAGGAAGCGGAAATTTTGAAGTTAAAATCCCGCAGACCGCAGATGGTTATAATTCGCCGGTTACTTTCACGGCTCAGGTCATTCCTGCAACTCCCGGAATTAACGTAGAATTTACAGGTGGAAATACGATCAGCACATTCCCCGGAACTTTAAACGCAATAGTTACCTCCACCGCAGGCGTACCTGTAGGAGAGTATCAGATAGTTTTCACCGGTACAAACGGTAATGGAGTTACACACAAGACCTTTACAAATTATCTTGTCGGAAAAAATTATATAACTGTCGGAAATAACAGACCTTCGCTTTCTTATAAAGTTGATGGAGTTGAATACACTTCAAGCAGTCTTTATTCATGGGATATTAATTCTTCCCATGTAATTGAAGCGATTTCTCCTCAGACAGTTGGTAACAACAGATATGTATTTGAAAACTGGAGTAATGGCGGTAATCAATCACAGACAGTTACCATAAATTCCGCAACAAGTAATTACACAGCAAATTTCAAAGTACAATACAGACTGCTGGGTTCAGTTGTTCCGGCAGGTCTTCCCGTAACTGTAAATGGTTCTGGAACTTTTCTTGATTCCGCATCAAATAATGATATAACACTTTCCGCAGTTCAGGTTTCATACAACGGAAAGACTTATTATTTCAGCAGCTGGGAAGGATCGGGAAGCGGTTCATACACAGGTCCTAATGCTGTAGCGAATATTACCATGAACGGCTTTATTTTTCAGAAAGCAATTTTTGA
Source organism: Ignavibacteriota bacterium (assembly GCA_020437545.1). Classification (GTDB taxonomy): domain Bacteria; phylum Bacteroidota; class Ignavibacteria; order Tepidaquicellales; family Tepidaquicellaceae; genus JAGPCH01. The sequence continues at coordinate 7,696 of JAGQWH010000097.1, forward strand.
TACTATTGACGTAGGTATTACTAATTATAATTCTCAGATACCTGATAAATTCTCATTGTATCAGAATTATCCGAATCCTTTCAATCCTGTTACCAACATAAAATTTGATATTGCTAAATCTACCAACACTTCAATTGTTATTTATGATATGTTAGGAAAAGAGATAAGCAGTCTTGTAAATCAGGTACTCGCTCCGGGTAGTTACCAGTATTCTTTTAATGCTGCAAACTTCCCAAGTGGTATTTATTATTACAGGATCAAAACAAATGAATTCACGGATATTAGAAAAATGATCCTGCTGAAGTAAGATCTGAATTTTTAAAAATAAAAAATCCCGTAAATAAACTTTACGGGATTTTTTTTATTTTAAATTAAATATTAATGCAGTCGTATCATCACCAGAATCTCAAATTTCTAAAGATCTCATACATTTTTTATTCCATTCTCTATGACAAGATATTCTTTTGAATATGAAACATAACCCTCAGCGCTTTGAGCTATTTTTTCAATTTCCAGTTTGGTAAGATCTCTGATTATTTTTGCGGGAACACCTGCAGCCAGTACTCCTTCAGGTATTGTAAAATTCTCTTTTACAACCGATCCTGCCCCGACAATTGAATTTGAATTTATCAGCGAATTATCGAGTACAACTGCTCCCATTCCTATCAGAACATTATCCTTTACAGTACACCCATGAACTGTCGCATTGTGACCTACTGTTACATAATTCCCGATTACCAAAGGGAATTTACCATTTGTAACATGAAGTATACACCCATCCTGTATATTTGTTCTGCTACCGATTCTTATAAAATTTACATCACCTCTTATCACCGAATTAAACCAGACGCTGCTTTCATCACCTAATACAACATCACCTATGACTACGGCAGTACCGGCAATGAAATTTCCCTTTCCAAGCATTGGAAATTTTTCTTTGAATGGGAGAAGCATATTATTAAAAAATTTGGATTCTTAAGATAGATTAATGACAGGATCTTCGTCAATAAAAATTATATCCAGTTCACCTTGCCTGAGGTTTGTATTGTCAACCGGGAAAAGATTAATATTTTCTTTTGCCCACTTAGCTGCTATTCCGTTCAGGGGACTTGTAACATTATAACTCTGATAAGTGATCATATCCCCTATCTGATAAATAATATCAACAAGAGTCTCACCGGAAGCCCAGTAATCACCTATACAGATATCATTCGGCGAAGCCATTCTGAAGTTCGGATGAAAAATTTCGGATAATATATTACATTGGGGTTTCAATCTCGGATAATCCGCATGCAGATAAATTTCGATCTTATGCTCCCTGATGATCTCAAGCTCCTTTTTATCAGCAGTTTTACTTTCTGTTAATTTAAGACCTTTTATATTTTTAAATTTAACTATGTACCTTTCGGGCGGAAGATCATCTCCGTCATATTCAAAAAAAATATAAGGATGACTGGAGAATTCCTCTTTCATTTTTTTAAAATCTGATACTAATCTTCTTTGTCGGGGACTCATTAAATTATATATTTTTTAATTTCCAAAAAGTAATTTTTATAAAAATCACTGCAACGATACCGGTATCAGCAATTGCTGTCCGATCTTAATAGATGCTTTATCCTTTAGATTATTTTTCTTCATTATAATTTCAATACCATCTCTGCTTTTGAAAAATTGATTTGAGATCTTTTCGAGTGTATCACCGCTTTTCACTTTATAAACTGTCACTTCATCTGAATTATTATTTTGCTGGGTATTATTGTTTTCTTCCGGCTTTTCATTTTTCTTCACCTGCTCTTCATTTTTTACATCTGCTAAATCCGGTTTCTTTTCTTTTATTTCCTCTTTTTTCTCATTCTCTGCATTTTTGGATTCAGCAATTTCCTTTACTTCTGATTTTATACCGGAGGCATTTACCTTTTTCATCTCCGATTCTTCGATCAGATTATTCAGTCTTTCAGTAAGGATCTTGTTTTCATTCCTGATTTCCGCAAGATCTTTCCTGTATTCATCTTTCAGCAAAGCTTTCTGCTTGATCTCATAGATATTATTGATCATAAAAAGTAATACAAGTAAAGCAATGAACAAAAGGCTTATGAGAACAGCGCCTCTTATTTCAGGTTTCTTTCTTTTTGATATTATACCCGAAACCGGAGAAGGTTTTGTTGTATTTAATTCTATTTCATCATTCTTACTTTCCGGTAAAAGTTCATTTGAGAAATCATCATCTATTTCACTTTCTACAGGATCTGTAATATAATAACCATCAGCTTTTATGATCTTTCCATCCTTCCAGTAAAAAAAACCTCTTTCTTTTATTGTCGGGTCAAATACATAAGCTACCATGTATTCCATATTGAAGAAATTCTCATGAATGAACATATCATAATTTGACAGAAAAACAGTGTGACCCGGATGAGAATGAAACCAGCCGAGGATCTTTCTGTCAGGATAATCTTCTTCCTGAATCTGATTTATGTAATCCCAGGTATCGTGTGTAAAAGTGAGTCTTGAAAGAGATGAGTTACTGTGTTTAGCTATGATAAGATTATCAATGAAAATGAATTTCTGACCTGAAGAATTAGCGCAGACATCACCTAAAACCACACCGCCTAATTCATTCTGGAGATCACCCGATAAATATTCATCGATCTCTTTAAGAGTAGAATGTTTAATGAAAATTTTTAAAGTATCAAAACTTTCATTTTCTCCCGAATACTTATAATTTATGGGAAAATCCCTGCTGATATAATTTATATCGTCAGGATTATCTTTCAGATCTATTTTCATTTCTGAGAATATAGTCAATGTAAAAAATATAAAAAATTTATTTTTGGAGACTGAATAAATTAAATTCTTAAAGAATATTTCAGCTTTTTTTGTACAGACTTGGATTTACGGCCTTTTTAATATCAAATTTATGACTTCCAAATGGTATCCTTCAACTTTAAAATTTAAACAAAATTTAAAACACATTTAAAATTATTATTACTATATTAAGCAAATTTAAAAATATTTTGGCAAAAAAAATATTAATACTTTGTACGGGTAATTCCTGCAGAAGTCAGATGGCAGAAGGATTTCTGAAAAAGTTCGGACCCGAACTTCAGGTATTCTCTGCCGGCACTTATCCTGCAAAGGAAGTAAATCCAAATTCCATAACTGTAATGAAAGAAGCCGGGATTGATATTTCTTCCCATAAACCGAAAGACATAAATGAATTTACCGATCAGTCATTTGATTTTGTAATTACAGTATGTGATAACGCAAAAGAAATATGCCCTGTTTTCAATGGTGAAGTCAAAAACAATCTTCATATAAGTTTTGTCGATCCCGCAGACGCAAAAGGAAGCAAAGAAAAGATACTCGAAGAGTACCGTGAAGTAAGGGACGAGATCAGATCCGCATTCAGACAATTATATCTCACCAGATTAAAAGAGTAAAACAAGAATACTGAATCCGAAGATTAATTTATTTATTTTCAATGTATAAAAAAAATAATGCAGTTAATATACATTGGTCTCGGAGGTTTTATCGGCGCTGTTTTACGATTTGTACTAGCCAGATTTATAAATAATTTTTTCACTTCATTTCCATTAGGCACTCTCGTTGTAAATGTCACAGGAAGTTTTATTCTTGGATTTATAATTTACGGGGTATTAAGCGGTAAAAACATTTCTCCCGAGTTCAGGGATTTTTCAACTATCGGTTTCCTCGGAGCATTTACTACAATGTCAACCTTTGCATACGAATCACTTCGTCTGGCTGAGCTTTCAGAATATATGTATTTTGGACTGAATATTTTTTTAAATATTTTCCTTTGCCTGTTGGCGGTATATTTAGGCAGAGAACTTGCATTATTATTCAACAGATAAAATTATGCAGAAAGAATCAACAGCAGTTCTTCTCAGGATATTTGTCGGAGAAAGTGATAAATATGACGGCAAAAATCTTTACAACTATTTAGTAAAATATCTGAGGGAAAATCATTATGCCGGAGTTACGGTTTTAAGAGGGCTGACCGGTTTTGGTAAGGCTAGTAAGATCAAATCTACTGATCTGCTTGCAATCTCATCTGACCTGCCCATTGTAATAGAAATTGTGGATACTGAAGAAAAGATTGCAGTGCTGAAAGAATTTTTTGAAACTCCCGGTCTTATGGAAAGCGCTCTTATCACTGAAGAAAAAGTAAAGATAATTAAATACGGCAAATAAGGTATCAGAGCTCTTCTCTTTTCAGAAGATTATGCAGGTCTGAATATTTTTCAAGATAATCTTTGTTGCTTGCGTCAATAACTTTATATGCTTCATCCATTCCATATACGCTTACTATTTCACATCTTTTACCTTCATTTCCCGGCGCATCCTTATATGTCAGAAAATAATGTCTTAATCTTTCTATAAATGAATCCGAACATTGTGAAATATCCTTCCAGTCACTGAAGATTGCATCATCTTTCATTACTGCAATAATTTTATCATCAGCTTCATTATTATCAATCATTCTCAATCCGCCTATCGGTATAGCCTGCAGGAGAATATTACTGTGATTCAAAACTTTTTCAGTTATAACACAGATATCAAGCGGATCGCTGTCTCCTACAATGTCTTTTCTTCCTGTCATCTCCATACAGTAATCTGCAACACTATTACCGCAGAGTGTCTGAGGTATAAATCCGTATGGAGTCGGACAAATGTTCGAATATTTTTGCGGTCTGTCAACTTTCAGAAATCCACTGTGTTTGTCAATTTCATATTTTACAGTATCTGTCGGAACTATCTCAATATACGCTGTAACTGTTTCGGGAAAATTATCCCCTATCGGCACTCCATGCCAGGGATGCGACTTCATCAATAATCTTATTTTGCTCCAGATATCTACTAATGTATTGTTATTCATTATTGTATTAAATTTTAAATTTTATTTAGAAATAAATTCCAGTGATTTTCTGATGATCTCTTCAGTGGACAGTTTTTTGTCTCCGTTTTGTTTCAGAACTTCCCTTATCAGTTTTTCCGCTTCATTTCTTAAATAACCAAGATTCATTAGTGCATTAAGCGCATCGAGTCTGGTGAATTCTCCTGATTGAACAGATGAAACATCAGCAGTTCTGAAATCTGCTTCTGTACCGATCTTATAGATCTTATCTTTCAGTGTCATTGATATCAGCTCAAGTTTCTTTACTCCAATCCCGGGAATTTTTATCCCGGACATAACCGAACTGTCTGATATGATTCCGATTATTTCTTCAAATGATAAATGGGTTAAAATAGTATGAGCGAGTTTGGGTCCTATTCCGCTGACAGATATCAGCAGTTTAAATACTTCTTTTTCTTTTTCACTGATAAATCCAAAAAGCTGCAGTGAATTCTCTTTTACATCCAGATGTGTAATGACAGAATATTCGGAATTTAATTCTGTTAGCTTTTCCCTGACTGACTTGGAAATGAATATCTGATAACCTACTCCGTTTACGTCAAGAATAATTTCATTATTACTATTATAAATTAGCTTACCCCTTAAAGATGAGATCAAATTCCGCTTCTCCCGACGTTGCTTTTTAAAATTCGATCCGGATTTTTCTGAACGAAGGAATGCCAGGTATTACTCTTTGTTTTTCCTGTATTGTTTGAAAATGAATTCTGAAGTTGATAAGAATGGCATATTGCAATTGCTAAAGCATCCGAAGAGTCAACCGGGATATCAGTCTTACCTGCAGATAATATACTTTTCACCATGTATTTAACCTGTTCTTTTGATGAAGCACCGTTTCCCGTAACTGATTTTTTTATCTCTCTCGGCGAATATTCTGAAATTTTCAGATCAGAGTTCAATGCAGCAATAATGGCTACTCCCCTTGCCTGTCCTAATTTTAATGTCGACTGTATATTCTTTCCGTAAAAAGCTGTTTCAATTGCAAACTCATCCGGTTTATACTTTCTGATACAAGAAAGACAATTGTCATAAATGATCTTCAATCTATCGGGAATTGAATTTTTCTGATTCAGATTTATTGTTTCAAAATGAATAAGACTGAAATCTTTCTTGTCATATTCTATAATTCCAATTCCGGTTACAGCAGTACCCGGATCAATTCCGATTATTCTCATCTTTTTATTTACCGAAAGTATGATTTATTATTCAACATCCGAAAAATCTGCGTTTGTAAATACATTCTGTACATCGTCATATTCTTCGATGGCTTCTATGCATTTGATCACATCCTCTGCATTTTTTCCGTCAACTGTCACCAGATCTTTTGCAATATACTGAAGAGATGCATTATCAATTTTATAACCTTTCTCTTCAATCGCTTTCCTTACAGTTTCAAAATTCTCTATTGCTGATACAACCTCATAAAATTCATCATCACTCTTCAGATCCTCTGCACCGGCTTCAAGTATTACTTCCATAATATCATCTTCTTTTATATCGCCTTTTTCAACTGTTACAACTCCTTTCCTTTCAAACATCCATGCTACCGAACCTGATTCACCCAGGTTTCCGTTTTTCTTTGAAATCAGATGTCTCAGCTCAGCTACTGTCCGGTTCTTATTATCAGTTACACATTCTATCAGAATGGCTACACCGCCCGGTGCATAGCTCTCATAAGTAATCTCTTCATAATTTACTCCTTCGAGTTCCCCTGTTCCCTTTTTAATCGCACGGGTAATGTTATCCTGCGGCATATTACTTTGCTTTGCAGTTTGTATTGCAAGTCTCAGTCTTGGATTTGCATCAGGGTCACCGCCGCCGTCTCTGGCA
>JAGQWH010000098.1 GCA_020437545.1 Ignavibacteriota bacterium
ATACTGCTACACTGTCCCAACTCGAAAACATACCTTATCTAAATTCCATACTTTCAAAAAAGATTCTGGAATTCCGGAATGAAGCCGGTTATTTCAGATCAAAAAGAGAATTACTAAAAGTAGAGGGGATTTCAGAGGATCTTTATGAAAAAATAAAAATTTATTTAAAGGTCAGTAAGAAAACTTTTAAAAATCTTTATTCAGGTAAAAATTATAATGCGGTCAATAAAAATCAGTCCGGGAAGTCTGTACTGAAAAGCCGGCTGCGTTCCAGATTCCTTCAGGATCTGCAGCCAAAGTCCGGTTTTCTTTCCGGAAAGTATGAAGGAAAAAGAGTCAAATTTTATAACCAGCTGAATTTTAAATATACTGCTTTGAAATATGATCTTGAAGCAAATATTACTACTGAAAAAGATCCGGGTGAAAAAAATCTTACAGACTTTATTTCAGGCTTTGCCGGTTTGAAAAGTTCCGGATACATTAAAGAAATCATAGCCGGTGATTATGTACTGAACTTCGGTCAGGGTCTGTCTATGTGGACTCTGCAGGCATTTTCAAAAGGAGCTGATGCTATTAATCCGGTAAAGAAAAAAGGGAAAGGATTAAAAGGTTATGGTTCAGTGAATGAAGTACAGTTTTTCAGGGGAGGCGCAATAAACATAAATTTGAGTGAGCTCAGACATTTTAACATCAATTTATTCTATTCCGATAATTATTTTGATGCATCTTCAAACATTCTTACAGGGGATATTCAGAGTTTTTACAGTGATGGTTATCACAGGACATCTACTGAAATAGAAAGAAAAAATTCCGCCAAAGAAAAATTATTAGGCGGCAGAGTTACATATGAAAAGGGAAGTTTCAGAATCGGAGCTACATACTGGCAAAGTAAATTTTCTAAAAACATTATCCGGGATTCCTCTGTCAATCTTTTCAAAATATCCGGAAATAAAGCCTCTGTGACCGGAGCTGATTATGATATTATCATTAAGAACATGAATTTATTCGGTGAGATTGCTTTGTCACAGGCAAATTCACTTGCATCAGTAAACGGAATCATGTTTACTTTTTTAAATGTTGCTAATGTAATTATTTCTTACAGAAATTATCCGGCGGATTTTACACCTGTACATTCTTTCGGGTTCAGTGAACGGGGAGAAACCTACAACGAACGGGGATTATATGCAGGTATCTTGTTCAGACCTTTGAAAGGACTTATCATCAATAGTTACTTTGACCAGTATAAATTTCCTTACCGAACTTATTTTAACCCTGTACCCGTAAATGGAAATGATTTTCTGACAAATGCGGAATGGAAAATTTCCAAAGAGCTCTTGCTTAATCTGAAATACAAAAATGAGAATAAGGAAGAGACACAAAAGCATATTAACAATGAAGGACGTGAAGTAAAGTCAATAGTCAATAGAAACCAGATAAATATAAGAACAGGTTTTATTTTTAACATTAAAAATAATTTGAGATTCAGAAGCAGATTTGAATATGTAAATGTAGAATACAGGAATTTTACCGGAAGTAACAAAGGATATCTATTTTACTCCGATATCAGATTAATTCCGGTAAAAAGGATGACACTCGATACTAGATTTATTTTCTTTAATACTGACAGTTATGACAGCCGGATATATGAATTTGAAAATGACATACAGGGAGTCATGTCAAATCTGCCATTATATGGTGAAGGCAGGCGCTGGTATGTTGTCATAAAGTACAGACCGTTTCCATTTATAAATCTCTCGGCAAAATATGCGGAGACATATTTTGAAGGAGTAAAAAGCATTGGAAGCGGAAATGACAGGATCGAAGGTGATGTCAGCAACAGATTGTCATTTGGACTGGAGGCGGGTTTTTAAAAATATTTGCTGCCCTTTTTGAAAAATTTGATTTTAAAAAGTTGTTTTTCCCGGTTTTGCCAAAATTATGAAATCATAACGATTTTCATTCCTGCATTTCTTATCCTGTACATATAGGTTATATTAATCGTTCATTTCAAACGAATTATTTAATGGCGAAAAAATCTTCTAAAGTATTTGTACTGGATACTAATGTCATACTTCACGATTCTTCATGTATATTTCAGTTTAAAGAAAATGATATTGTAATTCCTCTGACGGTGATCGAAGAGCTTGATCATTTCAAAAGAGGGAGTCAGGTAATAAATCTAAATGCCCGTGATTTTGCGCGGACTCTTGATACCATGACAGGCTCAGCTTTGTTCAATGGTGGAGTCTCGCTCGGTAAAGGACTCGGAAAAGTCAGGATCGCCATTTCCCGGGGAATGAGTAAGGAGATAAGGGAAATCTTTACTGACGATACTCCTGATCACAGAATATTAAGCTGCGCAATAGACGTTCAGAAAACTGATGAAAAACGATTAGTAATACTCGTTACGAAAGATGTGAATCTCCGGATGAAGACGAAAGCAATGGGTTTGCCGGCTGAAGATTATACAACTGACAGGATCAATAATGTAGAGGAGTTATACAGCGGAAAAGAAATTATTGAGAATTTTGATGATGAAATACTGCAGAAATTATATCTGCCGCCGTTTGAAGTTACACTTGATGAAGTAAAAAAAGAACTCAAAGGCGAGATACTGCCAAACAAATTTTATATTCTTAGAAATAATAACCGCTCGGTACTTGCGCACTTTGATCCGTTCAGAGAGATACTGAGGAGAGTAGATAAAATAGATGTATATGGTATAAAGTCACGGAATGCCGAACAGACATTTGCTCTTGACGCGCTTACAAATAATGATATTCCGCTGATCTCAATGACCGGTAAAGCGGGTACAGGTAAAACGCTGCTGGCAATTGCATCCGCACTGCAGTCAAAAAAGCATTACAGACAGATATATATTGCAAGACCTGTAGTTCCGCTAAGCAATAAAGATATCGGATATCTTCCCGGTGACATCGAAGATAAGTTAGCTCCATACATGCAGCCTCTCTGGGACAATATTAAAGTGATTCAGGATCAGTATGGTGAGTCTGATAAGCAATATCAGCAGATCACTCAACTTATAAAAGACGACAAACTTGTGATCGAACCACTGAGCTATATTAGAGGAAGAAGTCTTCAGAGGATATTTTTCATAGTGGATGAAGCTCAGAATCTTACACCGCATGAGATCAAAACCATTATCACAAGGGCAGGTGAAGGCGCAAAAATTGTATTTACGGGAGATATCTATCAGATCGATCATCCTTATCTTGATTCACTTTCAAATGGTCTTTCCTATCTGATCGAACATTTTAAAGGTCAAAAGGTCTATGCTCATATAAATCTTCTCAAAGGCGAGAGATCTGAGCTTGCTGAACTTGCCAGTAATCTTTTATAAATAAAAAATTAAAAAACGAAATTCATTTTATAAATAAAAACAGTAAATATCCGCCGTGATATGTTCAGGGCTGATATTTTTACAATGTAACAAAGAAACAGAGTCAAATAATTTAATTAAAAAAAATATAATGTATACATTAAAGTTCGAAGAGTTAGGTCTGTCAAAAGACATACTGCACGCAATTACTGATATGGGATTCGAAGAAGCCACACCGATTCAGTCACAGGCAATACCGGTTATATTAAGCGGTAAAGATGTTATTGGTCAGGCACAGACGGGTACGGGAAAAACTGCATCATTTGGAATACCTATAATTGAAACCATTGATTTTTCATCAAAAAAAGTTCAGGCAATTGTTTTATGCCCGACAAGAGAGCTTGCTATTCAGGTTTCTGAAGAGTTAAGTGAATTATTAAAATATAAAAAGAATGCCAAGATAGTTCCGATCTACGGAGGACAACCGATTGACAGGCAGATCAGATCAATAAATTCAGGCGTACAGATCGTGATCGGTACTCCGGGAAGAGTAATAGATCATATAAACAGGGCAACATTAAAACTTAAGGAAATCAAAATGGTTGTTCTCGATGAAGCTGATGAAATGCTTGATATGGGATTCCGGGATGATATTGAGATGATACTTAAACAGGTACCGGAAGAAAGACAGACAATATTGTTCTCGGCTACCATGCCAAAACAGATACTGGATCTTTCAAAAAAATATCTGACCAGTCCCGATCACATTAAGGTCGTTCATAAAGAAGTGACTGTACCAAATGTGAATCAGTATTATATTGAATTAAAACCCAGTATGAAACTTGAGGTACTGACACGATTAATAGACATTCATAATCCGAAATTATCACTGGTATTCAGCAACAGAAAACGAAGTGTCGATGATCTCGTTTCGCATCTTCAGGCAAGAGGTTACTCTGCAGAAGGACTTCACGGTGATCTGAAACAGACAATGCGAGACAGGGTAATGGCAAAATTCAGATCCGGAAAACTTGAGATTCTTGTTGCAACAGATGTAGCCGCAAGAGGAATTGATGTTGATGACATTGACGCTGTATTCAATTATGACATGCCGCAGGATGATGAGTATTATGTTCACAGAATCGGAAGAACTGCCCGTGCAGGGAGAGCCGGTCAGGCATTTACATTCGTAGTCGGAAAAGAATTCAGGACGATCAAGGAAATAGAAAGATATACAAAGACAAAGATCGTTTCCCTTCCGATCCCTTCAATGAAAGATGTACAGGAGATAAGAACCAATACTCTGATCAATGATATAAAGGCATTAATGGACAGTGATGATGACATGACAAAATACAGTTCAGTAATAGACAGACTTGTAAATGAAGATTACACTTCAGTTGAAATAGCTGCAGCTCTTTTAAAAATGGTAATGGGTAAAGATAAAGAAGAAGCTCCCGTAGCCGAATATACTTTTGAAAGAGAAAAATTCAGCCGTGATGACAGAGGAGACAGAGGTGACCGCGGAGACAGAGGTGACAGAGGAGGCAGATTTAAAAAGAAAGGAAAATTTGATAAAGGCGGAAGACGTGACGGTGGTGATTCGAGAGGAAGCTTTAAAAGAGGGGGCGATGAAAATATGGTCAGATTATTCATTAACGTAGGAAAGAATCAGAGAGTAAAACCAAATGATATCGTGGGAGCAATTGCAGGTGAATCCGGTATTCCGGGAAAAGCAATCGGCGAGATAGCAATATTTGATAAATACAGTTTTGTAGAGATTCCGAAGCAGTACTCGGAAAAAGTAATTAAGGTAATGGATAATAATACTATCAAAGGAAAACAAATAGCAATGGAAGTTGCAAGTGAAAGAAAATATTAAAAAGTAAATATTTTTAAGTGTTTATTTTAAATGGCAGAAAGAATTGAGACACCCCGGCTGATATTAAAAACACTGAACGAAGCTGATATTCCCGGAATACTTGAGTTTTATCACAGGAACAGTAAATTCCTTAAACCATGGATTCCGGAATATGAAAAAAATTATTATACCTATGAATATCAGTTACGGAAACTCGAATACGAAAAAAATCTCAGAGAAAGCGGCAGTGAATACCGTTACAATATATTTAAAAAAGATGATCCTGAAAGGGTCATTGGAAATATAGCCGTATCAAATATTATAAGAGGTATTCTGCAAAGCGCTTTTCTTGGATACAGCGTTGATGAAAATGAAAATGGTAAAGGAATTGCAACAGAAGCAATTAAAGAGATAATAGATTTTTCATTTCAGGAAATCAAACTTCACAGACTCGAAGCAAATGTTATTCCTTCCAATACAGCATCTGTAAGGGTACTGGAAAAATTGAATTTTACCAGAGAAGGTTATTCAAAAAATTATCTGAAGATAAATGGTAAATGGCAGGATCATTTACGATTTGCATTAATTAATCAGAATTATGATCAATGACAGATAAAGCCGTTATTTTTGACATGGACGGAGTGCTGATCGATTCTGAACCGGCATACCTTGAAATGAATCTCAGGATGTTTGATCAGTTTGGAATAAATATGGATGATGAAACATACAAAGCTCTTGTAGGCATGCCATCAGTACCAATGTGGAAATTTCTTAAGGAAAAGTATCAGCTCAAAAATGAAGTCAGTGATTTTATTCATCTAGAGAAAAAAAGAATGCTTGAGATCCTTGATTCGGATATCATCACAAAACCGGTTGATGGAATCAATGAACTGATCAGAATCCTTAAAAAAAACAATGTCAGCTTAAGCGTTGCATCTTCATCAGCAAAGGATAATGTAAATTTTGTACTGGATAAGCTTAACATCAAAAACAATTTTGATTTCATAATCAGCGGCGAGGAAGTTGAAAACGGTAAACCTTCTCCGGATATTTTTCTGAAAGTTGCGGATCATTTTGATCTAAACCCCGGTCATTTTTATGTAATTGAGGATTCAACAAATGGCATCAATGCAGCTAATTCGGCCGGCATGAAAAGTATTGGATTTACAAATGACGGTACTAATATGCAGGATCTTTCCGGAGCTGATTTAATTATAAATGAATTTAATGATTCCGGAAGAGAAGAAATTCTTAAATTCATTTTAAATTCTTCACAACATCAGAATACATAATACATTAAATTAATAACTACATGAGTTTAATTGAACAAGAAACTTATCAGTTAAAAAACGGACTTAACGTTATTATTAGAAATGCTCACCCAAAAGATGCTGTTCAGATCATAGACGTAAACCTTAAAATCGTTAATGAAAAGCTCTATATGCTCAGAACACCGGGAGAGACTTTTTATACACCTAAAGCGGAAAAAGAAAAGATCGCACAATACGAGTTATCGGATGGTTCACTATATATTGTTGCCGAAACTGAAGGTAAGGTCGTGGGTTATCTTGATTTTGAGAATGGAGGATTTAAACGGACAAAACACTCCGGTTCATTTTCTGTTTACATTATTAAAGAATTCCGCCGCATGGGTATAGGAGAGATCCTTATAAATACATTAATTGAATGGGCGCAAAGTACTGATTTAATTGAGAAGATCACTCTTGCTGTATTTTCCACCAACGAAAATGCTCAAAAGCTTTACCGTAAGCTTGGCTTTAAAGAAGAAGGCAGATGTCCGAAAGATATGAAACTCGAAGATGATACTTATATTGACAGTGTACTGATGTACAGGTTTGTTGAAAAGTCAGATAAAACAGTCTGATATTATATTTTAAATAAATTCTTAATGACAGAAATCAACAATGAAAATTCAAATACATTAAAAGCAGTCTTTGCAACTCTTACAGGCTTTTTCTTTCTTGCTTCCGTAAGTCTTTTGGTCAAACTTGAAATTGCCGCCGGAGCTTCGACAGAATGGGTTATTTTCATACAGTATTTAACCTGTCTTATCATCATTACTTTAATAGCATCTAAAAATAAATTCCGGGATCTCAGAACAACTAAAGTAAAATATCATATTATCCGCGGCTTATCAGGAATACTTGCATTTACATTTTTTGTAATGGCGGTTTCCGAAATCCCGCTTGTAAACGCTAATCTGCTTAATAATACTGCCCCGCTGTTTATCCCTATACTCACAATGATATGGCTGAAAAATAAAATTGATAAGAAAATATGGTGGGGAATACTGTTAGGATTTATCGGTATAATTTTTATTCTTGATCCTACTGACGGAAATTTTTTTGAAGAAGGTGATATATATGGTTTGTGTGCCGGAATATCTCTGGCTGTAACATTTGTTACACTTGGAATTCTCACAAAGACCGAATCATTTATTACGATCTTATTTTATTATTCTCTCATTGCATTTGTATTATCTCTTCCTTTTGCCATTGCAAACTGGTCCAATCCCCCGCTCTTGATCTGGGTATATGCAATTCTTACAGGAGTTCTTTTTATCAGCTATCTTTATCTTCTTCAGTATGCTTACAGATTTGTTCCGGTTGTAAAATTGTCACCGCTGAATTTTTCAGTGGTTATTTTTGCAGGAATTCTGGATTATATTATTTATGATCACATCCCGGGAATCACTTCTTTGATCGGAATTATATTTGTGATTACCGGAGGTATTATTGCTATCAAGATCCATCATCAGAATAATCCTGATATAAAACATCACTGGCACTTTTGATTGGTTGATTAGTTAATTGGTTGATCGGTTGATCGGTTAAAATAGAACTTTGTGTGATCTATGATCCTGCTTGGTTAAAGAGATATTTATACAGATGACTTTATTGATTATCTGAACATGTAAGACAACGGACCTTGCGGATCCAGGTATTCCATTAACCTGCTTAGCGGAATTCCTACATTCTGCATCCCGTAAACATATGGCGCAACCTGATACGGATTAAAAATTATAATAAGAGTATCATCTTTTACCGACCAGTTAACGAAGTTTTTTTCATCGGCAGAAGCCCCATCAAGGATCATATCAGTGTTATCATCATCTTTATCATTCAATTTTTGTGAAAGATCTTTTATGCAAATAGTTGAAATGTAATTTAAATAATCTTTATCTTTTCTGAACAGAGATGAAAAACTCAAAGGACCTTCTCCGCCAGATGTATAATTATATGTTGTATTAGTTGTCATAGGATGCGCAGTACCTTTAATGTAAGTAAAATTAATGAGTTGAGTACAAAGCAGCATGTTATTATTTACCCATCCCATACCGTTTATTGCAAGTTCGCTTTCCGTATCAAGGTCTTTTATTTCAGGTACTTCAGCAGCCTGTTTCACGAATTCGTCAATTATGCTTTTTACAATTGAGTCCAGTGAACTATTGATATCCTCAGCAATTCCTCTAACACCCATAAGCGCATCCGGTCCGAAATCCACCTGAGGATAATCTATTTTTATTGAATATTTACCGCCTTTTTCCTCTTCAGTAATGTTCTTTGTTGTTACCTGCATTGTCTGTGCAAAAGATCCTGTATTAATTATACAGACCAGAATTAACATCAATAAGAATTTAGTTTTCATTTTCATATATTTATTTTAATAAAATCATGCTTTTTGTATCCGAATAAATTATGCTTCCGTCTGAAACTGTCAGTTTATAGTAATACACTCCGCTCGTCAAACCATTTCCATTAAAATCAAACTGATAACTTCCGGAAGATAATTTCTGATTCACAACTTCCATTACTTCCTTTCCGCTAATTGAATATACCATCAGTTTAACATTCTTAGCTCCGCCGTTTAAATCAGAAGGAATACTAAAACTTATGACAGTATTAGGATTGAACGGATTCGGATAATTCTGATTTAATTTATAATTACCGGGAGATTGATTTTCAATAGTGTTTACAGATACCGGATTTTCGAGAAGCTTTCTTTCCCAGATGCCGTTTCCGTAAGTTGCTATTCTTAATTGTCTGTTGGCATTTACAACTGTCAGATCAAACACAAGAGCGTACGGCATTCCGGATCTGTATTCATGCCAGTTTGTGCCGCCGTTAGTTGTAACATATACACCGAGATCATTACCTACATAAATATTCTGTGTATAAACCGGATCCAATACTACGCAGTGGTGTGGCACATCAGGAAGATTTCCCGAAATATCCTGCCAAAGAGAACCGCCGTTTACAGCCCTGAAAACATGACCCGAATTGAATCCTCCGAAAGTAACTACTATATCACCGGAATTATTTGGATTTAAAGTCATGTCAGTTGCATATCTGTCCGGTGTAACTGAAATGTCAGTAATGTCTGTCCAGTTAAGACCTGCATTAACAGATCTGAAAATTTTTCCATTCACGGCTCCGCAATAAACTGTGTCAACAGAAGAATTCGAATTTGCCATTGAAAGAATTTTTGTTCCGCCGATCACAGATGTTCCGTATGGTCCAGTCCATGAACCAGCACCGTTAGTCGATTTATATATTGATGTTCCTCCGGCATATAAGACATTTGGGTTTGAATTGCAGCAGACAAAAGGAGTGACAAAACAGTAATTATTCTGATTTCCTGCACCCGGTGGCTGAGCGCCGGACCAGTTAAGTCCGCCGTCGGTAGATTTAGAGATCGCGCCGTAAGTATATTCAGTATAGCAAATCTGATCGTTCTGAGAATTAATGGCACAACTCATACCGTCTCCGTAAAAAGTTTTATACCATGCATTATTACCCTGATAAATAGCAGCCCTGTTGTCCTGCAAACCGCCGATTGCAAAAACTGAATCCTGATATGAATTAGCAAAAGATGCATAGAACTGCGATGTTACGAATCCCCCGTTACAGGAATAATATGTTTCTCCGAAATCATTAGAGCGGTAAAGTCCGCCGTCAGCAGCTATGTATATTTTATTAGGATCCTTTGGATTGTCAGTATAATAGTGGACATCAGCATGAACAAAATCATCAGGACCTTCAGGTTCGCCGGGAGGAACTGCACCTTCATTCCACAAAGACCAGTCAGACTTTGTAGTAAAACTCGTTCCGCCGTTAATGGATTTTTCGACATTGATAGTACCTACCAGAATTGCATTCGGATCATTTGATTTTACAAAATGTCCGTTATTATACCAGCCCTGTGAACCAATCGGAACGGATGTACTTCCCGAAGTCCAGTTACTTCCGCCGTTTGTACTTTTATAATAACCGACATAGGAGAAATCATTAGGGATACTTGCGTATATAAAATTCTGATTACCGTTATATAACTCAATTGTAGCCTTACCGGACCAGTTTGAAGGAAGCCCGCCTGAAAGTTTAGTCCAGTTAGTTCCTCCATTAGTCGTTTTAAAAATTCCTTTGTTTGTTAACGGCACATTATTCGTGAGATTTCCAATAGAAGCATACAGAATACTCGTATCGCTTTTATTAATTTCAAGATCCATTACCATGTTATAGGGCAGTTGCAAATTCCAATTAATACCGGCATTAACAGATTTATAAATCCCTTCACTCGTAGCGGCATACAGGACTGAAGAATTTTTCGGATTGATAAGTACTTTCCATACTCCCCTTTTATTATCATACGTCCAGTCAAGAGATTTTGTCCATGTATTTCCGCCGTCAGTAGTTTTCAAAATTCCGATTCCGTACATACCTCTTGTGACTCTTACATCAAGACCGTTTTCGGAAAATTCATATCCGTAATTTTCACCCGTACCAATATACATTACATTCGGATTTACCGAATCAATTGCGATCGAACTTACGGCAGAACTCGGAAACCCGGTGTTTACAAGCGTCCACGCCTCTGCGCCTGTTCCGCCCGAAGTGGATTTCCATAATCCTCCTGATGATGATCCAATAAAAACTGTACCCGTATCCACCGGATGCACAGTCACACACAGACTTCTCCCCCCGATATTATCCGGACCGAGTGATCTCCATTGATCAAGACCATCTTTGGTATTTACAGCCTGTAAATTATTTTTTGAATATTCAAAAGCTTTAAAAAATTTATCAGCCGGAATATCAGTTTCAGGATAAGCCCGGACTTGAGTTATCCATTGCATAGATTCCAGCGCACCGGAAGAAGTTTTTTTCTTAGAGGTTTTATTTTTAATTTCCTTTTTATCTTTAGTATCGGAAGTATCGTCAGGTGAGGTTTTCGTTTTTTCTATGACCATTGAAAGAAGTATTGTAAGTCCGGCAAAAACAAGTATTGCAAAAAGAAGTATGATCTTTGATTTCATTAAATTAATTTTCCTTAAAATAATTTATTTAAACTTATAAAAAAATTTACAATGCAGTCCGGTAATTAAAAAATTATCTTTTTAGTTGGGATGATTCTGAGTATTTTGTGATTCGATAAATTCCTTACTTATTTTAATCTGGAATGATTTTTAAATTCAGATTTTATCAATTTTATTTATTGATACAGTATAAGAAGAATAATAGTTAACTTAAAAATTCAGGGCTAACTATCTGAAAAATTTATAAGTTATTGTGTTTTTAAAAAAGTTATTAAGTTTTTACAATTGAATTAAGCACTATTTCTATGCAATATCTTACTTATTAACAGTTATTTATTTTATTAATGATAAATATTAACAGTTTTTAAACAAATAGTTAACAATTTATTTTCAAAATGTTTCTCAAGAAACAATTTGGAATAATTTGAAATTACATCAACTATAAGAACATATAAATTAGTAAAACTTGTTATGGGATTTTACTTGTTTTTATAAATTGTTTCTTGAGAAACAATTATAATAAATTCATAAATATTTAAAGAAAATTATTTGAAAAAATATTTTGATATAGTAGTTATCGGAGCAGGTCATGCCGGAGTTGAAGCTTCTTATGCAGCTGCGAGAATGGGTTGTACAGTTGGGCTTGTTACAATGGACGTAAATGCTATCGGCAGAATGAGTTGTAATCCGGCTATTGGCGGAACTGCTAAGGGGCATCTCGTCAGAGAAATTGATGCACTCGGTGGGATTATGGGAGTTATAGCTGACAGAACCGGCATTCAGTTTAAAATGCTGAATACTTCAAAAGGACCGGCTGTCTGGTCGCCAAGATGTCAGTCTGATAAAGAACTTTATTCTCAGGAAGCTGCGAGGATTATAAAAGAGCAGGAAGGAATTGAGATTATTCAGGGTACGGTGAAAGAATTACAAATTTCAAATTACAAATCACAAATATTTTCTGAAGATTCAAATTTTTCAAAATTTAAATATACTGTTAGTGGTATTATTACTGAAAATGGGGAAAAGATTGATTGCAAATCCGTAATTATAACTTCAGGGACTTTTCTTAATGCTATAATGCATACCGGAAAGACAAATGTAGCAGGTGGCAGAATAGATGAGAAAGCAGCAACCGGTTTATCTGAAAATATGAGAAGTTTAGGTTTCGAAACGGGAAGACTTAAGACAGGTACTCCTCCAAGATTGGAAAAGAGCACTATAGATTTCTCTGTAACTGAAATTCAAACCGGTGATACTATTCCACAGCAATTTTCTCAAAAAAAAATGGAGGGTTTTCCGTTTCAGGAACAAGTCGATTGCTATCTTACTCATACAAATACTCAGACTCATGAGATTCTCAGAACAGGCTTTGAAGATTCGCCTATGTTCACCGGAAGAATAAAAGGTGTTGGTCCAAGATATTGTCCTTCTATTGAAGATAAGATATCCAGATTTTCTGATAAACCAAGACATCAGATCTTTCTTGAACCTGAAACACTTACCGGAAATACTATTTATATGAATGGCTTTTCTACAAGTCTTCCTATTGACGTTCAGCAAGAAGCGGCAAGGACTATTCCCGGTCTTGAAAAAGTAAACATTGTAAAACAAGGTTACGCAGTAGAATATGATTTCTTCCCTACTCATCAGATAGATCTTACACTGGAAACCAAACTGGTATCGGGACTCTATACTGCAGGTCAGATTAACGGAACTTCCGGCTACGAAGAAGCTGCCGCTCAGGGTTTAATGGCTGGAATAAATTCCGTTCTGAAGCTTAAAGGAAAAGAACCTTTTATTCTGAAAAGAAGTGAAGCTTACATTGGAGTTTTAATTGATGATCTTATAACAAAAGGAGTGGATGAACCTTACAGAATGTTTACTTCCTGTGCTGAATACAGACTTATTCTTCGTCAGGATAATGCAGATCTTCGTTTGATGAAGTATGGCTATGAACTTGGATTAATTGATGAAAATATGATACTTGATCTGAAAGAAAAAGCCGATCTGATATGGAATGGAGTCGAATTTCTGAATTCAAATACTATTAATCAAAAATATGTGAATAAATATCTGAGAAAAATTAACTCAAGCGAGATATCTCAGGGTGAATTTCTGAAAAATCTTATAAGAAGAAGTGAAGTAAAACTGAAAGAACTTCTCGAACTGGATTGTTATAAAGATAATGATCTTATACAGAATATTCTGAAAAATGATGAAGCCATGAATCAGATCGAAATTGAAATAAAATATAAGGGCTATATAGACAGACAGGATGAACAGATTAGCCACTTTGTTAAAAATGAGGAGATTAAAATACCTGTTGACTTTAAATACGATAAAATCAGGTCTTTATCCACAGAAGCAAGAGAAAAACTTAAAAAGATCCGGCCGAATTCGATAGGACAGGCAATGAGAATTTCAGGTGTAAGACCTTCTGATATATCTGCTGTGATGGTATATATGCGGGGGTAAGCCGTTAGTAGTTAGTAGTTTGTAGTTAGTAGTTAGTAGTTAGTAGTTAGTAGTTAGTAGTTAAAAATAGATATAA
>JAGQWH010000099.1:0-8846 GCA_020437545.1 Ignavibacteriota bacterium
GTAGTTAGTAGTTAGTAGTTAGTAGTTAGTAGTTAGTAGTTAGTAGTTAGTAGTTAGTAGTTAGTAGTTAGTAGTTAATGTTTTGATATGTCATTATACTATGCATAGTCACATTCATTTAATGTCAATCTCAAAACTATCTCTGATGAAAGAAAGTCGGTATTAAATTTAAGAAAGATATGTCCCGCAGGGACATAATGTCGTTAGCAATACAAAGCAAGATCCATCCGTCCCGTAGGGACGCAATGTCGGTAGCATTGAAATTCAAAAAACGATCCGTCCCGTAGGGACGCAATGTCGGTATCAAATTAAAAAATTCTTCCTGTAGGGAAGACGTATCGGTAGCAATTTAAAGAAAACAATACAATCCCGTAGGGATTGCGTATTCTTTTATCCCGAAGAAAGTCAAACATAGTTTATTCAAATTGTACTTGGATTAAGCAGTAAGGAATTTATTCACATCCTAGATTCCCGCTTTCGCGGGAATGACAAAACAAAGGAAGGGTTTTTGCTTTTAGTAAAGTTGATTCTTCAGCCGCAATTCAATCCGCCAAGGCAGATTGAAACTCGTAACTTAAAACTCGTAACTTGTAACTTGTTCAATTACACCGAATTGCTGCTAAAAAATTCCTAATTCGTAATTCCTAATTCGTAATTAAGAATGTTTCCAGTACCATCCGCGACTGTCATCCGTCTCCTGATTATAATACTGCGGTGTGACGATCTGACCTTTCTTATTGCGTAGCATACGCTGATAAACCACAATGACCGGATTGAATGAGATCTGCGTTACACCTATGGTGTATGTATCGGGAAGGGGTTCTTCTTTAATTTCTTCTTTCGGCAGGTCATTCTTTTCAGAATTAGACTCTGCACCCGGCTCAACTATTGGCACTTCCTTCGGAATTGCTTTCTGCACTTTCGGAGGATCTTTCTCGACTCTGACCTCATAGCCGTTTAGCTCCATAAGATGCTTCAGAAATTCCATCCTCTCTTCCGGTATGCCCGATTCAAGCACCGTGCATCGTGTGCCTTCGATCTCTTTTACGATATGTTTGCCGCTGGTGAGGGACAATTTTTAGTATTTAGTATTTAGTATTAAGTATTAAGTATTAAGTATTGAGCATTGAGTAAAATTCATTTTTCATTTATTCATCGAGGCATGTTCTAAAATTAAAAGCAAAAAATCATAAAATATAATTGAACTCTAAAATTTATAAATCTTAAAACCTTTGAGATTAAGAGTCAAAAAAATCTTAGTGCCTTTGTGCCTTAGTGGTGAAAGAAAATTTAATTTACCAGTTCAGCTCATCTTCCCGTAATACAAGTTCGTCTGATACTCCATTTCTACTTTCCCATTCACGCTATATTTCGCAAACATTTCTTTTAACTCTTTGATCATAATTTCAAAAGAATCTCCCTCAAGCGGAATGTATGACGAAGAAAGCAGTCTGCCTTCGAGTCCTGCATAATCAAGCGGATGAGTATGGCGTATGGATTTCTTTTTAAATTCCAAAGGCGAAAAAAACTTCCCTATCACTTCATCATCTACATTGGTATGATTTATCTTGTCATAATCCTTTCCGAATTTTTTGATAAGTTCATAATAATCTTTCATGAAATCATTCGACGAGATCTTGTCATTCCACATCAGAAGCGCATAGCCATCATTTTTCAGTATCCTTTTGAATTCAATCCTGCATTTTTCTTTATCAAACCAGTGAAATGCCTGTCCTGCAATTATCAGATCAGCAAAATTACTATCGAGTGTTGTTGCTTCCGCTGTTCCGTTTATGCTGATAAAACTTTCAGAATCTCTGAATATTTCTTCAGCAGCTTTGCGCATGTCATCATTTGGCTCTACTGCATAAACGGTATTTCCGTTCTCAATAAAATTCTCACAAGATATTCCGGGTCCCGATCCTATATCAGCTACAATTTTTGTTTTATCAAAGCCGCATTCTTCGTTAAGAAATGTAATTATTTCCTTTGGATAGTGCGGTCTGTATTTGATATAGTTTTCTACCCTGTTTGAAAATCTTTCTACTGAATTGTTTAATGGATCATTACTCATATATTATCCTTTATTATGGAAATTAAAAAAAGTAAGTTTTGTTTAATATAACTCTTTCTGATTATTACAATTTATAAAAAACAAAGTTATTTTTAAAATTACTTGCAATTCTTCTGAAAATTTTCTTTTAACCATACCATTATGAATATCAAAAATATTAATTTTTTAATAATCATTTTTTTAACATCATTTTTCATTTTTGCTTTCGGAACTTCCGCTCCGGAATCAGGGAATAAAAATACAGATAAATACAGTCTTGTAAAAATTAATATCACCAATCCTTCGGATATCATGCTGCTGCAAAATAATGACATTACAGTTGAGCATTATCAGGGGAATATTAATGAGGGCATCGAGCTGGTTTTAAATCAGTATGAATTAAACAGATTATATAAAACCGGATTGAGTTTTGAATTGAAGATCCCGGATCTTGATGAATTTTATAATAACCGGCAGATACCTTCGGTTTTGGAAATGCAGGAAAGTATAACTACTCTTCAGAATGATAATGTTACGGGATTCGGTTATGGCAGCATGGGCGGATATTATACCTATAATGAGATCATTCAGAAACTTGATTCTATGAGAATTCAGTATCCGAATCTTATCACGGCTAAAATTCCACTTGGTTTATCTGTTGAAAACAGACAGATCTATGCCGTTAAGATCTCAGACAATCCGGATGTAAACGAATCTGCTACAGAAGCGCAGGTTTATTTTGATGCGCTTCACCACGCACGCGAACCGCAGTCAATGGCTTCCATGATGTATTACATGTACTGGCTGCTGGAAAATTACGGGATAAATCCCGAAGCAACTTATCTTCTGAATAACCGCGAAATTTTCTTTGTGCCGGTTGTGAATGTTGACGGATATGTATATAATCAGACTACAAATCCAAATGGAGGCGGTAACTGGAGAAAAAACAGACGCAACAACGGTGGTAGTTTTGGTGTCGATCTCAACAGGAATTATGATTACGGATGGGGACTGAATTCCGGTTCAAGTAGTACGCCTTCATCTGAAACGTACAGAGGACCATCGGCAGCATCTGAACCTGAAACACAGGCTATAAAAAGTTTTTTATCTACTATCGATCCTAAAATTTCTTTTTCTATGCACTCTGTTGCCGGAAGATATCTGAATCCTTACGGTTATACTGATACTGCAATTAAATATGAAGTATATTCCGAATTTTCTTCTGACTTTGCTTCTTCAAATGATTATTTATACGGTACGGTAAAAGAGATGCTCGATTATTATTCCAGCGGAACTACCAGGGATTATCTTCATTCACAGGGAACATACTGCTGGACTCCGGAAGTAGGTGGCAGCGGCTTCTGGCCTTTACAGTCAGAAATAATTCCCGTGGCAAGTGAAAATCTCTATGCTATGAAATACCTCTCCTGGGTAAGCGGAGCGTTTGCTGATTTCAGAAATTATAAAATTGCCGGTAACGGGTTTGCAGGCAGAAATGATACACTCCTTTTGCAGATAACTTTAAAGAACCGGGGTCTTTCCAGAACAGCTAAGAATGTTACGATTGACGTTTCAACTAATTATGCTAATGCTATACCTGTAAATACTCATTCGGATTATGACAGCATATCTTTCAGACAATCTGAAGATAATTCATCACAGCTTATTAAATTCGGGATCACCTCTTCAGCTGCTTTAATGGATGAAATGAAATTTTATGTTACCGTAAAACAGGAAGGTGTAATTACTTCCATGGATACTATCAGAATAAATGTTGGAAAGCCGAATATTCTCTATTCGGACAATGCTGAAAACGGAACTTCACACTGGAGTAAATCCGGAACCGGAATTCTTGCAGATTCGACTTTCATAGATCCTTATGACGGTAATAAGAATTTTTCCGATTCCAGATACGGTAATGCTGCGGATAATTCCAATTCATTTTTTACATTAAATGATACCATAAATCTTGTCGGAAGCGCAAATCCGAGAATTGAATTTGCAATGAAATGGGCGATGGAAACTACTTATGATTATTTCAGAATACAGGTGAGTACAAACTTCGGTTCGACATGGACAAATATGCAGGGAAGATATACAAGAACTGTTTCAGGACAGCCTTCATACACAAGCATTGAACACTGGAAAAATGAACAGATAAATCTCAATTCATATATCGGACAAAAAGTAAAGATCAGATTTAGTTTTATTACCGATGGCGGCGTTCCGGGCGATGGTTATTATTTTGATAATTTCAGAGTGGTAAATTATACGGATACTTTGGTATCGGTCAATAGTATAGCGGGAATTGTACCTGAAGAATTTAAGCTGTATCAAAACTATCCGAATCCGTTCAACCCGACTACGAATTTGGAATTTGGGATTTCGGAATTGGGATTGGTTTCTTTGAAAGTTTATAATGCATTAGGTATAGAGGTTGCTGTACTGGTTAATGAAAACAAACCTGCAGGGAAGTATTCTGTGCAATTTGACGGGGCGAACTATCCGAGCGGTATATATTATTATAAACTGGAGTCAGGAGATTTCAGTGAGGTGAGGAAGATGATACTGCTTAAATAAGTGTGTGGAGTGTATAGAGTGCAGAGTATGTGGAGAAGTTGGTTCGTGGCGGCGGAATGTTCGTCTCGTTGTCTCCGCAGAGTCACTTCGTTTTAAATATTGTAAAGTTAGAGTAAAGTTTGTGCGAAGGACTCTGTGGGAGTAAAATGATTCTTCTCAAATAATAATTTAAAAACTTTTGTTTTAAACAAGAACTGTAACAACTAAAAAGTTGAGTTATAAAATTAATTAATTTAAAATAAAAAAGACCAGTTTTAAATATGTATAAGATATATTTTATTATATTTTTTATTCTTTTTTCACAAAACAAAAATTGTTGTTCTCAAACGGAAAATACTTCTGAATATGATATAGATTTGACAATGAGTTATCCTATAAACTGGCAATTTACTGATCTGAGAAAAGTAGATAAAAACAAGAATGAAAGAGAATTTAAAGGTGTCGTACTAACTGATTCTAGTGCAGAACAGCCAGGCACTATGACAATTTTCATTTATCCTGACAAAGATAATAAAGAGTATAATGCAGAAGATTTCAAAACTGAATTTAAAATGCTTGATACTAATTTGGCTACGTTTTCCAAAAAGCCTAAAACACAAGCAGGTTTTATAGAATACCGTTTTTATATATTCAATAAAGCAGGCACACAAAAATTATCAATCAGAGCAAATGTAAGGAAAAAATTTTTTGAAGAATATAAAAATCAAATTGAAAGTGTTGTTAGTTCAATTAGTATAAAATCAAAAATTCTCGCAAAAACAAAAGAGGATATAGAGGTAGAAGAAGAAGTAAAAACAAAAGATGTTGAGACTATTGAAATTTATAAACAAACAAATAAAGATGATTAGTAATGTTTATAATTTGTTGTCGCCGCAGAGTCACTTCGCTTTAAATATTGTAAAGTTAGAGCAAAGTTTGTGCGAAGGACTCAGCGGATGTAAGTGCTTGACGGAGACATTTTTGATATTTCTTAATTCAGTAAGATTGAAAACGAAGATTTAATTGATCATATAAACAGATCCGGAAAAAATTTTTTCAGAAAAGAAATAACGGTTGAAGTTAAGATATATTTTAATAAATTGTTTACGCCGAGTCCCACTTATTCTGAGTACTCAATAAATTGTATGCAGGAAGGGAATGTCCGGACTATAAAGGAATTATAAAAACAAATTTTTTAAAATTTTATAATACAAATATGAAAAAGCAATTATTCTTTTTAATACTCTCCCTGATACTCTCTCAAATTCTCTTCTCTTTCAGGAATTGTTTTGCTGATCCTACTCTTGAGGCAGTCCGTAAAGTTAATGGAAATGCCGGCGCATCGGATTACTGCATGGATGCCGTCAGTACTTCTGACGGGGGTTTGATTACCGCCGGTTACAGTTCGGATAATCTGACATCTTATGCGACTCTTATCAAATATAACTCATCCGGTTCAACTCAATGGCTCAGGACATTTCGCGAAAAAGTAAACGGATCATACAGCTATTCCAGGATCATTACCGATAATGCAGATAATATTTTTGTTGCAGGCGGAATACTGAATGAAGTGACCGGCTACGATATACTCGTTCAGAAATATTCTCCTGACGGAGTTGTCATCTGGACAAAGAAAATCAATTCTTCTTCAAATAATTCGGATGCAATTTCGGAATTCAAACAAGATCATTCCGGAGATCTGCTGATACTTTTCAATGAGCAGGGTGATAATCCTCACATTAATGTTGCCAAGCTTAATAATTCAGGTAATATACTTTGGCAGTTCAGATATACGGATACATTATCGACTGCTACTTCATTTTCGATTGATTCATTGAATAATATATATATATCCGGCAGCAGGGTTTATCAGGTTTACAGTACACTTGCGCTGCTTATAAAGCTGGACGGAAATGGTAACCGTATATGGACAAAGAACGGGAATAAGGGAGATGAGAGGGAATTGAATTTCAAAAATGTAGTTACCGGAAATAACAACGAGATCTATATACTTGGTGATAAAAATGAAGAACCGAATCAGTTCATGAGATTACAAAAAATTGACAGTGCTGGAAATTCAGTCTGGTCGCGTGACATTAAATTGAACATTAAAGGAAAAATGAACTCTAAAACTCTTGGTCTTGATAATTCGGGAAATCTGTATTATTCGGGATCCTTAATACCTTATGTGACAGACAATCCGGGTGAATACATTCCGGGTTATATTATGGGAAAGTACAATCCTTCGGGAGATTCGATATGGTCGAGAGTGATTATCAACGGAGATATTTACAGCGGTGATGATATCTTTGTGAAAATAAACGGATCAAATGAAATGAATGTGCTTTGCTATATGAGAGATCCGAAGACTATCGGGAAGATTTTAAAATTCAGTTCATCAGGAGATTCGCTTTCATCAGGAGATTTTAACAATACAGGTTACGGAAGAATTACTTCACTATCTCTTGATATAAACGGTGATCCTGTAGGATGCGGGACAATTTTCCGGAAGCTTAACAGTTATGATCAGCTGGTTAAGTCATATAATTCATCTTGTATTACAAACTGGGAAGGCAGTTATGATTCGAAAGGATTCAGTGAAGACGCTTCGGGAAGAGTCTCTGAAGACAGCGAAGGAAACATTTATGTAACGGGATATAACAGCAGACAGGCGATTCTGATAAAGTATAATGAAGCTATGACCGAACAATGGAAATACATAGTGAGCGATTCAATAGGATATTATCCTTATTACAATTTTGAACCGATGATCGCTATTGATAATTCTGATAATGTATACTTTACTTCAATCATCAAATCAGACAGTACCGAACCGGATATAAATATATCTAAATTAGATCCTTCGGGAAATATGTTATTCTCGATCACGATCGCCGGACCGGGAGATAACATAGCATTGCTGGGAGCTATAAATACTGATCCTTCCGGAAATTTATATGTAAGCGGTTCTACAAACACCGGGTTTCTGAATAAATATTCACCTTCGGGAAACCTTATATGGAGTTCAAATAACAGTGAAGCCTGGGGATTCAGGAAGATTGATTTCCGAAACGAAATAGTCTGCTGCATCGGAGGAAGTTCCAGGATCGCATTGTATGAATCCAGCGGTATACTGATGTGGTACAGATCTTACCAGCCTAATAATTATGTACACGTGTTCTATGATCTGAAGTTTGATAATTCAGATAATATTGTAGTGTGCGGCGGAGGTACATTTGAAGATCAGTCGCAAAATTATATTATACTAAAGTATAATATAAACGGCGACATGATATGGAATAAAAATTACAATGGGTTGAGGAATTCAGATGACTATGCTACTTCGCTTGTAATTGATTCTTTGAATAATATTGTAGTAGCCGGAACGGCCAGGGAATTCAATTCTAGTTTTGTGGAATCATTAACTTTATTAAAACTTGATCCGGAAGGGGATCAGATATGGAAAAAAATTATTTCCGATCCATCCGGCACAAGGCTCAGTTCAGGAGTCTTAAGGAAGGATGAGTTTGACAATGTTTATATTTCATCCGGTAAGAACAGCTATAAGAGCAGTTCTTTTCTTTTGATCAAATACAGATCAAACGGAGACAGTGTCTGGAGCTCGGTTTATAAGGATCCGGTTTATAATAATTCTTCTTCTGATTTTATTCTTACAGAAAATAACGGAATAATCATGACGGGAATTACTTACGGCGAAAACACCGGCTTTGATATTACTGCTTTAAAGTATTCTCAGACGGTAGGAATATTCACCGGAATCTCTGAAATTGTTCTTGATTACCGCCTGGGGCAGAATTATCCCAATCCGTTCAATCCAACGACGACTATTGAATTTCGAATTTCATCCGCTGCAGGAGGATTGGCAAATGTTTCATTAAAAGTTTATAATGCATTAGGTGCAGAAGTTGCTGTTTTGGTTAATGAAAACAAACCTGCAGGGAAGTATTCTGTGCAATTTGACGGTGCGAACTATCCGAGCGGTATATATTATTATAAACTGGAAGCAGGGGATTTCAGTGAGGTGAGGAAGATGATCCTGATTAAATAAGTGTGTAGAGTGTGTAGAGTGTGTAGAGTGTGTGGAGTGTGTGGAGTGAGTAGAGTGTGTGGAGTGTGTGGAGTGAGTAGAGTGAGTAGAGTGTGTTGAGTGTGTTGAGTGTGTTGAGTGTGTTGAGTGTGTTGAGTGTGTTGAGTGTGTTGAGTGTGTTGAGTG
>JAGQWH010000099.1:8946-13978 GCA_020437545.1 Ignavibacteriota bacterium
TGTGTTGAGTGTGTTGAGTGTGTTGAGTGTGTTGAGTGTGTTGAGTGTGTTGAGTGTGTTGAGTGTGTTGAGTGTGTTGAGTGTGTGGTCCGCCGCGGAGGATTGTAATTCATAATATACTTTACCGCGGCAGATTGATTTTTCTGACTTATATTCTATTCCTAATTTATAATTCGTAATTCATAATTTATAATTCGTAATTCCTAATTCGTAAATCGTAATTAAAAAAGCCGCAGTTATCTTTAACAGCGGCTTAAAATTACTACCTATTACTTAATACCTAATACTTAATACCTAATACCTAATACTTTTTACTTAATCAAAAGCATCATCTTCGTATCGCTGAAAAAATCAGTATCGAGCCTGTAATAATAGACTCCCGATGAAAGTGACTTTCCTGTACCGGCAGCATTGAAGTTAACAAAATGACTTCCCTGATCCTGAGCCCCTTTATTTATAGAGGCTACAACTCTTCCCATTACATCAAATACAGTCAGTTTAACTTTAGATTTAGCTTTCAGATAATACGAAATTTTTGTTTCTGGATTAAATGGATTTGGAAAATTCTGATACAACTGATATTCATCCGGAATTTCAGTTACTTCCGAAATTCCGACTGTACCGACCGTAAGAGTCACAGATCTGACATGAACAGGCGTTCCGTTTGAGCCGGCTCCCTTTACGGTGACAGTATAAGCGCCGGGAGTAGTGCCGTTTGCAGCAAAAATTCTGACCTGTAAAGAATCAGGATAACTGCTCAAAGTGTTTCCATCAGGAAATTCCACAGTCAGTGCTCCTGCTGCTGGAGTCGGTGTAATGACTGCGCTGAAAGTTGTAACATCATCATAAAGTTTAACAGATGGTACAGCAGTCATGAAAACTGTCGTATTGTTATTGTTGATCGTAATATTCGGAGGATTCACACTCATGGCATAGTCGGGCAGATAACCTGCATAATTGGAAAAATTATTATTTCTGAAATCAGTCCAGACTGACATTGATGTTTTGGAGTTTGAAACTATTGAGTTATAATCACCCAGATAAGCCGGTACACCGCCATTGCACTGAGTACAGTTTATTCTGAATAATTTGTTTGAGATCTTCTGATTTGGAGCAAATGTGACCCCTCCGTCAGTTGAATAAGAACCATAAATATAGCAGCTATCGCTGGTCGGACAATCTCTTGTATCCATCCATTGAACATAGAGTCTTCCTGTTTCCTTATCACACCATGGTGCAGGCATCCATTGATTATTGTTAATTGTATTTGGATCATCATTTATTAATGTTTCAGCAGACCAGGTAGTACCGCCATCTGTTGAATATCTGCAGAATATATCCGGCTTGTTCCCGTCACCGGCAGGAGTGTTTGATGCATACACTACATACAATCTTCCTCTGTTTGGACCGTAACTATTGTCAGCGCAAATAAACGGATAAGGTCTTGTTCTCATATTCTGAACTGAATTTCTTCCGCCTACATTTGAACCTACGTAATTTGCAAATGCCTGTGAAGACATGTTTGTAAATGTCGTACCTCCGTCGGTTGACCGAAAAAAAGTATAAGTGGATCCGAAAGATGAACCGGAATTTGTAACTACATAAACGCTTCCACCCTGTATATTCCCGTTAGGTCCTACGCAAACCATCATTCCGGGCAGAGCTTGTGGTGATAATGTCGCAGTCTGGACAAAGCTTAATCCCCTGTCTGTACTTCTTTTAAAATTTCCAGGGGTCATTGTAGTATAAACCTGATTCGAATAAGGTCCGCCTGTCTGATCAGCTGCCATCCAGTTCTTGTCCACTCCGGTATTACCAAATACCACTGACGGCCAGGTAAAACCGTTATCGTCAGAGGAAGCTATCTTTGTTCCGAGAATTGAAGAACCGTACATATTTTCAAAGTAAACTCTCCCAAGACTGTCATGTGCCAGACAGGGATCTCCCCTGACTGTTGTACCCCATGAAGGCTGATTGGAATACCATGTAATGCCTCCGTCTGATGTTCCGTAAACTCTTGCACCTACAGACGAACTGAGATTATTCCAGGCTGCTGCATACTTCAAAGGATCATTGGGATCCATTGAAACATGAACTTCCGCAAAATCTATACCTATGAAAAAATTATCATAATTATCTATTGTTTCAATGGATGAAGTTGAATTGAAAAACGAACCTGTGTTTTGAAGGTAATCGGGAACTCTGTCGTATCGGGGATCATCAAATTGAGCATAAGAGTTATTTGTAAAATTTATGATCATTATCAGTGATGAAATAATTATAAATTTAAAGATAATATAATTCTTCATTTCAGTTTTCCTTTCAAGAAAATTTAATAAAAACTCATTTTAAGAAAGTTAATGATTATATGTTAAATTAAAAAGTGTGGAGTGTGTGGAGTGTGTGGAGTTTAAACTACTTTTTTCAAAAAAGTAGAATAAGAACAATATACAATAATTAAAATGTTTATTACAAATATCTGATCATACAATTGCTAAAGACTTTCACATTATTATTTTAAATTTTAATATATAATTTAAGAAAAACATCATCGGAGTGATTTAATTTTGAATCTAAAAAAACTCATAGTATTCGGTAATGTATTTATCTCAATATGCGCAGTAGTGATGTGTCTGTATACTTACTATACATTCAATACAGATCCGGAAATAAATTATCTTTTGTTTCTGTTTTTTGCCACAATGACAAGTTACAGTTTTCACTGGTATCTGACACCTGACGTAAGCGGACCTTCACCCAGATTTGACTGGGTTGATAAAAACAAGAAAATACTGTTATTCTTTTTTTTAATTAGTTTCTCTGCAACTCTGATTCTTATCTATTTATTAAAAGATCATTTTTTCTTAATCACTGCTGCTGCAATTCTCACTTTCATTTATTCCGCAGCCAAGATCTCAAAAGCTCCTTTCATTTATTTAAGAAAAATAATTATCGGTAAAACAGCTTACCTGGCGGGTATTTGGACATTTGTCACAACTGCGCTGCCTCTTATAATCAGCCATAATGAATTCAATAATTTGGCAATGCTGTTTATTTTAAACAGATTTTTGCTTATTTATGTGATCTGCATTTTGTTTGATTACAGGGACATTGAAGAAGACAGGAAGAATGATGTAAAAAATTTGATAGGAAAATTCAGCGAGAAAAATCTGAGAATATTTTATTTTATTTTCCTTGGGCTGTTTTTTATATCTTCATTATTTATTTATATCTTCGGATTCAGCGAAATTGATTTAATAATTTTGATATTTCCCGGAATTTTACTTTCATTCTCATTCGGACACAGTATAAATACCAGATCAGATTACTGGTATTACTTTTATCTTGATGGATTGATGATGCTTTCCGGAGTTTTGTATCTTTTGAAAATCACTCTTTCGTGAAAATGTTTTTTGCCTCTAATCTCAAAGCCTCAAAGAAAAACACATCTTATCATTTTAGTGAAATCAGAGATATTAATATCTTATGTTTTTTGTCATTACTTCAAATCAAATTTTAAAAGTTTTGTTTATTTCAGTATTTGCATATTGAAAGTCTTTGAGGCTTTGAGGCAAAGCATCATTTATCAAACGTTGAGGATTGAAGGTAAAAAAATCCCGCTTAAAACCTAAGCGGGATATCTTTTAAAATCAGAATCAAAACTATTTTACTTATTTTGTTTCTTCTTCGATCTCGAGATTACCTTTCACCGATCCGTCATCTCCGAGAATTTTAACAGACATTTTACCTCCGTTTCTGGTGATCTGGATCTGATCATCTCTTAATCCCGGTTCACCGACATCTTCTCTTATCTTATTTCTTACTTCAGCGTCTGTCATTTTACTGAAGCTAACATCATCGCCGCCCGGACTGTTTTTTTTAACTTCTTTAATTTTATTTACTTTATCTCCGTCTTTTATAGTCATTTCCACGCCACCGTCTTCCGGAATTGATCCTTCGGGAATGTTTATTTTTATCTGTCTTTCACCGCTCGGAGACATTTCGAAACTGACGGTTACATTATTTATTCCGGCACTGCTTAACTGATTTTTTATTTCATTTTCAACTTCCTGATTGCTCTTGTTCGTTGCGTCTATGTTGATCCTGAAAATGTCATTCAGAATAAGCGATACAAGGGATCTCTTTACAGTTTCATTTATTGAAACAGCCTTTACATCACTTACCCCATCTATTTTATTCAGGGTATTAAGGTATGATTGTAAATTATCGTGTTCTTCTTTCGGGAGCATGATAACATATTCATTTTTGGTTTCACCACCCTGTATCTCAGAAATAATATTTTTCTGACTGTTGGTAACCCAGTCGAGATTGCTGATTTCAGAAGCTGCCTGTTGATTGGTCTTATCAGCTTTCCAGGTGATCACATCGCCTACATTTTCATGACTTGTAACCGGCATGGTAGAAGCGCCGACTATGAATACAATGAAGACTGTCAGATATGCAAGTTTGAACTTATTTACTGCAAAATAGTTTTTCATTATGCTAATTTTCCTTTCCGTTGATTTAGTTGATAGATTTTTATTGAGATCTTTTAACCATTGTTCAGCAACAGGAAAAGTATTGTCATAATTTTCATTCTTTAATTCGCTGAATAAATTTTCAGGCGAATCCTCAGTTACTTTTGATCTCTGTGATGAGTGTGATTGTTTCATGGTTTAGATCTCCTTTGTGTTCTGAATTAAAATTGTTGTTTTTATTGGTTGATGATTTTTCTGTTACTATGTATTTCTTAAGTTTTGATCTTGCCCTGCTTAATCTTGATTTTACCGCAGATGCGCTTTTTTCATTTTGTATCTCTTTTATTTCTTCAATGCTGAATCCTCCGAGCTCAAAGAGTAACAGCGCTGACCTTTCCACAGGTGATAATTCCGCCAAAGCTTTTTCAAGCATCAGCTTATCATCACTTTGCTTACCTCTGTCAAAGACTTCCGGAATGTCTGTTGCCAGATCTCCTGAATCTATCGGAAGAAATTTCCTCCAGAAATCTTTCCTGATGTAACTGTAGAATTCT
>JAGQWH010000009.1 GCA_020437545.1 Ignavibacteriota bacterium
GAACGGATTCGGATAATTCTGAGCCAATGAAAACTCAATTGGTGTTTCTGTAATGGATTGAGAAATCCCTGTTAATGTTTGAGAATATTTTATCGTTAATGAATTTGCAATATTGTTTAATCGAGTAACTCCAGTAACATATACATCATTATATTTATCTACAGCTATAAATCTAGCTTCATTATCATATTCATTAGAATAATTATATCTTGTAATCCATTGTTGTATACCTGTACTATCATACTTCACAGTTGCATAGTCGAATCGAGATCCACTTCCATCACTATTGCCAGTAACATAAACATTCCCAAAATCATCTAGAGTTAGAGAAGTTGCAATATCGTTTAGTCCATTATTATAATTTGCTATCCAAATTTCATCCCCATTTGTATTATATTTAATTGTCGTAAAATCGTATCCACTACCAGTTTGAGTACCATTTCCAGTGACATAAACATTTCCATAAACATCAATTGCCATATCGTTTAATTGATCCATAAAATTTGCGGAGCCATTATTTCTTCTCGACCACAAGTATTCCCCTAATTGATTGTATTTTATAGTTATGTAATCCCAGTATCCTCCAGATCCTGTAATAACTCCCGAAACATATATATTTAGTGCGTCATCAATTCTCAAGCTATGCGGTGAAGCTTCACCATTGTATGAAGATACCCACAACTGATCTCCTAAAGTATTATATTTAATTACAAAAATGCCGCCTAAACTTTTTCCAGCAACAATAGCATTTCCCAAGCCATCAATTTCTATTTCATAACCCCATGTATTGCCTCTTTGATAACTAGATATCCATTGTCGGTTTCCTAATGAATCATACTTTATTGTTAAGCAATTTCTATAGTGACTAATTTCATTATAGCTCTCCCCTGTTACAAAAATATTTCCCTGTTTATCGGAAGCAATATCATATGAAGCATCCCTTTGATTTCCAGTACCTGTAAAATTATCAGTCCAAATTCGTTCTCCACTAGAATCGTATTTAATTGTAACATAATCTACTCCGGTGTTTTCACCTAAACAGTTTCCAGTAATATAAATATTTTCATTCTTATCCAGTATTATACCACCTGGTATATCATTTCCTGAACCCAAACCATTATATCTTTGAAGCCAAATTATTTGACCACTTAAATTGTATTTAATTAAGGCTATGTCACTGGAATTTGTACCTAATAGATATAAGTATTTTGAATCATGCAATTCTATAAAGGAAGATGAATTATAGTTTGTTTGACTGCTATCATAAACACTAACCCATTGCTGATTTACCTGTGGATAGCCAAATTCTATTATCGTAAGACTCAGAATAATGACTGCTATTTTAAAAATTCTTAATGTCATTGTATAGTTGAATCTTCAATATATTTAAAATTATTTATATCGCCTATGAGCAAAGTTATGTTATCTGAAATTCCTGCTCTAACAAATAGAAGAAGATTTTTGATATTAATATTGTTTTCCCCATCTCTATAAATACTGTAGTCTTGGTTTTCGGCAATACCTGTTACTATTATTAAATTTTCAATTTCTATATTTTGATCATTTATATCTCCATCGACAATATATATTCCAATTGAAGGAGAAGAAGTCGTTGTATTCTTAATCTTAGCATTCCTCAATACATAATTCGACAAACTTACAGATTTAATCACTCCACCATTTCCTGAACTCCCCTCAATATAATTAGCTTCAATCACAATCGGTTCATTCCTATTTGCAATATTTATTCCCTCTGTCAAACTAATAATTTCATCACATTGAATATAAGCGCTGACAATAGGATGAGTAAGATCGAGAGATTTACCATTAGTACAGTATATACTTCTTCCGATAAGAGAAGCTTTGCCTTCATCTATCTTTACAGTATCACCGCCTGTAGAATTAAAGTTCTTTATTTCATCGAAGTATAATACAAGATCCTGATCGCCTGTGCCGGCATCAAGTAGTAAAGTAGGAGCAGTGGTGGAAGGAGTTTCGCCGGCAGGAAGCAGCGTGAGTAGTTTATTTATCGTTGCGCCAATTACTCCGTCTTTATGATCTAAGCAGGATCCGTATCCGGTACATAATAATTCATTTATATAAACCGAACCTGTTCTTTCTAATGATAAAACCGGCGAGTCCGCATTTGGGCTTGCAGCAGTTCCTGATTCTACTGTCCTGATATTTAGGAATATATCATCACAGCCGGAGATTCTTATTGCCGTGTTATATTTATTATAAACTTTGTTACAGATCAATCTGAATTTGGCAGCGGCTGACACATCCACACTACTGCCTTCAAGTGTAGAATTATTTTCACCTAAACCGTCTATTTTATAACATTCTATATTAACCTCAGAAGAAGAGTTAGATATTTTTATGCACTCTCTTTTAGTTGATCCGGAGTAAGAATTCTTAATGATCCCTCCTCCTGTGATATTACATTTGCATGTTACATTGTTATCAG
Source organism: Ignavibacteriota bacterium (assembly GCA_020437545.1). GTDB lineage: Bacteria > Bacteroidota > Ignavibacteria > Tepidaquicellales > Tepidaquicellaceae > JAGPCH01. The sequence continues at coordinate 2,468 of JAGQWH010000009.1, forward strand.
TAATGGTCGTACCATCTCCGGAATGGTTTAATTCTGTTCCGGGGTCTAAATAAACATCTACCCCGTCTAGTAATGTTATTTGTTCGGTAAGATTTGCATAAATGCTGATGACATCACCGGCTCCGGCAGCACTCCTTGCAGCGCTATAAGTGGAATAAAACACTGGGATTCCTGTGTCTATATCTCGAAGGGAAACTTCGGTAGCCATAAAATTGTATTTTAAGATTTTGTAAATGTAAATAATGGAAGCGGAAGAATTAGAATATTGCTCTCATATTTACCGCCTTAATTTGATTTAAAGTTCAGCTTATTGATTTTAAATGTCAAGCAAGTTTTTTATATGTGATAAGATTTTTGTTGTATATCGAATTTATCTATTTGGAAGACACTTCGAATAAATTAATAAGAAGTATATGTAATGTTTTTTCAAAAGGATTCTTAAGAAACTAAAGGGCTGCAACTCATATTCCTGCCATTTCCCTGATTCCTGAACCTTTTTCTGCTTTTGCTCAGAGTACTTCCGCTTTTGCACAGAGCACATCCGCTTTTGCACAGAGCATATTCCCTTTTGCTCTGAGCATATTCCCTTTTGCTCTGAGCATATTCCCTTTTGCTCCGGGCATATTCCCTTTTGCTCTGAGCATATTCCCTTTTGCTCCGGGCATATTCCCTTTTGCTCCGGGCATATTCCCTTTTGCTCCGGGCATATTCCCTTTTGCTCTGAGTATATTTACATTTGCTCGGGGTACACAACAATAGGGAATTTTAACTAAATTATTTTTTGCTCCAATATTTCTATCTGATTTTTATATTATTGCTGTAGAAATTGCTTGTTTTAATTACATAAGTTGACCATTACAGATTGTAAAAAAAAGCTTGCCACAAATTTTCACTAATTTTTGCGAATTTTAAATGAGCTTAAATTAAAAAATTAACATTAATTCTTCATTTTTCGCCAAATTAAAGAAAGTAAAGTTCTTTCAATTATTAAATCATTATCAATTGATAAAATTCGTTATAATTCGTGAAACCAGTGATTAAAAAGCTCTTCTAAACTGAAAGGGGATGACATTTTTTATTGATGCGCTTCTTTGTATAAGAGCGTTTGATGTTGGTGACCAAAAAATTTGCCTGGAAGGTTTACAGTATAAAAATTTAATCTTGCAATTTTTTTGGAAACACCACCATCGGCTCGAATTTATTAAAGGGTGAGTGAAAGTCCAATCGATCTTAAAAACTACACAATACTCAAAACTCAATACCCAATACACAATACCCAATACCCGAAAAAAAAACCGGCGTTTAAAAATTAAACACCGGAAATTTAAAAAGGTACTTCGTGACTTAAATTGTTCATATCCTCTAACGTGTGATCAAATAACTAACTTGGTTCTATTTTACGAGAAACATTTTTTTTGTTTCAAAAAAAATGCCTGTTTCTAATTTATAATAATAAACTCCCGAAGGAAGATCGTTTCCATTAAAGCTTACTTCGTAACTTCCTTCTCTCTGAACTCCATCAACTAGCGTCCTAACTTCATTACCCAAAGCGTCATAAATCTTTAATCTCACATTATTTCCGGAATTAGCTAATTCATATTTTATCACTGTTTCCGGATTAAATGGATTCGGGTAGTTCTGATAGAGATTAAAAGTTTTTTTTTGAATGGAATTGTTTTCATAGATGGAAATGATTGTTCCATTCTCAGTAATATTAACATTCTGATTTACCGGAACATTTGTGAAAACCTGATCCGTACCTGATTGCCATTCGACTTTGATCGAATCGATAACAGCAGCATTCCCAAAACCAAAATGCAGTATCAGATTCTGACCGCAGTATCCCGACTGACCGTCTATCTCCTGCATCTGCCAGACATCGTTTCCGTTTATGTTTGCTTTGACTCTGACCTTTGTGCCGATCGCCGAACTGTTGGTAACAGTACCTTTGCATTTTATGTTTATCCATTTATTTCCATTAGAGAGTTCGTTTTTGTATAAACCATTTCTTTGATTTTCACCAAAAGTATTTGCAGTTGCAATATCGAGATCTCCGTCATTATCATAATCACCCCAGGCGAAACCGTATGTATATCCGGAATCATTGACAAGAATTCCATCAGTAACTTTTACAAAAGATGCAGAACCTGTTTCTATAAGCATGTTCTTAAACAGTTTGTTTACAAGCTTCTGTGTAAAACCGGGAGGTACATAAGCCTGTGATATAAAGAGATCAAGATCACCGTCATTGTCATAATCTCCCCAGCCGGTAACTGCATTATACCCTGATTCATTTGCAACCGGTCCGTCTGTGATCTTTGTGAAAGTAAAGTTTCCGTCATTGCGGTACAGAAAATTTTTCTGATTACCGTAATTAGATACGACTACATCAAGATCACCGTCATTATCATAGTCACCCCAGCTGCTGCTCCAGGATTCGCCGCCATTGGAAGTTAGAGGAGTATTAGTGATCTTTGTGAAAACTCCCGCGCCGTCATTTCTGTAAAGAAAATTGTTATTGTTGGATTCACGGCATACAAATAAGTCAAGGTCTCTGTCATTATCAATATCAACCCAGTTAGCGCCTCTTGAGAATCCTGTTTCAGATATCACAACTCCCGTATCCATTTTTTGAAAATCACCATTGCCAGTGTTTCTGTAAAGAAAATTTCTGTGATTGCTTCCTGCACTATTTGTCACAAATAGATCCAGCAATCCGTCGTTATCATAATCTCCCCAGCTGCATGTCTCAGAATAGCTTGGATCATTGCTCATTACTGCATCAGGCTGGAATGAAAAAGTACCGTTACCGGTATTCAGATAAAGTAACTTGATCTTGTTATACCAGTTCACGACACATAGATCAGGAAGTCCGTCGTTATTATAATCACCCCAGCTTGCTCCGTCAGAAGGCAGGTTATCCTGAACTATTGCCTGACCTGTTATCTTTACAAACGTACCGTTATCATTTCTGTACAGATAATTATTCTGTCCGGTATTCAATCCGTTTGAAATGAAAAGATCAAGATCGTTGTCATTGTCAAAATCGATCCAGTTGACTGAGCGTGATGCACCGCTGTCGAGTCCTACTATGCTGTCAGTAATTTTAATAAAATCCTGACCCATTACAAGCGTTGAAACAAAAAAGAGGTTTAAAAGAAAAATTGTGATAATTGGTTTCATAATTTTATGTTAATGTTTTGCAAAATTTATTTTTGTTAATTTATGAATTAAGTAAACGGATTAAAACCATTTAGTTGCAGTGAAAACGGGTATAAAAAACATTCATTATTAGAATCCTGAATTCAGATAATTAACATTATAATTGTATATCTTGTAATATGAAACCATCGAGAGAATTATTTGATCTGATAAAGTCCATGAGCGGAAGCGAGAAGAGATATTTTAAACTTAATGTATCGCTTCAGAAAGGCAGCAAGAATTATCTGACATTGTTCAGCGCAATAGAAAGACAAAACACATTTGATGAAATTGAATTAAGAAAATTAATAAAAGATGAAAAAATAATTAAGAACCTCACCATTACAAAGAACTATCTTTACAAGCTTATCATAAAATCATTAACCCAGTTCAGAAATGACAGAAGCATAGATCTAAAATTGAACTTTATTTTAAGCCGGTGTAAGCTGATGTATGAAAAAGGATTGTTCCCTGAATATTTTAAGACCATAAAGACCGGTAAAGATGCTGCTCTGAAACATGAAAAGTTCACAATACTTCTGGATTTTCTCGAGCTCGAAAAAAATCTGATAAAGAAAGATGAGATCGGTAAAAAAGACATGAATCAGATTTATGAGTATGAGGCTGAAGTTTTAGACCGGATCAAAGAGATAAGTTATTATAAGAAGATCGTTACCGGCTTGTTCATAGAATTGAGAATTACCGGTATCATAAGAGATGAAAATTCAGATAACAGAATTAAGAAACTGTGTTCTGGGCTTTCTTCCAGGGAAAGTAAGATCCCATTGCCGGTAAGAGCGCAGAATATACTTCTTCTTGCAAAATATCTTGAGTGCCGTTTGAAAGGTGATTTCAGAAAGTCCATTGATTACTGTAAACAAAGATATTCGCTGATTCTGAAAAACCCAGAGGTATTCAAAGATTATTTACAGGATCCGAAATATGACGCTCTGGAATTTCATATAACTTCAGCTTTGAGAATGAATGATTTCAAAGAAGCTAAAAAAGTTTTATCCGGGCTTAAGAAATTATCCGATAATTCTGCTGAGATAGATATAACCCTTACGGATATTGACATCAGGCTCTGTGAATGCATTGAAAATGAGGACAGGATAACCGGAGATAATTTAATTTCTGAACTTGAAGATTATCTGGAAAAGTATAAAGGTAAATTACTGATAAATTCAGAAAATTATTTCAGATTCAGTATCATAAAATATTATTTCAAGACAGGGAATTTTACCAATGCGCTTAAGTCAGTTAATGATTTTCTTAACCGCCGTCAGACGAAACTGACACCGGAGTTTGAATCATACTCAAGGATTCTGAATGTGCTTATTCATTTTGAACTTGGAAATTATAAACTGCTTGCTCATTTAATCCCTACTACGAAAAAATATTTAATGAATAAGAAGAAGTATTTCAGATTTGAATCCGAAATACTGAGATATGTTAAAAAGATCATTTCGCTTAAAAATGATACTTCAGTTAATAAATGCTTTAATGAACTTTTCAAAAAAATATTGATATTAAAAAAAGAAAAGTTTGAAAAGAATGCATTCGTATATTTTGACCCTGAAAGATGGGTGGAGATGAAGATATTAAAAGTCAATTAAAAATTTAAAATCAAAATTATGAAAAACCGGTGGACATTAAAGAATAAAAAAGCTCTCGTAACCGGAGCTACCCGTGGAATCGGCAGAGCCATTACGGAAGAATTTCTTGAGCTCGGAGCTGAAGTTTTTATTGTATCAAGAAGTCAGAGAGATGTTGATAATCTCATCAGAAAATTTAAAAAGAAAAATTATGGTATCTCAGGAATCAAATGTGACGTGTCAGATAAAGAAGAAAGAGAATTACTTTTTAAAAAGATTAAAAAAGACTGGGGCAGACTTGATATACTTGTAAACAATGCCGGAACGAATACGAGAAAGAAAACACTTGAAAATTCTGAAGAAGATTTTGACAAACTGATGAATCTTAACATGGATTCAGTATTTGATCTTTGTAAAAAATTTCATCCGCTGCTTAAGAGATCAGGAAAGGGATCGATAGTAAACATAACTTCTGTAGCAGGAATAACAAGTGTCGGTACGGGATCTCCTTATGCCATGACAAAAGCTGCGATAAACCATCTGACAGGATATCTGGCAGTGGAATGGGCGGAAGATAAAATCAGAGTAAATGCAGTTGCGCCCTGGTATATAAAGACTTCACTTACAATGCCGGTTTTGAAAGATCCAATAAAGCTCAAAGCAATACTTGACAGGACGCCGATGAAGAGGGCAGGGGAGCCGGAGGAGGTTGCTGCAGTTGCTGCGTTTCTTTCGATGGATGCAGCTTCATTTGTTACGGGTGAAGTCATAGCAGCTGACGGAGGGTTTTTGAAATACGGGCTTTGATGCTTTACCTCGAAGTCTCTATGGCACAAAGGAAAAATTTTAAAGCAAATTACATTTACACTTTTCCAAACCGGAAGATTGTTCAAAGATCTTTTATAGCTTTTAACTTAATGATTCGTCTTTTAAAAGATTCCGCCGGCTAATTCTTCTGTGGTGAACATCGGATATCAGAGAAAATTAAAACCCTGTAACTGAAAGTCTTTACAGTTAATTAGTAAAGAGATAATTAAAAAATCTTTGAGTATTGGAGACTTTGAGGCAAAAATGTAGCAAAAAAAAATCCGCCGGAGCGGATTCTTAAAAATACTTTGTATAAAATAAAAATTTTACGAACTGAATCTTTTAACATCCTCACTCTGAGTCAGCTCCTGAACATTACCCATAAGTTCTTTTACAACTTCCTGTTCGCTTTGCAAGGTGATTGTATCATATTCATCAGGTGATTTCATCAGCCCGTGAACTTTATTCAGCACCGGAAGTTCGATAGTCTTATCGGTTATCTTAGCTTCAAAATCTTTTCTGAATTTTCTAACTGCCCATTTGACCGGCCATGCAGCAGCATCACCAAGAGCACAGATAGTGTTGCCTTCAATATTTTCTGCAATTGAGATAAGCAGATCAAGATCACTCATTCTTCCTTTGCCGTCCATTATTCTGTTCAGTACTTTCAGCATCCATCCGCAACCTTCACGGCAAGGGGTACATTGTCCGCAGGATTCGTGATAATAGAATTTAGTTACTCTTCTTATAACGTTTACAACGTCCGTTCCTTCAGCCATGACTATTACGCCTGCTGTACCAATATACGAACCGATTTCTTTCAGACTTTCATTATCCATTCTGACTGTGAGAGCTTCTTCCCTGTTGAGAGGAGGCATAGACGAACCGCCGGGAATTACCATTTTAATTTCTTTCCCGCCTATTACTCCGCCGCAATGATCATTTATAAGTTCGATAAGAGGAATGCCGGTTGGTAATTCATATACACCAGGTTTATTCACATCTCCGCTGACACCGAAAAGAAGTGTACCCGGCTGACGCGGATCACCGATCTTACTGAACCATTCTCCGCCTTTGTTAATTATCTCCGGTACATTTGCAAGTGTTTCAATATTGTTGATAGTTGTAGGATTTCCCCAGACACCGTTTACAGCTGGGAACGGAGGTTTGAATCTCGGATATCCTCTTTTACCTTCAAGAGAATTCATTAAGGAAGTTTCCTCTCCGCAGATGTAAGCACCCGCGCCCATATGAACATACATCTCACATGAAAAATCTGTTCCCATAATGTTCTTTCCGATCATACCTTTTTTATATGCTTCAGCTACAGCCTCTTCCATTATGTTTATCCATTTCCAGTATTCACCTCTGATGTAAACATAGATCGCTCCGATTCCCATAGCATAAGCTGCGATCAGTGAACCTTCGATAAACTGCTGCGGATTTTTTTCAAAAATTTCCCTGTCCTTAAAACTTCCCGGTTCGCTTTCATCACCATTACAGCAAAGGATTTTTGGTTTCTCGTTACCCTTAGGCATAAAAGACCATTTCATTCCTGTCGAAAAACAAGCACCGCCTCTTCCCTTCAGACCTGATTTTTTGACTTCATCAATTACCTGATCAGGAGTCATTCCGGTCAATGCTTTTTTCAATCCGGTATATCCACCGTTAGCAATGTAAACGTCGATCTTGTCTAAATCCGGTATGTCTTTTAAAATTATTTTTTCCATTAAAAACTTTTTATTATTTATTTTGTAATAAAAATCTGCTCAGATCAGAATTTGCAATTATTTATTTCGCAAGTCTTCAAGCAGTTTATCTACAGACTCAATAGTCAGGTTTTCATAATATTCGCGGTTGCTTACCTGAAGCATCGGAGCTGTACCGCAGCTGCCTAGACATTCGACTTCTTCTATTGAAAACATTCTGTCATCAGTAACTTCTTTGTTCTTAATTCCCAGTTTTCCGGAAACATGATCATAAATCTCATAACCTCCCCGAAGCATGCATGATACATTTGTGCAGATCTGAAGATGATGCTTTCCCATCGGTCTCTTGAAATACATTGTGTAAAATGTAGCAACTCCGAGTACGTGATCATGCGGAAGTCCAAGAAGATCACCGACATATTTCATCGCATCAGTTGAGATCCATCCGTATTTATTCTGAATCATCCAAAGCACCGGCATTACTGCTGCCATTGGTTTGGGATATTTTGAAATGTGATACTGAACAGTCTTTAACTCATTTTCATCAAAGACAGGTTCATAATTTTCGTTACTCATTATTTTAATTTTTGATTTTTGTCCGCCGCGGCGGATTGGATCTTTGATTTTTGATTTTAACTATTGTGCAATCCTTAATCCACACACTCCACACACTTCATACACTCCATACACTCCACACACTCTATACACTCCATACACTCCATACACTCCATACACTCCATACACTCCATACACTCCATACACTCCATACACTCCATACACTCTATACACTCCATACACTTCATTCACTCCATACACTCCACACACTCTATACACTCCATACACTCTATACACTCCATACACTCCATACACTCCATACACTCCATACACTCCATACACTTCATTCACTCCACACACTCCATACACTCTACACACTCCATACACTCCACACACTCTACACTCTTACTACTTATCCGCTTCCCCCATCACCGGATCCACACTTCCGATAATAACAACCGTATCAGAGATCATACAATTTTTCATCATGGGAGCAAGTCCCTGAAGATTCGAAAAACTCGGTGAACGGATTTTTAATCTCCACGGATGACCGCTTCCGTCACTTATAAAATAGAATCCGAGTTCACCTTTTGATGCTTCAATGGCAGAGTATGATTCCCGTTTATTTGGTGGATTGACTCCGAAATTAATTATCATAAAATCGTGTATAAGCTCTTCCATTTTTGTATAGACTCTTTCCTTTTTTGGCAATACTTTTTTTGTCTGAAGAGCATTATGAGAACCCTGAGGGATCTTTTCCAGACACTGTTTAAGGATCTTGACTGATTCAACAAGCTCTTCAACTCTCACATAGTATCTTGAAAGACAATCGCTGTCGGTATAAGTAGGTATATCAAAATCCAGCTTATCATATACAAGATAAGGCTCCTGTTTTCTAAGATCTCTTTCAATTCCGCAAGCTCTGAGCAACGGTCCGGTCAGACCAAGATCTATACAATCCTGTTTGGGTAAATGTCCTACGCCTTCACATCGTTCAATAAAAATTTTATTTCTTTCTACAAGATCCCTGATCTCCTGTAATTTTGCAGAGAACTCTTCAATGAAAATTTTAATACCGTTTAATGCGCTGTCAGGAATATCCTGAGCCACGCCTCCGATCCGGGTATAAGAAGTTGTAAATCTAGCCCCGCATATGACATCATATAGATCCAGAATTTTCTCTCTTTCTCTGATAGCCCATAGAAACGGGGTAACAGCCCCAATGTCCATGACAAGCGCACCTATTGCAAGTAAATGCGATTGTATTCTTGCAAGTTCGGCTATGATAACTCTTATATATTTTCCTCTTTCAGGAATCTCCAGATCAATGAGTTTTTCTACGGCAAGCGCGTAAGCAACATTATTTGCCATCGGTGATAAATAATCCAGACGGTCAGTGTGCGGAATGAATTCATGATAGGTAGAAGATTCAGCAAGTTTTTCATAACCTCTGTGCAGGTATCCGAGTTCGGGTACGCATTTCATAACGGTCTCTCCATCCAGACTTATAAGTAGTCTTAAAACTCCGTGTGTGGCAGGATGCTGTGGTCCCATATTCAAAACCATCTCATTGTCGAGAGCATCGCTGAAAGATACGCTCAGATCTTCGGTCTCAAGTGCTTCGAGGATCTTTGATTTTTTAATTTCAGGTTTCTTTTCTTCAAGATCTTTATAAATTGTATGAGGCATACTTTACAGTTAGTAGTTAATAGTTAGTAGTTAATAATATTCTATATTTTAACTATATAATCAAAATTATTTATTCGGTAAAGGGATTGAGTCCGGAATTCCCATTAAAGGGAAATCTTTTCTGAGCGGATGATATTCAAACTCATCAGGCATATACATTCTCCTGAGATCCGGATGATTCAGAAAATTAATTCCCATCATATCATACGCTTCTCTTTCATACCAGTCTGCAGATTTCCATACGGGAATCAGGCTTTCCATTTCTGGCTTTTTACTGTCGAGTCTGATCTTAATAAAGACCCTCTCGTTATTTTCCAGAGATAACAGATTATATATCATTTCAAATCTGTCTTTCTTTACAAATCTGTCAACGCTTACAGCATCGACGCATGAATCAAATTTTAGTGATTCATCATTTTTAAGAATATTGCAGACACTCAGTACATCGTCTTTCAATATGTAAAAAGCCGGTGTTCCGTTTACGTCGGTATATTCTATGTTGAAATTCTGTAGTTTTGTTTTTAGAAGGTCTAGTCTGTCGCCGGTCATAATTTATTTTGGGTAAACTTACTTAATATAATATTTATTTTAAACAACAAAAAACCCGCTTAAAAAATAAGCGGGTTAATTTTATAAAAATGTTTCTAACTGATTTATTTGATAAGCTGCATCTTTTTGGTCTGTGTAAAGAAATCAGTTTCAAGTCTGTAAAAATATGTACCACTTGCAAGTGAATTACCGTTAAATTCAGCTTGATAGGAACCTGCAGGTTTCTTACCGTTAAACAGATTCATAACTACCTGCCCCATGGAATTGTAAACAGTTAATTTTACATTTGATGCTTTTGCAAGATCAAAATTAATTTTTGTAGTCGGATTAAAAGGATTCGGATAATTTTGATTTAAAGCAAACTTATCGGGGATGTTTGTTCCGTTCTGGGTAATTCCGACGGAAGATCTGTTCCCGATAAAAACATTATCAATATAGCACAACAAACCATCAACAGTTGTGTTCATATAATATCTGAAAGCAAGACATACTGATTGTCCTGCATAATCGCTCAGATCAAAACTGTATTGTTCCCATCCGTTTAAAGAATCCTGGCTTCTGATAGTAGCTAATTTCTGAATGGAAAATGCCGGATCCTGATCGGTACATACATGCACCTGCATTGTATCAATGTAAACTGTTTCAGAATTACTTCCAAGTGTCATCATAAATATTAAACTGTCACCTGCTTCTATATTCAGAACATTGGTAAAAACCCAGTCATCAGCAACCGGATCACCTGCTCTCCATCCGATTGTGAGGCTTCTCAGGCTTTCAAAAGCACGTGTAGCGTAAATTGGATTTGTACCGGCAGGGAATGCTAATCCGGAATCCCTGACTGCCCAGACTACACCGGCAAGACCGGAACCGTCGACATCTGTCTGATACCAGCCTGTTGGTAAACTATCCTGACTGAATCCGGCATTTTCAAAATCCTGATCGATAAGAACTCTTTGTGAAAAAGATAAATCCGGTGTCATACTGTAAACAAATAAAACAAGTAAAATGTAATAAATTTTTTTCATGATTTTATTAGTTAAGTTAAAAAAAAATTTTAATTTACTGAAAAACTTCCTTCCTGCCCCGTCTGGATTTTTTCCTGAAGCAATATAAGCGCATTTAATAAATTATCAGGTCTCGGCGGACATCCTGCTACATATACATCAACAGGAAGGAACTGATCAATACCCTGAACCACAGAATATGTTCTGTACATTCCGCCGCTTGATGTGCAGGCTCCCATTGCAATTACCCATTTAGGGTCAGGCATCTGGTCATAGATCTTTCTGACAATCTGTGCCATTTTGTAAGTAGTTGTCCCTGCAACAATCATTACGTCTGATTGCCTTGGCGAAAATCTGAAAACTTCACTTCCGAATCTTGAAATATCAAATCTCGGACCTGCGGCTGCCATCATTTCTATAGCGCAACAGGAAATACCCATCGGCATCGGCCACAATGCATTTTTTCTTGACCATTTTATAAGATCATCTATCTTGGAAGTTACAAATCCATCTTTGGATAATTTATCTTCTAATCCCAATTTAAAGCTCCTTTTCTTATTACGTAGATATATCCTACGAGTAAAATTATTATAAATACGGAAACACTTATGAAAGAATACATCATTTTTAACTGATCGAGTCCAATAAATGAAACCGCCCAGGGATATAAAAATACAACTTCTATATCAAATAATATAAAAAGAACTGCAACCATATAGAACTTGACCGAAAATCTTTCGTGCGCGGTTCCAACAGGTTCTATTCCGCTTTCATAAGTTGAAAGTTTTTCTTTGTTAGGTCTTGACGGACCTAATAAAGAAGAAAGGTTTACATTTACAACTGCAAACAATACTGAAATGATCAGTATTATAATTATTGGTATATATGACTCTAGCATGGGACAATATAAAAGATTTTATAATAAAGATTAATGAAAAAATTTTCCGTATTAAAAAAAGTTAAGTTTAAAGATAAAATTTAAATTTTTGGATACATTGATTCAATTTCATCCTTATAAAGATCAGAGATGAATTTCCTTTTGATCTTCATTGTAGGCGTTAACTCTCCGCCTTCAATAGTAAAAGGTTTTTTGATCAAAGTGAATCTTTTAATACGTTCATGATGCGCGAGATCCTTCTGAAGTTCGTCAATATCTTTTTGAATTATTCTGATAAGTTTTTTATCGGTTATCAGTTCTTCGGGAGAATTAAAACTAATGTTATTTTTTCCGGCTAACTTTTCCAGTTCTGTAAATTCCGGTACGATCAATGCCGTAATAAACATTCTTTCATTTCCTATTATCATGATATTCTCAACATATTTCAACCCTGAAACTGATTCTTCTATCTGAGTCGGTGAAACATATTTTCCCCCTGAAGTTTTCATCATGGCTTTTTTCCGGTCAGTTATTTTAAGATATCCGTCGCTGTCTAACTCGCCTATGTCGCCTGTATGAAGCCAGCCGTCTTTGATCATTTCAGCTGTATTTTTTTCGTCTTTATAATATCCTTTCATTACAAGATCACCCTTTACCAGTATTTCATTATCTTCAGCTATTCTGACTGTTACACCATTAAGTGGAGGCCCTACAGTACCATATTTGTTTTTTTTCGGAAGGTTTACTGAGATAACGGGTGATGACTCTGTCAAACCATATCCTTCAAGAACCTGTATCCCGATATTGTCAAAAAATTTTCCGACAGTTGAATTCAAAGCGCCACCACCGGAAATAAAATGTCTTACCCTGCTTCCTGTTTTCATCCGTATTTTTTTATAAACAAGTAAATCTGCAATTTTATATTTAATGCTATTTTTAGACAGGTTATTTCCATTTGCAAGATTCACAGCCCAGAGAAAAAGTTTTTTCTTGATTCCCGGCTCCATATCTTCGCCACTGTTCTGCAGTTTGTAATATATTTTATCCAGCAGTCTTGGCACTGTTATAACGATAGTGGGTTTTGCTTCAGGTAACTGTGCTGCTATGGTTTCAATATTCTGAGCATAATATATTTTTGCACCGCAGAACAAAGCAAGATAGTAACCTGTCGTTCTTTCATATGCATGAGAGTATGGTAGGTATGAAAGAAATGTATCATTTTCATTTATGGTGAGCACTTTCTGACATGCTTCTACATTGGAATAAAAATTTTTATGTGTAAGCATAACTCCTTTCGGAATTCCTGTAGTACCTGAAGTATAAATAATAGTAATAAGATCTTCCTCTTCTATCCTTTCGGAAAGTTCTTTCAGGTAATCAATTATTTCTTTATCGGTTACATCCGGATCATCAACACATATTTCAGAGAACAGATTATCATAACCTGAATTTTTAATATGACTTAAGTCTTTATATGGAATTACTTTTTTCAGTCCCGGTAAATTTTTCCGGATCGAGTTTACTTTGTCAAGCTGAAATGAATTTGATATAAAGCATATTCCCGAACCGGAGTTATCAAGAATATATTCGACCTGCGCCGGTGATAATGAAGTGTATATTGGAATTGAAATGAGTTTAAGAAACATACATGCAAAATCAGTTATTACCCATTCGGTACAGTTATCAGAAATGATCGCTATCTTATCGTTTTCTTTGAAACCGTTTTTTTCAAGATATTTTATTAAGAAATAAATTTTCCGGAATAACTGTCCGCTGTTCAGACTATGGTATGTATCGTCTTCTTTTGTAAAGAAAATTTCCTTATCTGAACCTCTTTTGAGATGATTATCAATTAATAACCCTGTTAATGTTTTTTTCATTTAATATAAATTTTTACAAATTTAATAATTTTTATTAATATATACTTGATTGTTTTATACCAAAATACTAATTTGACTTCAAAATAAATCAGTAATAATTCATATTTTGAAAGGGAAATTCATGAAAAGAACGCTATACACTTTAATTATTTTAACGGTCATTACATTATGTACCTTGTCTTCAGCTGATAAACTGAATGCTCAGACAAAAACAACATATACTTACACAAGACCTTCATGGACAGTTTCCGTAGGTCCTGTATGGAATCTTGCAACCAATGATTCTTATGGAAGAGCAAACTATACCTTCCAGGAACAGGTATTAAAAGATAATTACGGAATGAGATGGGGTTGGGGTGGATATCTTGTCGGAAAGTACAGCCCCGGAAAAACTAAAGTCGACAGAATTTTCCTTGGAGTTGATTTTAAAGGAATGACAAATTCTGACTTTGACGGAGGTAACGAAGGTGCCAATGAAACACAATTCAACATTGTAACCGTTGATGCCGGATATGAATATTTGTTCTATGGAACCAGATATTTCAGAAGCTATTACGGTGCAGGTCTGACCGGTAACTTTATTTCAGGAGAATATACTCCTGCAGCAAATAACACAAGTCTGACAAATGTTGCAAAAAGTTTTGATTCACAGTTCAGATTCGGAATGGAATTAAAAGCCGGTCTGGAATTCATCTTCAACAGTTCAAAAAGAAATTTAGGTCTTAATGTCGGAGCAAAATATAATTTAATGAATTTATTTACTGATGATAATGCTCAGCCTACTGCAGGTCAGACAACGAATCTGAATCTTAATGACGGAGACGGAACAGGTGGTCCCGGATTTAAAAGATATTTGGGAATGCTGAGTATCGATATCGGTATCTCAATTTATCCTGATGTTAAAAAAGTTGCAAGAACTTATTAATCTCAACTAACCAAAAATAATATATAAGGATATTCTACGCTTTTATAATTTATATTTCAGACAATTAGCATACTCAGTAAATTTCGATTCTATAATGCAGTAATTATAATTATGATTACTGCATTATTTATTTCCTCTTGTGAAGAAAATAATGATGCTGTCATAGACACATCGATCTCAGCACCTGTAATGCTGGATCCTTACATTTCAAGCGACACTGTATTTACTACTTCCGCAAATCCCGTAATAAATTTTAATACATCGGTTTCGGTAAACATTAACGGCGGTTCTTCAATAAAGAGTGTTAAATGCACAGTCAAAGATCCTGACAGAAATATTATCGGTCAGTATAATCTTTTAGATAATGGCATAAGTCCTGATTCAATTGCCAATGACGGCGTTTATTCAGCCGCTGTTAACATTACGGGAATTAATTGCCTGCTTGTCGGAACTTACGGACTCGAATATGTCGCAGAAAATAATTCCGGATTATTCAGCAATTTGCTGACAGATGATATTAAAGTTGTAAATACTGCTGCTGCTCCTCCGGTCATAGTTTCTACAAATCTGCCGGACAGTGTTGTGAGACCTTTACCCGGTGATTCAACCTTACTTACCATTACCGTTGACGTAAATGATCCTGACGGTCTCTGTGATCTTAAAGATGTAAGCTTTGTAACTGTGAGACCTAACGGGGTGACATTCCCTCCGATCCCAATGTTCAATAATGGTAACGGGCAGTTTGTTTTTGCAAACTATGTCAGTTACAGCACTGACCCGACTTCGTACGGATATTTTAAATATACTTTCACAGCTAGAGACAGGGAAAATCTGATGAGCGCACCGGTTACCGACAGTATAAAATTTGTAAGCCCTTTTTAAATTATGAGAAATAAATTGGCAATGAAAATATTAATAGTTTCAATAATACTTTTGATCTCAGATCTTTCTCCGGCTCAGTATATTTTCAAAGCTGAAGATTTTAATTTATCATTATTTAAAAAACTGAATAATTTCACCGGTAATACAAACAATTACAGAAACGGTCAGAATTCAGTCAGTTCGACAACCGTTACTCCGGTAAATGTAAGTACTGTGATAAGTAATTTTATAACGGATATTGTACTAAACGGTGATACCGTTTGGTTTGCAACAGGTAACGGGATAATGAGAACTGTAAATCACTTTAACTCTTTTCAGTCATTCGAAGGAATTGCTCCATTTGGTAATGATGATATTTCAGGATTTAATTTAAACAGGAATATCATTGCAGCTGCTACAGCAATTGGTCAGGAGATAAACGGGGAGTCGGTTCCTACCGGCACAGGTATAAAAGTATCAACAGATAACGGACTTAACTGGAGTGCATATCCGCAGCCGGTAGACGGGCGTGGAGATTCAACGGTAACTTACGGATCAAACACTTTATATGCTTTGCCTGTAGTAGTAACTCAACAGAATCTTGCGTATGACATAGCAATTACGAAAACACAGAATGATCCTTCCAATTATACTATTTGGATCTGTTCATTTGCAGGAGGTCTGAGAAAATCAACAGATTACGGAAATACATGGACAAGAGTGGTTCTTCCGCCGGATAATCTTGACAGTATTAATGTCAATGTCACAGGATATACTTTCCAGTTAAATCCGAGAGATAATCTAAACCAAAGAGTGTTCTCAATTACAACACCCAATGATTCGACTTTGTATGTAGGCACGGCAAACGGTATTAATAAGTCTACAAGCTGGGGTGTGAACTGGAGAAAATACAATTTTCAAAATACAGATTCTTTAGGTACAGGAAACGGTATCTCGGGAAATTTTGTAGTGAATCTTGATGTACAGAAATATAACGGCAATGAAATTATCTGGGGCGCTACAAGGCAGGCTGAAAGTGTTGCTGAATACAATGCACTGAGTTATACTTCCAACGGAGGCACCAACTGGCGCAGTACTCTTGATAATTTCAAATCAAACGGAATGTCTTTTAAGGATTCGATAGTTTACGGATTTACAGATCAGGGATTGTGGAGAAGTAATTTCGGTGTTTTCAACTGGGCAAAGGCTGGCGTTATCTATGATGAAAGAACCAAGGATCAGCTCAGGACATCTTTGTTCTATTCAGGTAATAATGTTTTTGACACGCTGTATTTCGGCAGTGCTGACGGAATGGTCAGTACAATTGAATACGGACAGCCGTGGATAGGGCAGTGGTTAATATACAGGGAGATCTCTGATATTGATCTTTCATCGGATATTAAAACTTATGCCGCCCCAAATCCTTTTTCTCCGGATGATGAAGTAACGAGAATTTATTATAAGACAACAAAGTCTCCGGCAAAGATCACTATCAATATCTATGACTTTGGTATGAATCCGGTCAGAACGGTAATTCAGAATGCTACCAGAAGCGGAACAGACGTGCTGTTTACATCTTGGGACGGCCTCAATGACAATGGGGTTCAGCCGGCTAACGGTGTTTACTTCTACAGAGTAGAATTTGATGATGATGATCCTGTCTGGGGAAAAATCATTTTATTACAATAAAAAATTCCGTTAATAAATAATTCTGGTAAATTTCAGAACAGGCTTAGATAAAAAATGAAAAACAAAATTGCTTTTTAAAAGAAATCACAAAATTCAGATTTGAAAAAATTTCTTATAATAATATTATTCTTTACAGGTATACTCAGTACCGGTTATGCGCAGGTAGGAAGTTTTGCAGGTGCATTCTCAAGACTGGGATTCAGTGCACGCGGAATGGCTATGAGTAATGCCATGGTTTCTGATGTATACGGCGATATCAATGGTATCTATAATCCGGCACTGGCAACTTTTCAGGAAGAGGGTCTTGTAAACTTAGGATATTCATTTTTAAGTCTCGACAGAAAATTAAACTTTCTTGGATTTACAAAAAAAATAAAACTGCCTCAGCAGGAATCAGGTGGCGCAGGTATAACCGTTGCATGGATAAATGCAGGTGTTACGGACATTGACGGAAGAGATAACGGTACAAGACAGATAGGAACTTTCTCAACTTTTGAAAATTTATTTTATCTCGGAACTGCTTTTATAATTGATGAAAAAATTTCAGCAGGAGTCGGTTTTAAACTTTACTATGCAAGTCTTTTTGAAGATATAACAGCAACATCTTTTGCTCTGGATTTTGGAGGAGTTTATAAGGCAAGCGATAAACTTGCATTCGGAATTGCACTGAAAGATCTCGGTGCTAAATATGAATGGCAGACTTCGGATCTTTACGGCAGTCTTGGAAATTCAACATCGGATAAGTTTCCTTTTTTACTTGACATAGGTGGAACTTATCTGCTGCCTGATAATCTCGGAATAGCTTCACTTGTTTTAAGGGAGATATTTAATCCCGAACCTGCATCAACACCGGCAAACGACACAGTATCCTCAGGTGATGTAAACAATAATACATTACTTAGATTTGGATTTGAAATAAATGTAGTAAATCAGGTGAAATTCAGAGCAGGTCTTGACAGGATAGATTTTGCATCAGATGATTTTACCGGTAATCTTGAACCATCATTTGGTCTGGGATTGAATAAGAATCTTTCTGAAAAAATTAATCTCGGAATAGATTATTCATTTCAGTTAGAACCTTTTACACATGATCCTGTTCAGAACATCGGAATAGTATTTAAATTTAAATAAAATGAAATTTAAGAATAAAATAATAACATTAATAATTTTTGCATCAGGCTTGTTATCAGCTGATTCATATTCCCAGAATGACGGCTCGGGAAACACAGGGTTGTCATTTCTTAAATTAGGTGTCAGTGCACGAGCCATAGCCATGGGAGATGCTTTTTCCTCGGTTGCTGAAGATGCTACTGCTTATATTTACAATCCTGCCAGACTTAACTTTGGTGTAAAGAGTAATGTTATTTTAATGCATAACGGAACTTCTCAGGATCTTTACACGGATTATATTGCAGTGAAATTTCCTTTGGGTGAAGATGTATCCATGGGGATTGGATTCTTTACAACGAGTGTATCGGATATTGAAATAAGACAGATTCCCGGAGCATCTATCGGGACTTTTGATTCCAGAAATCTTTCCACAGGATTGTCTTTCGGATATAAAGTTACTCCGAATTTTTCTCTTGGCGTGACAGGAAAATATCTTTATGAAAAGATATATGTAGATGAAGCAAACGGGTTAGCTTTTGATTTTGGTTCGAATTATGTAAAGGACAATCTGAGCATATCGCTTGTCTTTGCTAATTTAGGATCAATGGATGATCTTAAAAATACCCCTTCTACACTTCCTTCTCTCGTAAGATTAGGCGGAAGTTATAAAGAGAAAAAAGATCAGTTCAGCTATGACATAGCGCTTGAAGGATTTACGGTTCTTGACGGAGGTACATTTCATTTAAATACCGGAGGTGAACTCGGTTACAAAGACTTTGCATTTCTAAGATTAGGATATCAGACTTCTTACGAAAACAAAGGCTTTACAACCGGTGTTGGTTTTAAATACAAAGCTGTTTATCTCGATTATGCATTTGTTCCATTTAACAATAATTTCGGAACCGGTAATTCGATCTCCCTGGGGATAAATTTCTGATAATATTTTATCTGAAATTATGTCAGATCAATTCTTTAAACTTGAAAAATTCTTAAACAACGGGAAAAATTTTTATAAAATATTCTTTTTTCTCGTTGTTTTTTTATGTGCAGTAAAACTACCTTCCATACTTACATCAGATATACAGCCATGGGATGAAGGAATGTATGCTACAAGAGTCCTGTCTGTTCATACCAACGGAGATTTTATTGAACAAAGCAGACATTCAGTAGGTGGTTTTTATTCTGCATCTCACCCTCCTCTTTTAATATGGATCGGATATTTTGTCACGCTCATCACCGGAGTAAATTCAGTCTCTCTTAAATTAATAATTTTTGTTTTTTCCCTTCTTTGTGTACTGCTGATCATGCTCATTGGGCGAAATCTGTTTACGACCTCTGTTGGATTCTATGCCTCCCTTATTTTTTGCAGTAATATAATATTTACAGTATTTTCTCAGAGGTTTCAGTTTGATTATCCTTATACATTTTTTATTCTTCTTTCCTTTTATTTTATATTCCTATTTAATGAAAAGAAAGAATATAAATATCTGATCTTCAGCGGCATATCATTCGGGTTTTGTCTTATGATAAAAATACTTGTTGGATTTTACATACCCCTTGTTTTATTCATCAGCTATTTTCTGATCAAAGATAAAG
Source organism: Ignavibacteriota bacterium (assembly GCA_020437545.1). GTDB lineage: Bacteria > Bacteroidota > Ignavibacteria > Tepidaquicellales > Tepidaquicellaceae > JAGPCH01. The sequence continues at coordinate 22,515 of JAGQWH010000009.1, forward strand.
TCAGTTACAGATTCAAAGATCTTGTGATCCTTACATCAATTGGTATATTAATCGCTTTGCCCTGGCATGTATATATGATAATAAATTTCGGAAATGCATTTATAGATTATTTTCTGAAATTCCATATTTATCAGAGAATAGTGGAAGGAGTGGAGTTTAATGAAAAAAGTTCAGGGGTATTGTATCACATTAATTATCTGTTCTCAATTATTCCATACAGCATCCTGATGTTTCCGGGCATAATATACGACCTCAAAAATTATAAAAATCTGGACTGGAAAAAAATATTTCTGCTTGTCTGGTTTATTTCAGGGCTGGTTATAATTACACTTTTGAAAACAAAACTCGAAGTATATGTGCTAATGATCCTTGTACCTGGATGTTTTCTGATCCCATTGTATATCAGGCAGATCTCCGGAAAAAATATTTTTCACAATACTATACTGCTCTTTTTCACTTTTCTGAATATATTCTGGTACTTATCAGAATCATACAGACCTCAGATAAAAAATTTTTTATTCAGAGAAAATATATTGATTGATGGTTTAGTGGTCGTATCAATTTCTTTTGTCCTGTTTTATGCAGGCAAATATTTAGCAAATAAAATTGAACTAAAAAAAAGCTACTATATATTTATATTGGTTTTCTTTTTCACTGTAAATATATATTATTTGTTTTTTGTACCCCACTGGGTTAATATTTTCAAACTGTCGGAAATAAGCGAATACATTAAGGAAAATCCTCTTGAGGAAATTGTTTATATTGGATCCAATTACAGACACAATCCTCAGTTCAGTTTTTATTTCAAAGGTCTGAATCTGAACTGGGAAAACCCGGAATATAATTATGTTATGTTTGATACAAAAAAAGATAATGATATTCTGAGCTCATTGGATAAAATTTCAGATAAGGATTATTATTTAATATTAGAAAAAGATTACATAAACCGGGCAGTGTATCCGCCTTCGGATTCTATCGTTCCAGCGAATATGAACCTGATCATCAAAAACGGGGGTTATGAATTATATGGGAAATAAATTATGATAAATGTAATCAGAGTCGCAAACATAGAAAAAGATCTTGAATGGAAGGAGTTTTTAAGAAATCAGTATAATCTGTTTTTTGATTTTAATTTCAATTCTTATAATGATCTTTTTAACAAAGGGATAAAATGGCATCATCTGAAATTCCGCGAATCCGGATCAAATAAGATCCTCGCTGTAATGATAGGATGTGAAAAATATTCCGAAGGAATTAATTCTTTTATATCCTGTGACGGAGTAAGCAGTGGCGGATTTTTGTGGAAGAAAAATACAGACCTGTTAAATTATTTTGAAATAATAAAAAGTTTTAAACTATATCTCAGGGATAATAATTTTTCACATTGTCTTCTGAAAAATCCTCCTTTCTTATATAACTTTGACAGAAATGAGGAAACCGAATATGCATTGCTGAAATCCGGATTCAAAGCAAATTCCATTTCGATTACGAATATTATAGATCTTAAAGAATTTGAATTTAAAAAAATATCCGGTCCTAAAAAACGATCGATAAATAAGTCTGATAAAAATATAAATGTCGAGATCATTAATGATAAACTTGACGAAATAAAATTCAAAGAATATTACAGTATACTTTTTGAAAACAGGAAACTTAAAAATGTAACTCCTACGCATACCTGTGATGAGCTTTTTTATCTGATAAATAAACTGAATAAGGATATTATTTTTTTTGTCGCTTATTCTGATTCATATCCTGCTGCAATATGCGTACTCTTCAGAATAAACAAAGAGATCATCCTGAATTTTTATCTGGCAGGGGATGAGAAATTTAAAATGAAGCGTGTATCTGAGATACTTTTGTTTAAATCAATCGAATGGTCAAAGGAAAATGGTTATAAATATTATGATATCGGAACTTCAGATGCTAACGGAGTTCTTATTGAAGGTCTCTTTGGATTCAAGAAAAAATTTCTTGCTGATGGATTTCTCAGAAAAACTTATGAACTGAATTTGCTAATCTAAATGAAATACTATTGAAAATAAAAAATAAAAGAATACTTTTAACAGGCGGAGCCGGATTCATAGGAAGTACGCTGGCAAAAAAACTTGTTAGGGAAAATGAGATAGTTGTCTACGATAACTTTGCAAGAGATTCTATCAGTGATAAAAAGATCAATTCGGAAAATCTCAGAATTGTAAAAGATGATATACTTAATCTCGAATCTTTAAGAAAAACCTGCGAAGAGTTTAAACCGCAGATAGTCGTTCATATGGCCGCAATTGCCGGCATAGATACCGTGATCATTAATCCGGTAAAAACGCTAGATGTAAATATAAACGGGACCCTGAATCTGCTTAAAGCTCTTGAAAAGTATTCCGGTAAACTCGAAAGAGTTCTGGATTTTTCTACCAGCGAAGTACTTGGAGCTTATGCTTATAAATCCACTGAAAAGTCTTCCACTAATTTTGCTCCCGTAGGTGAAGCAAGATGGACTTATTCGATCAGTAAAGTTGCTGGAGAACATATTCTGCACAGTTACTATAAACAGTTTGGATACCCTGTCGTGACCATCAGACCTTTTAATATTTATGGTCCCGGGCAGGTGGGAGAAGGAGCTATTCAGATTTTCATAAAGAATGTCGTAAAAAATAAAAATATTCAGATCCACGGTGACGGTGATCAGATCCGCTCCTGGTGTTACATTGATGATATGATAAACGGTGTGGAACTTTGCCTGACAAATAAAAAAGCAATTGGGGAAGTTATCAATATTGGAAATCCGAAAGGTACAATTACTATATCCTCTCTTGCCGAAAAAATTGTTACTCTGACCAAATCAAAATCTAAAATTATATATATACCAAAAAATTATGTAGATGTGGAGTTAAGAATTCCAAGCATAGAAAAAGCAAAAGAACTTCTCGGGTTCTACCCGAAGGTGGATCTGAATGAAGGCATATTGAAAACATATCAATGGTATAAAAAAAATATGAATAAATAATCTTATTAAATGATAATAGATTCTCACATACATGTAGGTAAATGGAGCAGTATATTTTATAATTATGAATCTACTGTTGAAGACGCTGTAAAAGTAATGAGATCCTCAGGTGTCGATGCGGCTGTCTGTATGCCGACTGATCTGACTGGTAACAGATATTTAATGGATAAGACAATTAATAATAAGAACTTTAAATTTTATTATAACGCCTGGATAAATCCTGAAGACAAAGATCTGGATAAGTTTTTGGAAGATGATATTGACAGGGTCTCACTTTTTAAAGTACACCCGTCGATTCAGAGAAAAAGGATAACTGATGAATCATATGATAAATATATGAAGATCGCAGCAGAGAATAAAAAGCCTGTTGTCGTGCATTGCGGCAGATGGCAGGAGATTGCAAGTTATAAATTTCCACTTGAGCTCGCTGAAAAATATCCTGATCTTATTCTGATACTTGCTCATCTTGGAGGAGATCAGCCGTCACTTTATCTTGAATGCGCTGAAACAATTAAAAACGGTAAATATAAAAATGTGTATCTGGGGACAGAGTCAGTAAGGGAGTTTTATTTTGTAAATAAAGTCGTGCATACAGTTGGAGCGGAAAAAGTAATTTTCGGAAGTGATTACAATCTTGGTCTTCCTTTAACTTACATTCCAATAGTTGAAAGTCTTGATATTCCGGCATCGGATAAGGAGCTGATATTTTCCGGAAACATCCTCAGATTAATAAACGGCTAAATTTTATCGGGTAAAACATATGATCCATTCTCACCTCTCTTAAAATCACTGATCTTAATGACAGCATCAAGATTCAACTCACCATAAATATGCGGGAATTCAAATCCGTGACCGTAAAGATCTTCTCTTATAATTTTACTTTTTACTTTTGATTCATCAATGCTGAGTATCAGCAAGTCCGTATGTTCTTTATAAAAACTATTTGCAACCTTCAGTAACTTATCTACTGGTGAGCAGTGAATGAATCCCTCAGTATCCAGTGATTCCGCTTTGAAATTTTTGCTGCCGGATGCTTTAAGCCAGGTGGCTTTATCTGTTATGTGATAGATCATAGTAATATTTTTCACGAATGGATTTTTCAGAAATTTTTTACTCAATCTAATTTATTATGAAAAATAAATATATGAAACAATTCATCCGAAACAGACAGTATGGTTAGCCGGAAACAAATACTCTTTTATGTTTTATCTCTCAAACAATTTAAATAATTTATACCTCAAATTATAAGATTGTCTAAAAAAATCCTGCACATAGCACCACAGAACTTTGCCGGTATGCCTCTTGACTTTGTGAGAATGCACAGAGCTGCAGGCGACATATCCAATCTTGTCACTATTTATAAAAACACACTAAACTTTGATGAAGATATAACACTTGGCTTTGAACTACCTCAGGGCAAAGGCGCTAAACTTTGGCGGGATGCAAAGATAAGCAAGTCGGGAAAGCCCGAATTAAAATATGTTAAGCCAAAAAATGTTTTGGAGAAGATCTATTTTGATTTAAGGGATCTGAAAAACAAAAATAAAATTGAATCTCTGATAAAAGACAAAGGTCTTTATGACTTTGATATATATCATTTTGACGGGGGTATGGATTTTTTCAGAGATCTCAGATTTGCAAAAGAACTGAAGCGGAGAGGAAAGAAAATAGTTTGCTGCTATTTCGGAAGTGACCTGAGGACGAGGGGGATTTTCCGGGAGCTTGATGAAATGAGTGACCTTAATCTTACAGTTGAGTTTGATCATCTTGAAATGCATGATAAGATAAATTATCTGTACTTTCCTTTTGATGTCTTTGGATATGAGATCAAAAAAAGGAATAATAAAAAGTTAAAAATAATACATTCACCTACTAACAGATTGTTTAAAGGGACTGATAAAATTATAAAAGTTATAAACGAAATAGAATCTGAACGTCAGATCGAGTTTGTACTTCTTGAAAATATGGACAGGGATAAAGTTCTCGAAATTAAAAGTGAATGTGATCTTGCAATTGATCAGGTGGGAGGTGAACTGGGCGGTACAGGTTATGGCAAGAATTCACTCGAAAGCCTGTCTATGGGAATTCCTACCTTCACTGAATTTTCAGCTGATTATCTGTACTTCATAAAGGATAATCCTTTTATTCATTCTACAATTGATACACTCAAAGAAAACATGATACAGCTGATCGATAATGAGATCCTCAGAAATGAAGTTTCGCTTAAAGGCAGGATTTGGGCTGAAAAATATCATTCATTCAGATCAGTAAATGAAAGACTAACTGAATATTATAAATCAAGCGAGTTGATCTGATGAAATCCAAATCACATGTTTCGGAATTATTCAGACAGACCGTGATTTACGGACTGGGCATAATGCTTAATAAATCAGTCGGATTTATACTCATACCGTTATATACAAAATACTTCCCTCCCGAGCAGATAGGATTATTTACACTTGTACAGTCCTTGTCATTATTTTTTGGTGTAGTGTATATGTTCGGAATGGAAACTTCATTTATGAAATTTTTTATAGACGGGAAGAATGAAAAGGAAAGAGCTGAAGTCTATTCTTCAACTCTTATTTTTTTACTGGTAATAGCCGCAGTGCTTTCATCGGTCATATATTTTAACTCAGGAAGTATAACGGAATTGTTCAGGTTCTCGCCGGAAGAAGAAAGCATGTTCCTTGTACAGATCCTCAGCATAATGATGCTGATCGATACACTTTACAGATTTCCGCTGCTACTGTTCCGGGCAAAACTTGAATCAAAAACCTATGCGCTCATAAATCTTTTTACTTTCTTTATAAACATTATCAGCAATGTTGTCTTCATTGTAATACTGAAATACGGAGTCGAGTCAATTTTTTACAGTTACATACTTTCTTCCGGTATCACTCTTCTTGCCGGACTGGTGCTCACAAAAAAATATCTGACAATCAAAATATCAACAGCTAAGATCAAAGAAATGCTCGGATTCGGAAGCAAGTTTATATTTATAGGTTTTTTTGTATTGTTTATAGACGTTTCAGACAGATTTTTTCTTAAATATTATTTTGATGAATTTACTGTCGGTGTATATTCAGCTAATTACAGACTGGCATCTGTAATGAGTTTTCTGATAGCTTCTTTTAAATTTTCATGGACACCGTATTTTCTCAATCTGAAAACCAATCCGGAAAACAAAAAAATTATTTCGTCGATTTTCACAAATTTTATTTTAGCGGGGTTGTCTTTGTTTTTGCTTTTCTCTCTTTTCACAGAACTGCTTGTAAAGATCCCTTTCTTCGGAATAGAATTTCTTAACTTCAATTACTGGGACGGTTTGAAGATCATCCCGGTAATTCTGCTTGCCTACTTCTTTTCAGGTGCTTATTCAACACTTAATGCAGCGCCGTTCTTCACTGATAATACGGGAGCAATATTTTTCATAACCCTTTCGGGTGTGATCGTAAATGTTCTGTTTAACTTTTTATTAATACCTCTTTTGAATATAACCGGAGCAGCACTTGCAACGCTTTTCACATATCTCATTATGTTTGTTATTGTATATTATTATTCTCAGAAAATTTACAGAGTGGATCATGATATCTCGAGGATACTGAAGATAGGTCTGATCACTGGAGTATTCTTTGTAACAGGATATTACTTTGTAAATGAACTGAATATTCTTACCGGATGGAAAATTTTATTGAATGTGATTCTTATGGGTATTTTTATTTTTGTTTTGAAGGTTATGAATATTCTGGATTTTAATAAATTGAAAGTGCTGTGGAAGAATTAATTTTAACGAATATGAATAATTTACTCAATACTCAATACTCAATACCAATCTCAAAAAATCAGCAATTTTACCGCAGCAAATAATATAACAAACGCCAGTACATTTTTAAGTATCCGGTTGTTGGCAAACGAACTTCCCCAGACCGAACCAATTACTCCTCCAATGAAAGCTGCTGCGATCCACCAGATGAAATCTGTGCTGAAGTTAATATTTCCGGATCCCAGTCCTGTTAATCCCGATAATGAATTTACAAAAATAAATAATGCTGAAACTGCAGCTGTCTGTTTCACATTTCCCCAGCCGAATATCAATATGATGGGGCTGAGTATGATACCGCCGCCAATACCGATCATTCCTGAAAATAAACCGAGTACTCCGCCTGTAATTATTCCGGATAAAAGAGTTAGCTCCTTCTCAGGAGTTTCCGAATATTTGTTGAATATTCCTGAAATGCGGAGCGCCGCAAATATAAGAAATAATCCGAGTATCCTGTTGTACCAGACGGGCTCAAGCGTAATGCCTGCTCCTATGAATGCCATGGGAACGGATGCTATTGCAAAGGGATAGAATAATCTCCATCTGAAAAATCCATTTCTGTAAAACAGATAAAATGAAATTGCCGATACAAGAATGTTAAGTATAAGAGCCGAGCTTCTCATATAGATTGTACTGACTCCGAGCAAACTCATGAGCGCAAGATATCCGCTCGCCCCGCCGTGTCCTACTGATGAGTAAAGCATTGCGACAATCAAAATCAATGGGAGAATCTTCCATAATTCAAGTTCCACTGTCTCTGATTCCCCCTATGCTTAATTTAATAATGTGATCCACTACCGGAATGATTTTTGATTTCAGATATTTGATTTTTGATGGGTTTTTAATTCCTGTCCCCGCGACGGACTGATTTCTGATTCCTAAAATACTATAATTAATTTTCAAAAACAGTTTCCTTCCCAACTTTCAACTTTCAACTTTCAACTTTTAACTTTTAACTTTTAACTTTTAACTTTTAACTTTTAACTTTTAACTTTTAACTTAAATTTTTATATTTACCATAAATAATTAGGGTATGCAGTTAATCAGTTCATCATATTTCATTCCGCGTGAGGGTACGGACTTCGACAGTCTCTACAAACGCGTCCGCATAATGCCTCTGTACTCCTTTCCTCATATAAAAGATATGAACATTCATATTGTCTCTCACCAAAAACGATTTTTTGTTCATATAGATTTTGATGCTTTCTATGCACAGGTAGAGCAGAGGGATAATATAAAGCTCAGAGGAAAGCCTGTATCAGTCGGCGGTACCGAAGGCGGGAAGGGGATAGTGATGACGGCTTCTTATGAAGCGAGAGCAATGGGAGTCGATACCGGAATGTCTGTGCTGGAAGCGAAGAGGATCTGCCCCGAACTTATCTCCGTTCCGTGTTACGGTCCGAAGTATGAAAGCATCATGCTGAACCTTCTCAGCGCTCTGAAAGAATATGTTCCTGACGACTGCATCGAGCAGTACAGCATTGACGAATGTTTCGCGGATCTCTCGGGTGTAGTGAAGAACTTCTATGAAGCAACGAAGGTCTCGAATGCAATTAAAAGAAAGATCCTCGAACTGGAAAGTCTCACTGCTTCGATGGGTATTTCATATAACAAGACTTTCGCAAAACTTGCAACCAAACTGCAGAAACCAAACGGACTATCAGTTGTGACGCAGGAGAATAAAGAGAAGATCTATTCAATGCCCGCAAACAAGCTCTGGGGCATAGGCAGAAGAATTGAAGTCCGGTTATATACTCTCGGCATAAAGACGATCGGCGAACTTGCCGTTGCTAACGAGCGCATGCTGAAAAAAGAATTCGGCATAAACGGCGTGATCTTCCGTAAACTTGCGCGCGGTGAAGACACTTCCGAGATTATTAAAAAAGAAAAAAAAGAAAAATCCCTCAATCATTATCACACTATGGCAAAGCCGATATATAAGACTGAAGATGTAAGAAAAGAAATAAGAAGGATAGGCGAGTATATCTGCCGGAAGCTCCGGTCAAAGCAACTTACTGCAGGATGCATGCATCTTTCCATCAGATTTGAGAATCTGACATATACTTCGCATCTTGTCCGGCTGCAAGAGTACACAAACGATGACAGGGAAATATTCAATGCAGCGGCTGTTATATACAATAACAAACTCCATAAGCCCTGCAAAGAAATGAAAGCACGGCAGTTCGGTATGGGAGTGTATGATCTTCATACAGACACACGTGAAAGGAATCTGCACCTCTTCGAAAAGAAAGTCTTCCTGCCGTATTATGCGCTTGATAAGATCAAGACGAAATACGGGGAAGGAATAATCAGGGTGGGACTTGAGTCGTGAAGTGTACTTAGCATTGAGCATTGAGTATTGAGTATTGTGTATTGTGTATTGTGTATTGAGTATTGTGTATAAAAGATACTTAGTACCTAAGACTTATAATCAGCCTGAGAAACTATCAACTATCAACTATCAATTGTCAACTATCAACTATCAATTGTCAATCAACTCAGTTTTTACTTTCCTCAGGAATCCGGCAAGATCATCGTCATCATCTGCACCGTAAGCATCAATGATAATTCCTTTAATACCGTTTGATGCTCTTACACCGTATAAAACAGCCTCATCATCCGGATTGGAATTTCCTTCGAATCTGAATACTCTTTCAATAATGAGTTCATCCGGCTGAAAAGCTTCATTGGTCTGTTTGGCAAGCATTCCGCCTTCGATCATTTCAAAATCATTTGTGTATCCCATTTCCCGTAATTTCGGGATCATCTGGGAAAGGGTGGTCATGTAGTTTTTTTCAGACATATTTTGTTAATTATGTTAATTATGTTAATTATGTTAATTGGTCTCCTACTCCGCGGAGGATAAATTCTTATTAATCAAATTCTGAGTTCAGTCCCGGAATAGTGCCAAAGAAAATTCAAACAATTCGCCTGTCATGATTCCGCCTTTGATTGCCGGATCATTTTCCATTATGGTGCGGGCTTCTTCAATTGTATCAACTTCAAGTATAGCTATACCGAAATCTTTATCCGACATTGGCTCATGAACAGTTCTTCCTGCAAGAAACAGAATTTTCTTTGCAAGAAGATCTTTCAGATAATTAAAATGTATGCTGACTGTTTCGATATCATTCTCCGTCCAGTCTTCGTTTCTGTATAACCTGGGGTTGAGACTTAATTTGTAACAAAAGTGTTTTTTCATCTTTTATAAAAGTTTAAGAAATATTCGTTACCTCAAAGATTCTAAGGCTCAAAGAAAATCGTTTTAATAAAAATGCTTTGATAGAATAATCCGGTTTTCCAATTCCACTTATGATTATGATCTGCGATATTAATTATTAATATTCCAATAAAATAAAAAAACATATCAATTGTTAAGATCCTTAGAGTTTTACTTAGAGTCTTTGAGTCTTACAGGCAAAATTATTTTTTCAGGCTATACAGCATACTTTCCAATTCCTCTTTTCCCGGAGTATCCTGTATCAGCCTTGCGCTGGCTCCAAAAGTTAAATAACTCCACATCCAGGTAATAAGTATCGAGACCTTATTTTTAAATCCGACCTGATAAAACAGATGCAGACCCAGCCACATCAGCCAGCCGATAAATCCCGTAAACTTAATTCCGAAAATATCAGCAACGGCATCTTTTCTTCCTATGGTTGCCATGCTTCCTTTGTCAGTATACTTAAATGGCTTTAATTCTTTTCCTTTAATAAGATCTCTTATAGCAGAAGCAGCATATCTTCCCTGCTGCATTGCAACTGCCGAGACACCTGGTAATGATTTGCCGTCCTCATCCCTGAAATTCACCGAATCACCGATAGCATAAATCTCAGGATATTCATCAAACGAACAGTATCTGTTTACAATTAATCTTTTCTGTTTATCTTCAGGGAGACCAAAAGTATTATTCAGATTAACGGCTTCGACACCTGCCGCCCATATGATTATATTAGCGGTAAGTGTTTTTTCTCCTTCGGAAGTTTTTAAAAAGACTTTGTTATCTTCAATGTTCATGACCCTTGAATTAAGCATTACCCTGACATTTCTTTTTTCAAGTTTCTTCTTTGCATATATTGAAAGCTCCCGGTTAAAAGAGGGGATAAGATCAGCGCCGCCTTCAATTAGAATAATTTCCGATTTTCTTGTATCAATATTTCTGAAATCATTATTGATTATGCTGTGTGAGAGTTCGGCTAACGAACCTGCAAGTTCAACTCCGGTAGGACCGCCACCTATAATTATATATTTCATCAGCTCCTTTGCACTTTCAGGATGATTTTCAGCTTTTTCAAAAGACTTTAATATCAGGTTTCTTATCCTCAAAGCATCAAAAAGGGTTTTTAATCCGAGAGTATATTTCATCCAGTCATTATGTCCGAAATAACCTGTTTTGGCTCCGGCTGCAAGTATAAGATAATCATAGGATATCCTTTTATCGTCCAGTATGATCTGTTTATTTTCTTTGTCGATCTCTGTAACGGTATCCATAAGAACAGTGACATTCTTTTTTTTATGCATCAGCGATCTTATTGGAATCGCAATATCAGCAGGACTCAAAACTGCGCTCGCTACCTGATAAAGCAGCGGCTGAAACAAATGATGATTCGATCTGTCAATTAATGTGATCCTGATCGATTTATCTTTTGCAAGTTTCTTAACAGCCTGAAGTCCGCCAAATCCGGCGCCTATAATAACTACGTGTTTTGTTTCTTTCATTCTCTTGTTTGTGCAAATTTAATTTATATAATTTTCTCTTAAAACTTAAATTTAAATACTCTCCGAATTTAAGGTAAAGAAAAATTGGATTTATAACTACACTAATTATTCATAATTTAGCCTGATAAAACAATTAAATTTAAGTTATCATGTCAGCAAAAATTGGAATAGGAATTATACACGGTATGGGAACACAGAATAAAAACTTTGCCCATACTCTCATTAACGATCTTAAGAGTTATTACGGAGAAAAAAATGACACGAAAGATCTTTATTTCAGATCAATATACTGGGCTGATATTCTTGAAAAATCCGAAAATGCATTATGGAAAAATTTAAAGATGGAAAAACTGAGTTTTGATAAACTCAGACATTTTGTTGTTCATTATTTAGCTGATACAATTGCTTATCAGAAAATGTATGAAGAAAAAAAAGCCGAATCTAAAAATGACAGAACGGTCTATTTCAGAGTTCAGGAAAGAATTTCAGATGCTTTAAAGGATATTCAGGAAAATACAGAACCCGGCGCTCCGCTTATACTGATTGGGCATTCACTCGGAACGGTCATGCTGCTCAACTATATTCATGATTCACAAAAGTCCCCCGCCAATAAGAAGACAATCTACTGGAATGGAAAAACCGAAACCGGAAATCTTGCAGGTCTTTTTCTTTGCGGAAGTCCGTTTGCATTATGGACTTTAAGAAAGGAAGGATTCGGTAAAGCTATCAATTTTCCGGGTGAAAAAATCAAAGGAAATCTGAAAACTATATCGAAATGGGTGAATTTTTATGACAAAGATGATGTACTTGGTTTTCCAATAAAAAATATTAACAGTTCATATAAAAGGAATAAGCAACTTATAGACATACCTGTGGAAGTTGATAACCCTGTACTCGGGTGGACACCTTTAAGTCATGATGATTATTTCACGACCATAAGCATTATTAAAAGTATATCAGGATATCTTCAGTCAGTAAGAAATGTAATAAGATAAAGGATTTTTATTTTTTGTTTTTTTCTAAATCTAAATTTAACCAATTAACCAATTAACCAATTAACCAATTAACATTATTAACAAATCAACTAACAGATGGATAAAAGTTTTATTACTACTGCATTCGACTTTGAAGGATGCAAGATCACAAAGAATCTCGGTATTGTAAGAGGGATCATAGTGAGATCAAGAAATATTTTTGCAAATATAGGAGCGGGGTTTCAAACTCTAGTTGGAGGAGACATTACACTTTATACCGAGCTCTGTGAAAAGACCAGGGCTGATGCTTTTGATCAGATGGTCTCTCACGCTGAAGAAATTGGAGCTAATGCCATCATTGGAATGCGATATGATGCAAATGAAGTGACATCCGGAGTGACTGAAGTGCTTGCATACGGTACTGCTGTCGTTGTAGAAAGAAAAACCTGATATTTATAATAAACCTTAAAAATTATTCAGATTAAAATTTATTATAACTATCTTTTATAACTTTTCTTTAATTACTATATTTGCCTTCTCTGATCGTAAGTAATTTAAAGTTTGTTAAAGAGTTTTAAAATTGTATAAAAAACTAACAAAAATACTGCCACCGGTTATATCAATAGTGCTGTTTGCATCGGTATTTATATATTATACCTTAAACTCTTCTGACAATGAAAAAAGCTTACAACTTTCCCCTGAAAAAATATATTATTCCGAACGATTCAAAGAAAACACTTCTTATGAGAACAATGATATTACAGAGGCTGAAAATATACTGAATGTCAGAATAAATGATAATACGGGTGTATCCGAACCAACAATAATCTGCAGTCCCGCAGATGATAACATTCTTGCGGTGGCTGCTAATAATTTTTCCGGAAAGGAAAATTTTGCGACTATTTTTATATCAACTGATAGAGGTATAAACTGGGATGAAAAACAAATTCCTCTTTCAGCTAAGTTCGAAAGTTCAACTTATTCAGACCCATTTATAGAATTTGATCCTGAAGGCAATATTGTTTTTATTGCTGTGCAAAGGGATCTCAGAAACAGCAACAAAGAAGGTTTGTGCTATGCAAAATCTTCAAACAATGGGAACAACTGGATCACGAACAGGGAGTTTGTTGATTATAATGCAAAAGAGATCATTCATATTGATAAACCCAAACTTGTTAGTTGTAAAAATTCAAAAGGTCAGAATCAGGTATTTATTACATGGACTGAATTCAAGGGATTGAATTCACTTATATTTTTTGCCGGAAGTACGGACGGTGGATCAACTTTTTCTTCACCCAAAACAATAGATCAGAACAGGGTAAAGTTCAGCTCAATTGTAACAAATAGTAATAATGAATTATTTGCAGTCTACTTAAAAAACGATAATGAGATAAGAATTAAGAAATCATCAGATAATGGAATTAATTGGAAAGAAATAAACTCCAAAATTTCTATCAATCCTTCAGGTACATTTTCTAACGGTCAGTATCTGATAAAGAATAATTCAGAAAAAGGCATCAGAATAAATTCTGAACCGAATGTTATATTAAGCGGAAATTCGGATCTTTCAATTACATACTCATCCGGGTCAGAAAATAATGATCTTTCAGATATTTATTACTGTAAATTTATTTATAGTTCTTCAGAATTTTCACAGCCTGTAAAAGTTAACTCGGATAATACAAACACTGATCAGTTTCTGCCGGCAATATCTGAAGATAAGTCCGGAAATATTTTTATAGTATATCAGGATTCAAGAGATGACGATTCAAATATTTTAACCAACACATATTTGTCTTACTCCACTAACGGAGGTGTTACATTTGCGGATAAAAAAATATCATTAAAAAGTTTTGACCCCGGAAATATATCAGTGCGGAATTATATTAGTGATCATAATTCATGTGTGTTTTCGGGAAATAAGCTGATCGCTGTATGGACAGACGGAAGAAACAACAATTTTGATCTTTATGCAGGAATCATTGATCTTGATGAATCAGCAAACCATTAAATATTTTTTTCAATAAAATTTCTGAAAGAGTTTAAAGCCAGTGCTCTGTGAGAGATTTTATTTTTTTCCTGATCTGTTAATTCAGCAAAAGTTTTTGATGATCCATCCGGCACAAAAACCGGATCGTAACCGAAACCGTTACTGCCTCTTTCACTTTCTATGATCTTTCCCCGGCATACGCCCTTAAAAAATTTATATTCACCTTTTCCTGTGTAAAAGCATATAACAGACTCAAATCTTGCTTTCCTGTCTTCCGGTTTTACATTTTTTAATTTTGATAACAGCTTAATGCAATTGTCTCTGTATGTTGCATTTTCACCTGCATAACGGGCAGAGTAAATACCGGGTTCGCCATTCAGAGCATCAACAAACAATCCTGTATCATCAGAAATAGACGGAATATTAAGTAATCTGAAGACATACTCAGCTTTTAAAAGAGCATTATCTTCAAGTGTTTTTCCGTCCTCTGTTACTTCAGCCGTAATTCCAAAATCATTAAGTGAAAAGACTGAAATGGAATTAACCGGAGAAAGGACAGATCTTATTTCCTTTATTTTATTTTTATTGTTTGTAGCCATTAAAATTTTTCCGGCTGGCAGATAATTTTTATGTGTCATCATTAAGTATGTTTATAAACTAATTTGATATTAAAATTAAATTTTGTAATTTGCTGAATTAAAAAAGCCGGAATTATCAGGATAATAAAATGTAATCAGATATTACCGGAGAGTCCAAATAGATAAATATAAAGTTAAATATCAATTTAAAAATTAATTTTAAAACTCATGAATAAATTTTTTAAGTATTTTATTTACTTTTTTATTTCAATAATGGTAATAGCAGCAGCAGGATATTTCTATATAAAAACGCAATATCCCAAAGTCAGCGCTGCTCCGGATATGAAGATAGTACCCACTGCTGAGATGGTGAACAGAGGTAAGTATCTTGCTTATGGATTTGCATCGTGTATGGATTGTCATTCTGAAAGGGATTACAGTAAATTAAATGGTCCTCTGGTAGAAGGTACTGAAGGTAAAGGAGGTCAGGATTTTGGTGAAGGTGCTGGCTTTATTCCTGCAAGAAATATAACTCCGGATATGGAAACCGGCATCGGCGGATGGACGGACGGTGAAATTTTCAGAGCTATTACCATGGGTGTTGATAAAGACGGCGAACCACTAGGACCTATGATGCCTTATACATTTTTCGCCAATATGGATGAAGATGACATCAAGTCTATAATAGCGTATATCAGGACTTTGCCCCCGGTAAAGAACAAGATCCCTAAACATGAATTTAACTTTCCGGTAAATCTTATATTCCGGACAATTCCATCCGATCCCCATTTTAAAGAATTGCCGGATTCTGCTGATATCCTCGCAAGAGGAGATTATTATTCTGTCGGATGTAAAGCCTGTCACTCACCTATGGAGAAAGGTGAATTTATAAAAGAGAAATTATTTTCTGGCGGTGTAGAATATCCTGCTCCTAAAGGAGGCATAGTCCGTGCAGCAAACTTAACTCCTGACCTGGAAACCGGTATTGGCAAATGGACAAAGGAACAGTTTATTCAAAAATTCAGATCTTCCGCCTCTCCTGAAGTTACATCAATTGTCGTAAAAGACGGAGAGTTTAATACTGTAATGCCATGGACATTTTACGGAGAAGTGTGTACGGATGAAGATCTTGGCGCGGTATATGAATTTTTAATGTCTCAGAAACCAATAAATAATCATGTAGAAAAATATTCACCGCCGGATAAATATTCAGCCAAATAGAATGCCGGTAAAATTACCTTAGATCAATGTAATCTTTGTAATTTCCGGCGGGCAGTTAAATCTTATCGGAAGAGCAACACTTCCGATACCTCTTGAAATATACATTTGTGAATTTCCGGATCTGTAAAGTCCGCTTATGTATTTACTCACAGCTCCTGCAAACGAAATATTCAGATCTCCGAAACTGGCTAAAACAACCTGTCCGCCGTGCGTATGACCGCTGAATATCAGATCAGGTTTTCTTTCTGTCATCTCTTCAAAAAAATAAGGTTTGTGAAATAAAAGCAGTTTAGGAACTTCCTCATAAACAAGACCGCTTTTTTCGATCTGATCTTTTGCAAGATCCATTGAAGACTGATAATAACTCATAAGCGTATTATCTGAATCAGAACCGCTTTTTCGTGTGTCATCACATCCGATAATAGAAATATTCTTTCCGTTAATATTTATAAGCTCGGAACTATTCCTTAGCATTTTTACCGGAGATTCATTCGAAATAACCTTGGCTACATATTCCGGATCCGAGAAATAGTCATGATTTCCGAGAGTTCCGTAAATGCCTTTATTTGCTTTGAGATTACTGATGGCTTTGACCAAAGGATGGACTTCCAGTTTGTTTGAATTTGTAAAATCCCCCGGAATAAAAATAAAATCAGATTTAAGATCATTGATCACATCCGTGTATTCTTTAATCATATTTTCTTTCATATATGGACCTGAATGTATGTCACTGATAAGCGTAATTGTTGTACCGGCAAGTTCTTTAGGCAGGTTATCTATCTTTATATCTTTATTTACGATCTCATAATCGTGACTGCTCAATACACCAAGCGTAGCTCCGGTAAACGCATATCCGGAAACCAAAGCAGTTGTGCCTCTGATAAATTTTCTTCTCGAGTTATCTATCTTTTTTACTTCCGGTTTATTAAAAAACTTGTTAATTGACTCAAATTTGTTCAGGATCCAGTATGAAATAGAAAACGGAGCTTTGAGGATTTTTCCTATAAGCAGGAAAAGTCCGATAAAGATCACTGCACCCTGAAAAATATAGAAAGGGAGGAATACATAGGTGTAGATAGTCTCAGGAATATTTGCCGAACTGAATCCGTTTGCGATAATGTAAATAAACGGAAGATTGAATATTATAAAAGGATAGACCGATAAATATTTTATGAATTTAGATTCGGGGTATTTTGATCTTGCAAATTTTCTGAAGGTCCTGTAGACCAGATACTGCAGTCCGAAAAATATACCAAATACTATTGTGAAAAAAATTATTCTGTTCCAGATTGTCATATGAATTAGCTAACGAAAGTGAGGAGAAATTCGTTTCAAAATAATAATTTATATTACGTTAATAAATGATTTAATTACTGCTTCTCAAGAAGTTATTAGGACTTGATAAAAAAATTAAGTATGCTTAAATTTGCAATGTTGTAAACTTAAAAATATAATTAATTGAACAAAAGTTTAGAGGACTATCTTAAGAATATTTATTCGATCAGAAATTCTGACGGAAAGGTTACTACAAGCATTCTTGCAGAAAGGCTTAAAATCTCACCCGCAGCCGTTAGTGATATGATCTCCAAATTATCAAAATCAGGATACATTAAAAATATACCATATAAAGGATTCGAGCTCACAAAAAAAGGTTCGGCAATTGCCATTAATTTAGTAAGAAAGCACAGGATATGGGAGGTTTTTCTTGTTGAACAACTGAATTATACATGGGAAAATGTACATAATGAAGCTGAAAATCTTGAACATGCATCTTCAGACGAATTGATTTCAAAACTCGAGAAGTTTCTTGAATATCCTAAATTCGATCCTCACGGTCACCCGATCCCTGATACGGAAGGCAGGATGCAGGAAATGAAGACCATTCCAGCATCAAATCTTAATACCGGAGATTCTGCAGTTATCAAACAGGTTTCTGACGAGAGCTCAGAAGTGCTTGTATATTTGTCAAAAGTCGGTTTAAAGCTTAATGATGAAATAAAGGTCATAGATAAAATCAATTTTGATAATTCTATTCAGATCCATTTCAGGTCAGGAAATATATTTTTAAGTGAAAAACTAGCCGATAATATTTTTGTAAAATTATTGTAGACTCAATATGCCAAAACATATAATATTTTTATTAATATTTTCTTTGTCTGTATTGCCAGGTTGCGGAGATAAAACTTCTGAGGATAGTACAAAAACTAAAAGCGATAAGATAGTTGCTGTATCTACTATTACTATAATAAATGATATAGTAAAGAATATAGGTAAAGATAAAGTTGAAGCTTACAGTATCTGCGGAGTCGGAATCGATCCTCATACATATCATCCTAAACCCTCAGATCCCAGAATGGTGGTTAATAGTGATATTGTTTTCATAAATGGATTTGCGCTGGAACACTGGATAGAAGAAATGATAAGAGGAGCCGGCGGAAGTAAAACTGAAGTGGTAGTTACCGAAGGTTTAACTCCTATGACTGACGAAAAAGGATTTGGAGATCCGGACCCTCATGCATGGTTTGATGTGACAAACGTAAAAAAGTATGCTGATAATGTTGCTAAAGGACTTATAGAAATTGATCCCGGGAATAAAGAATATTATGAAACTAATCTTAAAGAGTACCGGCTTAAACTGGATTCACTTGATGCCTGGATAAAAGAACAGATCAATACAATTCCTGAATCACAGCGGGTATTGATAACTTCACATGATGCATTCAGATATTTCGGAAGAGCTTATAATATTGAGGTCAAAGGTCTTCAGGGAATTTCAACTGAAGCAAAGATCAGAACGGAAGATCTCAAGAATCTTATCGATTATGTAAAACAGAAAGATCTCAAATCAGTGTTTATTGAAACAAGTGTCAATCCTAAACTGCTTGAGCAGATATCATCAGAAACGAATGCAAAGATCGGCGGAACGCTATATTCGGATTCGATAGGAAATGAAGGAACTCCTGAGGGAACTTACATAGGAGCTGTAAAGCATAATGTTAATACTGTAGTTAATGCATTAAAATAAATCATGAATGTAATTAATGTAAAAAACTTAACTGTAACTTATAATAAAAAACCTGCCATCAAAGGAATTAATCTTGATATAAGTGAAGGCAGTATAATTGGTATTGTCGGACCAAACGGCGCCGGTAAGTCAACTTTGTTAAAGGCTATTTTAGGACTTCTTCCTATTGACACAGGTGAAGTAAAGATCTTTGGAAAGGAAGTTAAAAGTTCATTGAAAAGAGTTGCCTATATTCCGCAGAAAGAACAGTTCGACTGGGATTTCCCCATCAATGTATCTGAAGTAGTAATGATGGGAAGATATCCATACATAAGCTTCTTTGGAAGACCGGATGCAAATGATAAAGAGATCGTTAATAAAGTATTAAAGAAAGTAGAGATGGATAAATATTCGCAGACTCAGATCAGAAATCTTTCAGGCGGTCAGCAGCAGAGGATATTTCTTGCAAGAGCGCTGGCACAGGAAAGTGATATATATTTTCTTGATGAACCCTTTGTCGGAGTCGATGCGAAAACGGAAGTTGCTATATTCAATCTTATCAAAGAGCTAAAGGCGGAAGGGAAGACGATCATGATAGTTCATCATGATCTTAGTAAAGTTGAAGATTATTTTGATAAACTTATTCTGATCAATCAGATTCTGATAGCTTTTGGGGAGACTAAGAAAGTATTTACCCCGGAACTTCTGCACAGAACATATGGTGGTCAGCTGACCATTCTTCAGAAAGCAGAACAGTTAATTGTAAATTAATGGATATTCTTACAAAATATATTACAGAACCATTACAGTATGAATTCATACAGCGGGCACTGATAGCTTCCATAATGGTTGGAGTGAGCTGCGGACTCATCGGAACGTATATAATGCTCAGAAGACTGTCTCTTATAGGTGATGCTCTTGCGCATGCTGTCTTGCCCGGAGTAGTGATCGGATTCATGATAGCCGGAAAAGGAGCTTTAAGTTTGTTCATCGGAGCATTGACGGCGGGAATACTAACTTCAGTTCTGATAAGTTATGTTGAGCGGAATTCGAAGATTAAAGAAGACACTTCGATCGGGATAATTTTTACCGGTGCATTTGCATTGGGTATTTTACTTGTGTCACAACTCAAACAGGTCCATATAGATCTTTCATCATATCTTTTCGGTGATGTCCTTGGTGTATCTGACTCGGATCTTATTCTTTCGTCAGTTATAACTGTTGTAATAATAATTTCAGTAATACTTTTTTACAGACAACTTTTAGTCACATCTTTTGATCCGACCATGGCTCACATTATCGGGATCTCAACAGCGGTTGTTCATTATTTTTTAATGACCTTACTTTCTATGTCAATAGTAGCCGGGTTGCAATCTGTAGGTGTGATACTGATAATCGCTATGCTCATAACTCCTCCGGCTACGGCATTTTTGATTACAGATAAATTAATGAAGTTACTGTTACTTTCATGTATGTTTGGCGTATTGTCAGCTGTAATAGGTCTGTATTTATCTTATCATATGAACTTCGCTTCAGGTGCTTCAATTGTTCTTGTATCGGTTTTCTTTTTTGGACTGGCATTTTTATTTTCTCCAAAGGAAGGTGTGTTCATCAGGATGTTAAGAAGAAAAAAGAATTCTAAAATAAATCTGACCGAAGATATCATCAAGCTTATCAGTAAAGAAGAGTATTCAGATAATTCAGGACTAATTGAATCCATTTCCGAAAAGCTCGGGATCCCAAAAAATAAGATATTCACTTCTTTAAGCAGATTAAAAAAAATGGAACTTATTGATCAGCCAAACGGGAAATATGAACTTACTGAGAAGGGAAGGAAAGTTGCTGAGAGACTAGTACGTTCTCATAGATTATGGGAAACTTACATTGCCGAAAAAAATATCGTCAACATTGAAGATATTCATCAGGAGGCTGAAAAGTTTGAACACATTTTGTCAGATGATCTACTGTCTGAGATTGATGAAGAGCTTGGTCATCCGCTGAAGGATCCCCACGGATCACCGATACCCAAAAAACATTAATATGTTTCCAAGCGAAAGCCGGCTGAAAATATCTTTATTATTATAAAGAATAAATTTTGAAAATCAGTAACAGTGATATTGAAGAAATTAAATCTGATTCATTAAACTCAGATGAAAACACGGAACCACTTAACGGCTGGAAGAAACATGTAACATCATATTCACTTCCGGAGGTTTATTCTACTATCAATGTTCCTTCACAGGGTTCATTCTGGAAAAAACTGCTTGCATACACAGGTCCGGGTTTAATGGTGGCCGTTGGTTACATGGATCCGGGCAACTGGGCTACGGATATTGCAGGTGGCGCCAGATTCGGATATATACTCATCAGTGTAATACTTATCTCAAATATCTTTGCTATCTTTTTACAGCATCTTTCTCTGAAGCTCGGTATAGTTACAGGCAGAGATCTTGCTCAGGCATGCAGGGATCATTATTCAAAACCGGTAGCTTTTACTTTATGGGTACTGTGTGAAATTGCAATAGCTGCCTGTGATCTTGCGGAAGTGATCGGAACTGCAATTGCTTTGAATTTACTTTTCGGTATTCCGCTCATAGTTGGAGTAACTATTACTGTTATTGATGTGCTCGTAATTCTTATGTTTCAGTATAAAGGATTCAGATATCTTGAAAGCATCGTTGCCGGATTAATGGCAGTAATAATTTCATGTTTTACTTATGAGATCTTTGTGTCGAACCCGGATTTTATTCCCATACTTTCAGGTCTTTTGCCATCTTCTCAGATAGTTTATAATCCTGATATGCTTTATATAGCAATTGGTATTCTCGGAGCAACCGTTATGCCTCATAATTTATACCTTCATTCGAGTATTGTTCAGACAAGAAAATATGAAAGAAATAAAACCGGAAAAAAAATGGCGGTTAAATTTGCTACAATAGATTCAACGGTTTCTTTATTTCTTGCATTCTTTATTAATGCTGCAATTTTAATTGTAGCAGCCGCTACATTTCATTCAACGGGATATCAGGATGTCGCTGATATAGCTGATGCCTATCAGCTTTTAACTCCGATTCTTGGAGCAGGGATGGCAAGTACGGTGTTTGCAATTGCATTACTGGCATCAGGACAGAATTCGACTCTGACCGGTACACTCGCAGGGCAGATCGTCATGGAAGGATTTCTGAACATAAGATTAAAACCATGGCTGAGAAGATTGATCACAAGATTGATTGCGATAATACCGGCATTCATTGTAACTTTAATATACGGCGAAAAGGGTACGACAAGTCTTTTGATATTGAGTCAGGTCATTTTATCAATGCAGTTGAGTTTTGCAGTTGTACCTCTGATCCATTTTACAGGTGATAAAATAAAAATGGGTGAATTTGTTAATAAACCATGGCTGAAAATTACCGTTTATGTAATCTCAGTAATATTAATAATCTTTAATGTTTATCTGTTAATTGAAACCTTCAGGGAATGGTTTATATGATAGTACATTATTTTTTGTAAATCTTTAAATCCCTGAATTTAAAAAAAGATGGTGCTGTTGAACCAACCGAAATTTTGTATTTGAAAAAACTGTCTACATTTGGCGAAGCAAAAGTTGTATCTACAAACTGATCCGTCGCATCATTAATCAGATTTCCTGAATACATAACAATAGAATCATTGTACAATATACTGAAAGGAACTGCAGTGTTTGAAGTACCAGACGAATAGAAAAAACTTATCCTTGCATTACTCCTGTCGGTAAAATTCAATTGTCCGGATGTGATGCTTGAGCTTTTTGAAGAAATTCCTGATGAAACACCAACTGAATCGCCTGAAACAGTTGCAAGCAATACCTCTCCTGTTGAAGTTGTGTTTACGTTATTATCATCGCTGCTGCATCCTGAACAAAAGATAATAATTAAAAATACTAAAGAGCTGAATATTTTTTTCATATTTTGCTTTATTTAAATTTGGTTCAAAAGTAAACAATAAAAATCCTAAATTAAACTTAAAGTATAATATTTAATATACATCATGATAGACAAAGATACACTTGAGGTTTGGAATCATCACCTGCAGGACGAAGCCGATGCAGCTTACCTATACAGGATACTCGGCAGACTTGAAAAGAATGAAAACAAAAGTAAGATATATATTCAGCTTGCTGTAGTAGAGGACAAACATAAAGATGTATGGCTTGATCTGTTTTCCAAAAATAATATAAATAAAAAATCACCGGCGCCATCTTCAAGAGCAAAGTTTTTCGGATGGATCGCAAATAAATTCGGGACAGGTTTACTTTCTAAAATGATGCTTCGTGAAGAAGGGCTGGAAGTTAAATCATATCTGGGCTTGTATAAATCAAGCAATTCAAAACAGACAAAAGACATTGCGCTGCAGCTTGCAAAGGATTCGGCGGAGCATTCGGATAAACTTACTACATTACTGGATTCGGAAGGTGAGTCATGGCATCAGACTGAGTCAGGCGGCATGCTGAGGAATGTGATCTATGGATTCAATGACGGACTGACAGCCAATTTCGGTCTTATTGCAGGAGTGATTGGAGCAAATGTTCAGCCGCATATAATTCTTCTGACAGGAATCTCGGGAATGTTTGCCGATGCTTTATCAATGGCGTCATCAGGCTATCTTGCAGCGAAAAGTCAGAATGAAGTTTATGAATATGAAAAAAGAATGGAAGCCGATGAGATAAGGTTCATGCCCGAACTCGAAGCCGAGGAACTCTCACTTATCTACCAGGCAAAAGGCATGACCGAAACTGATGCAAAAAATCTTGCTGATGATATCATGAAAGATCCCGAACTGGCTTTGAAAGAAAGTGTCAGAGAAGAACTCGGCATAAGTGAAAATGATTCTACACCTTTCCGCGAAGCATGGATAACCGGACTTGCAACAGCTATTGGAGCATTGATCCCGGTCGCACCGTTTTTCTTTCTTGAAGGAGTGGTAGCTATATGGACATCTTTTATAATTTCAATGATAGCTCACTTTTTAGTCGGCGCAGCGAGAAGCGCATTTACGGGAAGGAGTATATTCAGAAGCGGGTTTGATATGTTTATTGTGGGTATGGGAATAGCAGTGGTTGGATATTTTATCGGGGAGCTGATATCGAAGTATTTTTAATAATAATAAAAACTAGAAATTAACTTATGGATTATTTAGCAATAATTAAAAAATCCGGAAATGGTTACAGTGCATACATACCGGACATACCGGGATGTATTGCTGCTGCAAAAACCAAAAAGGAAACTTTGAAATTACTGGAAGAAGCTCTTGAAATTCATTTGGAGGATTTTTCTAAAATGCCCAAACAAAAAACCGAGGCAGCAATAATTAAAGTAGAATAAATCACATATTCGTTTAAATCGGACTTTATTCAAAAAAAGGTTTGGCAATTAAATTACCAAACCTTTTTTGTTTAAAGTTTTATTTTGAGTTTAACGAAAGCTTGTTTCAGAATTACTTCATATAAAAATAATCCTGGGGATCTCCGGAGAAGCTAAGACTTTTCTTTCCCTTTTGCAACCTAAGGATTAAGAGGTGTCTTTTTCGATACAAAATTAAGTGAATTATTGTAAGCAATTAAAACGTCATCGAGTCCTACAATTGAATTACCGTTAGCATCGGACACCTGATATCCTGTTTTGAATGCGTTTGCATCATTATTAATCTGAACCACATCAGTAAGATCTATAAAACCATTTTGCGTTACATCACCGCTGTATATGCAATATTTAGTTCCCTTCAGAATTTCATTGTTTCCGAAAGCCTGAGTCGCAGCAAATGTGAAGTCATAATTTAAAGTTGTATCCTGAAAATAAATTACCGGATTCTTACTCCAGGTTTCAAGAGAGTTTCTGTGTTTTAACTGTAAATAGTATGATCCCGAAGGTGCATTTGGAAATTGGTATGCAGACTTGAACGTAAGAGAGTCAATTATACCAATTGATGAGTCAACGATTGCATAAGGTGTTGCAGAATTTCTTAAGTAAACTCTAACTGTATCGCTCATATTTAGATTGCTTGTAGGAATATTATAAAACCCTTCCATGATTAAAGTAATTGCAGCCGATACTCCGGAAGAATCTGCCGACCATCTTGAAAATGATGTAATTCCGTTCAATGTGATCTCATTTGAGGCAATGTTCACATTGCCACCCATGAAAAGCCATGAGCTTCCGGAATTGGTTGATTTAAATAATTTCAAAGAAGGTTCGGGCTTTCCGTTTAATTCTGAATCATCATACTTGAATACCAGGCTTGCATTAAGACCGGTATTGTTTGCAGGAGTAATATCATAATATCTTTTAATACTTGTTCCGCCGTTTAATCCGTTCTGAACTGTATGACCTCTTTTTATTTCAGTACTGCCAAGACTTG